>NZ_JAPQKZ010000023.1:0-106136 GCF_027257075.1 Bacteroides sp. LFL-34 | reverse complement strand
ATAATTGGAATATAGCAACTTGTTGCCAAATGCATGAGGAAAAAGCAGCATAGCCAAAAGAAAATATAGCAGAACTGTAAAATATAAAAGAGGTTGTGCCAACGTTTTGACACAACCTCATTCGAGTGAGATGGTGACGGTATACCAATGTGATACCGTCACTATTTTTAGATATGTATTTTACCAGTTTCTTTTCACTGTGCGGTAACCGTAGCCGATAATTACAAGAAAACAGATGAACGGAAGAATAAATGAAACATTGACAGCCGGTAACCACGCTATTTGTTCCAAATCAATGATGCTTGCCTGTAGCGGTGGAAGAACAGAACCTCCCAGGATAGCCATAATAAGGCCGGCAGCTCCGAACTTCGCATCATCTCCCATACCTTTCAAGGCAATACCGTAGATGGTAGGGAACATCAATGACATACAAGCCGATACTGCTACCAGACAATACATTCCGAAGATATTTTGAAGGAAGATTACACCTAAAGTGAAAATACCTCCAAAGATAGCAAGAATCATCAGCAATTTACCCGCATTGAGATAGCGCAGAATGAACGTACAGATAAAACGGCTAATACAGAATATCACCATTGCTATGATATTATATTGTTGAGATAGTACTTCCGCACTTTTCTCGTCCATACCTTGTGACATGAACAAGCGTGTTCCATACTGAATGATGAAAGTCCAGCACATAATTTGTGCACCTACATAGAAAAATTGGGCAATCACACCTTCACGATAACGCGTTTGGGTGAAAATACGTTTCAGTGTAGGGAAGAAGTCTATTCTATGATTCTGATCTCCATTCTTAGGCATCTTGACGAATCGTATCAGAAGCAACATGGCTACGATAATCAGTCCGATAATGAGATAAGGAGCAATCAGGACGCTAAGGTCGCTTTCTTTGATTGCTTGAAATTCGCTGTCGTTAAGCAATGCGCGGTCTTCGGTACACATCGGATGCAATTTCGCTTGAATGAACTGCATGGCTACATACATTCCGAGAAGTGACCCCATCGGGTTGAAAGACTGTGCAAGGTTCAATCGCCGGGTAGCTGTTTCTTCCGTTCCCATGGAAAGAATATACGGATTACAGCTTGTTTCGAGGAAAGATAATCCGCAGGTCAGAATAAAATAAGCAATCAGAAACGGATAGTACTCACCCGTCATTTTGGCGGGGAAGAATAAGAAGGCTCCGAAAGCATACATACCCAGTCCTAACAAAACACCTGCTTTGTAGGAATATTTGCGGATGAAGATGGCAGCCGGGAAAGCCATTGCAAAGTAGCCTCCATAGAAGGCAACCTGTACCAATGCCCCGTCGGTGGCACTCATCCGGAAGATTTTAGAGAATGCCTTTACCATCGGATTGGTAATGTCATTGGCAAATCCCCATAACGCAAAACAGGAGGTAATGAGAATAAAAGGTATAAGATAACTGATGCCATCTTTCGAAATGATGGACTGCTTGGTGTGTTTCATGGTTGTTTCTGGTATTTTTTTAAGTATTATACAAATGGAACATTCTTTCCATCGGTTTCCATTTCTCTGCGGAACTCATTCCGGGTGCGGCTTGTTGGAAGATAGCCATATATTCTTCCCACTCTTGTTGGCGGGGAAGGGTGTTCAGGCGTTCCATTGCCGTGTCCCAGTCAAAATCAAGGGGAGTTTCGACGATCATAAACAGTCGGGTTCCCAGGATATAAATTTCCATTTCCAGGATGCCAACTTCCCGGATACCGGCAAGAATTTCCGGCCATGCTTCCGCCTGGCTATGTCTTTTCCGATATTCGGCGATTAGTTCCGGAGAATCGCGTAAATCAAGGGTTTGGCAATATCGTTTGACGGGAACGTCATAAGATTGAACCTGATAACCGGTTTTAGATGTTTCCATATACTTTTATTTTTTAGGATAATATACTTGTGGTGTAACGCTGCGAGTGACAATTTCCCGCAATTCACGAAGATCGGCAATTTCTCCTTTAGCCATTGCCTGCGTCAGGATGTTTCCCATTGCAGTGGCTTCCACCGGACCTGCATAAACAGGAATACCGAGTTCGTCAGCTGTCAGTTGGTTGAGCAACTTATTTTGTGATCCTCCTCCGATGATATTTAACTGACGGATTGGAGCGGGGAGGCAACGGTTGAGCTGTTCCACAGCCAGCCGATATCTGAAAGCTAATGACTGGAGCACACATCGTACAGTCTCTGCCTTGTTTTGGGGAATTTGCAAAGCATGATTCCGGCAATAATGAATAAGCGCGTTCTTCATATTTTCTGGATTCATGAATATGGTGTCGTCTACAGGGATGATTGTATCAATCTCGGCTTCGGCTGCTTGCGGGATGATTATATCATAATCTTGTTCCTCGCCACACGCTTTCCACTCGCTCATCAAGCGTTGCAGAATCCATAATCCTGTTATATTCTGGAGGAAACGGATTTTGCCGTCTACACCTCCTTCATTGGTGAATTGAGCTTTTCTTGCTTCTTCCGTTAATATGGGTTCGTCCACTTCAACTCCCAGTAACGACCAAGTGCCGGAACTAAGGAAAGCGATAGGACTTTCTGCAGCAGGAACAGCAGCTACGGCACTGGCTGTATCATGTGAACCTACGGCAATAACGTCTACGGCACCCAGTCCGGTTTCGCGTGCAATATCCTCTTTCAGAGTGCCTCTGATTGTTCCGGGAAGAATGATTTTACCGAACAGATGTTCGGGAAGACCTAAGCTATGTATGGTATCGAATGACCAGTTGCGTGATTTGGCGTTGAGTAATTCAGAGGTGGAGGCGATACAATATTCATTATTGGCTACCCCTGTCAGGAAATAACTGAAGAGATCGGGCATGAATAAAAGTTGCCGGGCAACTTCCAACTGTGCATCTTGATTTTGCTTCATGCTGTAAAGTTGAAACAGCGTATTGATAGGCATCACCTGAATACCGGTTTCGGCATAATGTCGATGTTCATCCATGCACTTGAATACTTCTGCCGGCATTCCCTCTGTTCTTGCATCCCGGTAACAGACTGGATTTCCTAATAGGTTTCCATGTTTGTCAATCAGTCCGAAATCCACTCCCCAAGTGTCAATACCAATACCTTTTACGGCATATCCTTTTTGTGCAGCCAGTTTTAGTCCGGTTTTCATATCTTCGAACAGAGCCGGGAAGTCCCAGTAAATATGATTGCCTAGTTTGACCTGCCGGTTGGAGAAGCGGTATATCTCTTCCAATTCCAGCCTGCCGTTAAGAAGAAAGCCGACGATGATTCGCCCGCTGCCGCCTCCGAAGTCTGCTGCTAAATAAGTGTGTTTGATGGTATCTTTCATGGTAATATGCCTGGATATTAGTTGGTTTTCTTTCCTAATACGTAGATTTCCAGGTCTTCAATTTCTGCCGGTGTGAGCACTGAATAATCACCGCCGGATTGAACAATGATGCGACAAGCCATTTCGAAAAAAGTAGCCCGTTCATATACTTGGTCGAAGTCTTTTCCGCACACCACTTGTCCGTGGTTGGTCAGTAAAACCGAGTTATGCTTTTGCATGGCTTCTACCACGGCTTTCGCCAGTTCCGGTGAGCCGGGACGATAATACGGAATCACAGGTATTTCTGAACCTACATGGCAAGGAATTTCTGCTGTTACGTTGAAATTTGCCGGCTTGTTCTTCATGCAGGAGACAGCGGTGGCATATTCCGATTGGAAATGGAGAACGACATTGACGTCCGGACGTTCACGGAGAATACCCAAATGGAATGTACTTTCCATAGAGGGTTTTACACCATTGGCAGGAATGCCGCTGGCAATATGGCAGATTGAAACCTTTTCTTTGCCAAGTGTGGGAACCCAGGAACCCGTACCGGAAATCAATGCTTCTTCGCCGATTCTCCAGGAAAGGTTACCGCTGCTGCAAAGCATTAACTTTGCATCCCCGTAACGATGTGCTTGTGCAATGAACTGTTCAATATGTTCGTTAGTAATCATAGTCTTACTTATTTAAGTCGCTGTAGGGGGCGGGGCTATCCCGACATTTGTTATGTGTCGGGTGGGGGACCCCGTCCCTACGAACGGCAAAGTTAAAATATTTATTTATACAGGACGAAAAAAACTTGTTTATTTATAAATAGGACCATAAGTTGCACAAGCTCTGTAATCTGATCCTTCTTTGTCCATGCCGAAAGCATTCCAGGCAGCCGGGCGGAACATCTGATCTTCTTCTACATTGTGCATGCATACCGGGATGCGGAGCATGGAAGCAAGAGTGATTAAGTCCTGGCCGATGTGTCCATAGCTGATGGCGCCATGATTGGCTCCCCAGTTATTCATGACTGAATATACGTCTTTGAAAGCCGGTTTATCACACAAACGGGGCACAAACCAGGTGGTAGGCCATGTCGGGTCTGTACGCATATTGAGTTTCTGATGGATTTCCGGATCAATTTCCACTGTCCAACCTTCTGCGATTTGCAGGACAGGGCCTAAGCCTTTAATCAGGTTGAGGCGCATCATGGTAACAGGCATTCCGCCTTTTGACAGGAAGTTGGACGAGAAGCCACCCCCACGGAAGTAGTCACGGTCTGCCGGATACCAGGTCGTTGCTTTGAGACAGTTCTCTACATCAGCGTCCGTCAGGTTCCATGGTTCTTTCATAACCGGATTGCCTGCTGCGTCTAATGATTGGCCGGAACCGTCGAGAGTCGTTGCACCGGAATTGATAAGATGGATGATACCGTTTGCTGCCAATCCGCTCAACTCTTTGCCGGTTACACGTTTCACGGCTTCAGGACTCCAGTAAGTACGTACGTCGGAGAATATTTGTGCACGGTTGGTCAATAGATGTCCGAACAACATGGCTACACCGTTGCAGGCATCATTTTCGGTAGCTACCACAAATGCTTCACGGATACCATTCCAGTCAAAAGAGGTATTGAGTAAAGCTTCCGGATAGTCACCGTTAGGATAGAAGTCTGTCCATTGGCGTTGTCCTTGGAAACCGGCTGCAATGGCATTATGTCCCAAGGCCTCTTCCTTGAATCCCATTTCTTTCAATTTGGGATTTCCGGTCATCAAGTCGCGCATGATAATCGTCATCTTTACAATGAATTCCCAATCAGCATCTTTCTGTTCACGGGTTTTACGTTTTTCAGGACGGTTCTTGAAGTCTTCACCTTCGTTTGTCTTGCAATTTTTTTCAGTCCAGGCCATGGCTTTGGCGTATTCTTCGTGGTCATAGATGCCTTCGTCCATTCGACGGATGATTTCTGTGAGGTCTATTGACTCATTACGCATTCCCAAATACTCTTGGAAGAAATCAGGATTAACGATAGAACCGGCGATACCCATAGATACACTACCCATTGACAGGTAAGATTTGCCTCTCATCGTAGCTACTGCCTGTGCAGCGCGTGCAAAACGAAGAATCTTTTCCGATACATCTTCAGGGATTGTATTATCGTCCAGATCTTGAACGTCGCGTCCGTAGATACCGAATGCGGGAAGGCCTTTTTGTGCGTGTCCGGCAAGTACGGCAGCAAGGTATACAGCTCCCGGACGTTCTGTGCCGTTGAATCCCCAGACAGCTTTCGGATAATGCGGGTTCATATCCATCGTTTCAGCACCATAGCACCAGCAAGAAGTGACGGTAATGGTAGAGCCGACCCCTTCTCTTTCAAACTTTTCCGCACAAGCGGCACTTTCGGCTACGCGTCCGATCGTGCTATCGGCTATAACACATTCTACCGGACTGCCATCACCGTTTTTCAGGTTGCTGCTGATTAACTCGGCTACTGCTTTTGCTAAATTCATTGTTTTCTCTTCAAGGCTTTCGCGAACGCCACCCTGGCGACCATCGATTGTGGGACGAATCCCGATTTTCGGATACTTTTTCATGGTTTCTATCTATTAAAGGATTAATTAATATCTGTGCTGAACTGTGCTGATGTCTTCGCAAAAAAAAAATTAAAGTGACTTTCGAAGCCTTACTTCCGTTGGTAAGAACTTCTGAACCGGTACATTATTAAGAACGAAATTGGCCGCTTCGTTTCCCATCATTTCCCAATCAATACTCAATGAGGTTATTCCTTCGTCAATCACTTCGTAGGAAGGAATATCATTATACGCTAACAGACCGAAATCTTTTCCGCATTTCAGCCCTTCCAATCTTCCTTGTTTCACCACTTTTACTACATCTTGTTGCTTGATGGCGATATAGGCAACTCCCTTACGTACGATCAGATTCTCAATATCCTCCTGTATTTCACAGAGGAATCCTTGCTCCTGACAGAAACGGGTAAAATACACCTTACTGCTTTGGGGATGTTTCAGGCTTTTGGGAAACAAAAAAACGAGCTGGTGATAGTTCTTCAATCTTTCCTTGAGCAGATTCAATGCCTGATAGAAAAATTCATCAAAATCCTGGCAGATATATGAATACTTTTCTTTTTCGAATTTGCCGAAATCAAGGAGTAGTAATCTTGAAGGATTAATTTTATTGAGAACAGTGCTGAATTTTTCGTTATCGAAATTCATCACGATGTATTTGTTGTATTTCCCGATGGATTCCCGGAGGATCGTATTGAACAACCGTTCGTTGTATTGATGAAATAATAAGTCTACCTTATAGTTGATAGGCAGATGTCTGACGAAACTGTTATATAAGGCTTCTTTGAAAGGAGTATATTGGTCGAGCAGCAATAAGACATTGGTCACCTGGCTCGTCACATAATAACCCTTGCCGGGAGTGGAGTCGATCAAGCCTCGTTCGCGTAAATCAAGGAAAGCCTTGAAAACGGTGTCGCGTGATACTCCGTATTGAGCACTCAACTGATTGATGGAAGGCAAAGAATCTCCTTCAAGAAATTCTTTTCTGGAAATCGCCTGGCTAAGTGCGTCCGCTAGTTGCGTAACCTTGCTTGCCTGTTGTCCGAATGTTGCCTTTTTATCAATTCGTTTCATATTCGAAAAATAAATAACACTATGCTGAACTATGCTGATGCAAAGAAAGGCATTTTATTCTGAACGGAATAAATAATTTGATATGTTTTATAGCAGAAAACAATAAAAAAATCCCCTCCGGCGGACCGGAGAGGATTTATAGCTTTTCCTGATTTCTTGTTCGGAATCTGCTGAAATTTATTCAGCAGCAGCTTCTGTTGCAGGAGCTTCTTCAGCCGGAGCTGCAGCTTCCTCTGCAGGTGCTTCAGCAGCAGCTTTTTCAGCAGCTTCAGCAGCTTTCTTTTCAGCGAGTGCTTTTGCTTTCACTTCGTTGATCTTCTTTTCTGCTTCCAGACGTGCTTTTGCTTCAGCTTTCTTAGCTTCGTCTTGTTTAGCCTTCAAAGTAGCCAAACCTGACTGTTTGTTGTTTTTCCAAGCTTCGAATTTAGCTTCAGCTTCTGCTTCTCCGAATGCGCCTTTTGCTACACCGCCCAGAAGATGTTTCTTCATGTAAACTCCTTCACGAGAAAGAATGTTACGTACAGTGTCACTTGGTTGTGCACCTTTCAGTACCCATGCCAATGCAGCGTCGAAATTCAAATCTACTGTAGCAGGATTGGTGTTAGGGTTGTAAGTACCAATCTTCTCAATAAATTTACCATCACGTGGTGCTCTGCTGTCTGCAATTACAATTGAATAGAACGCGTAACTTTTACGTCCGTGTCTCTGCAATCTGATTCTAGTTGCCATTTTAAATAATTGTTTTTAATGATTGATTTGAATTATACTATTATCTCGTAATAGCGGGCACAAAGATACGGCTTTTCTTTTGATTGACAAACATTTCGCATCTTTTTTACGAATACCGTTTCGGATAGCGGAACAAAATTGCTAGCAGGGCGCATGCTCCCATTGTAAACGGATAGTAGAGATTTCCGATGATACTGATGGGGGAGATACTGGCAAGTCCCGCTGCAATCAGCATCTGCGCTCCGTATGGAATAATCCCTTGTATCAGGCAGGAGAAAGTATCGAGGATACTGGCTGTTTTTCTTCGGTCGAGATGGAATTTCACGGCAATATCTTTGGCAATCGGTCCTGTTGTTATAATGGCAATCGTGTTGTTGGCTGTACATAAGTTGGCGATACTTACCAGGGCGGCAATGCTTAGTTCGGCTCCTCTTTTACCATTGACGTGGCGGGTGAGTTTCCGGATAATGAAATCGATACCACCGTTATAACGGATGGTTTCGAGCATCCCTCCGGCCAATAGAGTGATAATAATCAGTTCTCCCATTCCTGTAATTCCCATTCCCATGGCACCAAACCAGTCGAAAATTCCAAAGCTGCCGGTCGCGATGCCAATGATGCCACTTGTCAATATACCTATTATGAGTACGAGCATCACGTTCATTCCGGCAATGGCTGTTCCTAATACTATTATATAAGGTATAACTTTGATCCATTCAATGGTCTGTGTTTGGGCGGGAGCGGTAATGAATAGTCCCTGAAATATGTAAATTCCCAACACAATGATGGCTGCCGGGACGACAATCATAGAATTTACACGGAATTTATCGCGCATTACACATTCCTGGGTTTTTGTCGAAGCGATGGTGGTGTCGGAGATAAAAGATAAGTTGTCTCCGAAAAAAGAACCGCCTACTACGACGGCTACCATAAAGGGGAGAGCTATTTCTGTCTTTTCTGCCAGTCCTACGGCAACGGGAGTAAGGGCGACGATAGTTCCTACGCTGGTTCCGATGGATAAAGAGATGAAACAGGCGGCAATGAAGATGCCTGCCAGTAACAGGTTATCCGGCAGAATATGCAGTGTCAGATTGACAGTGGCATCGATTGCTCCCATTTGTTTCGCACTATGAGCAAAGGCTCCGGCAAGAATGAATATCCATATCATCAGGAGGATATTTTTATTGGCAGCTCCCACGGAGAACTGATAGATGCGTTGGTCTAGTTTCAATCCTTTGGTAATAGCAATGGCGTAGCAGGAAGAAACAAGGAAAGCCACCGTGATAGGCACTTTATAAAAGTCGTTGACAAGAATGGAAGTTACCAGGTAAAGGCATAAGAATACGAGCAACGGACTTAATGCCCACCAACTTCCGGTGCGGTTTTTATGTATTTTTTCTTCAGTCATAAATGGAATATGTAGATATTCGTTTTTTGCTTTTGGTTCTCTGTCTCTTAAAGTAAAATAATACGCTTCTGCATGATTTCCGTCAGTTGTGCTTTCAACAGGCGGGCATTGATAGGTTTAGGCATATAGCCGTCAAAACCGCTTTCCATCACCCGTTGTTCATCCGAAGCATAGGCAAAAGCCGTAATGGCGATAATAGGTACCTTGGCAGAATATTTGCGTATTTCTTTAGTTGCCTCGTAACCGTCCATGACCGGCATATTGATGTCCATCAATATAATCTGCGGATTATATTGCTTGAACATTTCCACCGCCTCTTGTCCATCCCAGTCATGAATTAATTGATACTCTCCCTTTAGTATGGATGCGAACAGTTTGTAGTTACTTTCATTATCCTCGGCAATCAGAATGGTAAACTTGTTTTTTTCTATACTTATCGGCTGAATTTCCTCTTTTTTTATGCTTTCTTCTACGGCTATTGCGGCTTTATATGGCAGCGTGAACCAGAATGTTGAGCCTTTGCCCTCTTCCGAGTCTACTCCGATGGTACCTCCCATGTGTTCTACCAGAGTCTGGCAGATAGAAAGTCCCAGGCCAGTGCCTTGTTCGAAACTATTTAATTTGACGAAGCGTCCGAAAATGCTCTTTTGCTTGTCTTTGGGAATGCCACAGCCAGTATCGCTGACATAAAAATAGATCTCTTTGCCGCGGAGTTCATAGCCAAAACGAATGTATCCTTCAGTGGTGAATTTGATGGCATTACTTATCAGGTTGATGAGCAATTGTGACAGCCTGTTCTTCTCTGTATGGATAAAGCAATTTTTCTCTGCCAGATGGCAGGTTAGCTGTACTTTTTCAGATTTTATTTTTAATTGTAATGAGCTCGTTAACTCGTTCAGCATTTTGTTCAAGTCTATGTTGGAATATTGAAATTCCAATGTTCCGGCTTCAATCTTTGATAAATCAAGAATGTCGCTGATTAATTGTAATAACAAGGTATTATTGTTTTCAATGATGCTCACATATTCCTGCTTTTCCTCTTCCTCGTCTGTTGAAGCCAATATGCCGGAGAAACCGACAATAGCGTTGAGGGGAGTACGGATTTCATGGCTCATATTGGCGAGGAAGGCAGACTTCAGACGATTGGATTCTTCTGCCCGGTCTCTGGCTGTGGTCAATTCCATTTCCATCTTTTTCCGTGTGGTGATGACTTGTGAAGAACCGACCAGGGTGAGCGGCTTGCCGTTTTCGTCACGGGTCTCTACAGCGGCTTGAGCTTCCACCCATTCGATTCTGTGAATGTTATTCTGTACATTGATAACCCGGTATTCTTCCCTGACTTTATCCGATCGCCCTTCTATCAGGTCATCATAGGCTTTTTCTACCCGTTTACGGTCTTCTTTGAATATCTTTGAGAAATATTGGGAATCGGGCACTGCCAATTGTTCTTCATTCACGTCTTTATCGTTTGTGCTAAGCTCAATAGGCCTATTGATGTCGCAAAGTATGGTTTTGCTTCGCAAATCCCATTTCCAAGGCACGATATTGGCTACGTCCAGTGCCATTGCCAGTTTATTGTTGGTAGCACTTAGTTTTTGTTGTGCTTTGTGTAGTTCGGTGCTGTCCAGGCAGAAAATATCGACAATATTGTTGTGGTGAGTTCCTTTTAGTACTACATCATAGAAGGTGTCTATCTGTTTGAAATAATAGGGGAAAGTGATAGCCTTGTTTTCCGCAAGTGACATTTTGGTGAAATGCAGGAACTCCGGCATGGATTCAGGGAATATTTCACTGGCTTTCTTGCCTACTACATCTTCTTTACGGAAGAAACTTTTCTCGAAATGAGCGTTGACATTCCGGTATACAAGTTCTATCGGAGTGCCTTCTTCATTCATGATTAACTCTTCTTGCATATACAATATAGGCATATTGTTAATCAGGTTTTTGTAAGAAGTCATTGTGTCAATCTCTTTCTGTTGTATTTTCTTGAGCTTATTCAGATGACTGATGCGGTATTGGAAGAATAGGGCAAGCAGTATGAAGCAGACTATGGTTCCTAAAATAAAGTATCCGTACTGTTCCCAAAACGTAGGCGGCTTGTTAAAGAAAATAGTGCCCGGGGGACATAAGTATGGCGACATTCCTTTACGTAGCAAAACATTGTAGTTGATAGTCGGAGCGGCATCTGAAGGCTCGTAAAAAGGTATCTCGGATGCTTGTTTGCCATTCAATATTGATTGGATCGTTTGTATGATTTTCTGGCTGTATGCATGTTGATCGTAGATGTATCCGCCAATTATTCCTCCTGCGTTGTCCTTGATTGTCATCATCCCAAGGCTGAACAGAGGTGCGGAAGTCGTTGAGACTAACAGGTGTGAATTTGTAACTAGCGAGGTGTTGCCGGCAAAGGTGTGTTTGTAAAACCATGAAGAGAAAAGTATTCCTGTTGTTTTAGGATCAACGGTGTAAAGGGTGTCCAGCAAATGATTGGTTTGCATCTTCCGGGGCGATATGAATTGATAATTGATGTCGGGATGGCTCTTTTTCAATTCTTGTTTGATAACCATATTGTAAGTCTGGTTGTTTTGCCGTTCATCACCGATAAATATGAAATTTTTAATATCGGGAGTCATTCGGCAAATCAGGTCTATATTTTCTTTAATATAGAAATTGGAATGTAGGAAAGTGAGATTGTAAGGCTGCGCCATATCTGCAATCGGGGTTCTTGCAGTCAACTCAACAGGCTTCTTTTGGAGATAAAATTCCTTCGGGCCGATGTAATCTTCTTCAGCACATAGTATAATCGGAATATTTCCCCACATCTTTCTGAAGTCGTCCCGTAATATCATGCTGGAGTTTCCGAGTAATATCAACATACGTGGGGAATGCTGCTTGTATTTTTCCAGAACTGTCTGTCTGAATTCATTTAAAGTGGAGTCTGTGTCCATCATTAGCATGTTCATGTGTTCGGTATAGAGTGCTAATTGAGGCGAATTCTGGGCATATTCGGTAATGGCTGAAATCATTCTGAAGCTCCAGGGAGCTGCTTCTGTATATGAATTAATGATTAAAAGATAATTTGACGAGTTCACTGAATTTTTTTGAGCTAGAATCGGTGATATGTAGGAAAAAGCTAATAGACAGAAAGACAAAAATAATTTTATTATATATGAGTTAATTATTTTGGTTTGAAAAAGAGTTGTCATTTTTAATTTAATTTTCTGGTGGCTTATTAAGTTTATGCATTGGCAAAAGTATTAATAATAAATGAATTAAACTTGATTTTGACCATAAAAAATGAATGAAAAAAAGACTTCAGGTCTTTTTCTGATTAACGGGCTTTTTATTCAATTTTATAGGGGTACGCTTTGGTAGGGATGAGTAAACCAAAAACGCGAGCCGGTTCCCATCTCGGATTCCACTCCAATAGTGCCGCCGAGATGTTCGATAATGCTCCTGCAAATAGACAGCCCTAAGCCTGTGCCTTTTGAGAATGAATTGAGTTTCACAAAGCGGTCGAATACCCGGTCTACTTTGTCCGGTTCAATCCCCATTCCTGTATCAGCTACGGAAAATTCAATTTCACAGGTATCTTCTTTCAGATGATATTCAAGAAGAATCTGTCCCTTATTTGTAAATTTGAGGGCATTGTTGATAAAGTTTGTGATAACCTGCATCAGGCGTTTCTTGTCAGTATAGATATAAAAATTGGGTAGGGTGGGGGCTAGTAAAACTGGTACCGGCTTATCTTCTTTTATATCATAATTGCGTATAATATCTTCACAGAAGCTCTTAATGTCCAGATAATCCATGGTGAAGTCGAGTGTTCCGGCTTCTATTTTTGATAAGTCGAGAATGTCGGATATCAGTTGTAAAAGAAGTTCGGTGTTTTCTTGCATGATATCGACATAATCCTGACGTTCCTTTTTGTCATCCGATTCGACCAGTAAACTGGCAAAGCCGACAATCGCATTGAGCGGAGTACGGATTTCATGACTCATATTGGCGAGGAAGGCTGATTTTAAGCGGTCCAGGTTTTCCGCTTTTTCTTTGGCTATCCTTAGTTCTTCTTCTATTGTTTTTTGGTGGTCAATATCAACGCTGGTAATCACGTGTGCCATCTGTCCGTCTATCCAGGCAAATGCTGCACTGAATACCCGGAACCAACATTTGTCGAACGGGCGTTGGTAATCCCAGGAATATACCTTGGTTGGCAGCCCGTTTTCATCTATCAAATGTTTCTTAGGACAAAACTCACATTCTCCGGTTTTATCTTTATATAGAGCCTGCCAGCATTTTTTTCCTTCAAAGTGTTCGATACCTCCATAAGGAGCGGCCATAGATTCATTGGCATATAGCATATCATGGGAATCAAAAGAGTTTACGTAGATGTCAACCCCCATATTATTCATGATGCTGCTTAACGTCTTGCTCGCCCGTACTTCTCTTTCTTTATATTCCCGCACTGCTATTTCCTTGGAGAGGGAGCCTAAAATGAGATGAATCATTTGCAGTTCTTCATCGGTGAAAGATATTGCATGTTCTCTGTCTCCAAATCCGATGAATCCGATAATTTTTCCTTCGGAGTCTTGAATTTGCCGGATTAGTAATGAATCGACTTTATAGAAATCCACGATGTCTACATCATCCCAAGAAGTATTTTGGTTTCTGCAAGCATAAAAAGGTTTGTTCTTTCCATTTGCACGGACAACATGTTGATTGGTCATTTCGCTGATTTCAAAACGTTGTCGCAAAACGTTGTCGTTATTTCCGACAGTTTCCTTTAGATAGAAGTAGCGAAATCCGTCAGTTTGATAAATGAATCCTCTTTTAAAGCCATAGTATTCGCAAATATCCGTAAGTGATTCTGTGATTTTTTTCTCAATAGAGTCACAGCTATTCAGTCTTTCTAAAAAATGAAGTAAAAATGCATTGTAATTCTCTCTTTCTCTAATCATATTGTTTTAGGCATCTTGTTTGGTTATTTAAACTCGGAAGGAGTATGCTGTTTATCTCTTTCAAGTCTTCAAGCTGCTAATATACGGACTTTTAAAAAATGATGAACGCTGTTTCAGATTTTTTGTAATGTTCCGTTTTTCTTTTTTTTGGTACGAAAAGAGAATGTGATATATGATATTTCTCTTGGATTTTAGTTAACTAACAATAATCATTTGAGAAATAAAGGAGTGGACGCTTATACGGATTTATTGAATTGAATAATGATTGGGGAAGTTAGTCGGTCTTTGAATTTTTTGAATCTGTAAGTGATTGATTATTAATGCGCCATAAATGTGCATTTTTCCTTTAAAACCAACGGGGCGTTCCTTTAAAAGAAACGACCCGTTGTACACCGAGAAACACACTGTTGCTTTTAAAGGAACGTGCTTTTTCATCTTCGGATGCGTAGATTAATATAATAATGTTTATATTTATTGTTTTATATCTACGTTGCGAACATTATTTTAATGCTTCGATAACCTGTGGCATCATTGTCCAAATGGTGTTTTCATCTTGAGCAGTAAAAAAGTTGCCATCTATCTCTGATTTCTTATCGGTAGCTGTTCCGTTTTGAATAGCTGGTTTAGCTAATGGGTGAACTGCTACTTTCTTCCCTTTGGTAATTCCGGTAAAGTCAAACATCATTGCACCGGCACAATGTCCGATCATCATTTTCCCTTTATCTCCGAAAGTTTTAATGACTTGCATCAAATCTACGTTATAGGGTTTATCGGCATTCTGCTGAAATACAGGTACTGCATCCCCACAAGAGAAAACGAGTGCATCGAATTCATCTTCGTGTCCCTTCAAATTAGCGATCACATCGTCTGCTGTCAGGCTGATTCCTGAATTTGTTTTAATCTCCTTCGTATCCGATACGGCAAATACTTTATATGAAATGCCATTCTCGAAAAACGCTTCCAAATATTGGAATAATCCACAACCATTTACCGGATTCACTGCTAAAACTGCAACTTTCTTTGCCATAATCATAATTATTTAAATGAAACAATAGTTATTATTAGTAAGTTTATTACTTTTGTGATGCAAATGTATCTTTCTAGTTTGAGAAATGCAATAACGTACTTGAAAATAAGGAGGTTACATAGAGGTAACTATTGTTGGAACTCAATAAAATACAAAACGTTAAAGAATGAAAAACTTTCATCCGATAGGAAATTGTCCGATAAGAGATGTGCTTAGCCGCTTGGGAGACAAGTGGTCGATGCTGGTGCTTATTACGCTGAACGCAAACGGCACCATGCGTTTTAGTGATATTCATAAAACGATAGAAGATGTTTCACAAAGAATGTTGACTGTAACATTGCGTACTCTGGAATCAGATGGATTGGTTGAACGGAAAGTATATGCTGAAGTACCTCCCCGTGTGGAGTATTGTCTGACAGATACGGGTGGCACTTTGATTCCTCATATTGAAGGACTGGTGGGATGGGCTTTGGAGAATATGGATACTATTTTGGACCATAGACAAATGAGTCGGTAACATTTTTATTTTATGATAAAATAGATAATATGGAGATAAAGCTAGTAACTTCAGATAAAAAAGAATTTCTCGAATTATTACTCTTGGCTGATGAACAGGAAAGTATGATTGACCGGTATTTGGAGCGCGGCGATATGTTCGTTCTTTATGATAACGGATTGAAAGCTCTTTGTGTAGTGACTCGTGAAGGGGAAGGTATTTATGAAATCAAGAATATTGCTACTGTTCCTTTCTTCCAACGACAGGGGTACGGAAAACGTTTAATAGAGTTCTTATTTGAATATTATCAGGGGAAGTGCTCTGAAATGTTGGTGGGCACAGGAGATGTACCTTCTTCCAGATCTTTCTATGAACACTGTGGTTTTGTGATTTCTCACCGGATAAAGAATTTCTTTACTGACAACTACGATCATTCGATGTATGAGGATGGTGTGCAGTTGGTGGATATGATATATTTGAAGAAAACATTTTAGTGTGTAGTGAGTGAAGGAAGTTCAATCGTTTGGATGAAATAAAGAATTTTGTTTGTTTATGTTACTGTATGAATGAACCGCTTATTTATAGCCTCCTATTGTATGAAAACGTGTTTCTTATTTTTTACAATTAAAGACTACGTTCTTAATAAGCGTACTTTCGGTTTATAATAAACTTTTTGATAGTTTATTATAAACGGTATCAGAGTTTATTAAAAACTATTTTGAGCATTTTTAGAGATTCTATAGAATGAATTAAGTACAGATATATCATAGGGCAATGATCGTTAGATCATTGCCCTATGATATATCTGTACTAACACTAAAATGTATCAGTTTAAAGGTGCTTTATGTCTCTATTTTTCCTATATTTTTCATTTCTCTTATTGCTTTTATTTTCTCAAAGATACAAAATAAAAAGCCATTTGTCAAGTGTTTCAGAAGAAAAGCCGATTATTCATTAAACCAGTCTATTTTCTTTGAAAAATACATCACTATTGCCAGAATGATAAACAGTCCTAAGCTGCCTGCCAATAATGCGAAAGTCTCCAGCTGAATAAGAACAAAGATGTAAATATAGAGTATAGCCAACAAACCGGACATGATTAATGACGGTTTCTTTTTCTTGGTGATTCCGAACATATATCCACCTACCAGTATAATAGTCAGTGCAGAAGATAACAAATAGGCCGGGTTGAAACCGACGTGCTCGGAGAAGGAGAGGAGCAGGCTGTAGAATAGACAGAGAGCCAGCCCTACCAATAAATACTGCAAAGCATGAATACGGGTCTTGTTCATGATTTCAGTGAAGAAGATCACTCCGAAAGTCAGTAGGATAATCAGAATGGCATACTTTGCGGAGCGCATGGACTGCTGGTACTGTTCCACCGGAATTTTGAAATTCACACCGAAACTGGAGTTTTCAATATCTTTGATGTTCGAGGTGTTGTAGTCAGCCATCACCTGCGAATAATTCCGGTTCAAGTTTAAAACCTGCCATTGCGCGGAAAATTCCTTCTCCGTAATATTCCGGTTGTTAGGCAGATAGTTTCCGGTAAAGCTCGGTGTATTCCAGTTGGCTTTCAGATCTACACGGGTTGTTTTACCCAACGGAATAAAGTTGAGTGACTGTGAACCTTTCAGTTTGATTTTAATTTCATAAGGCAGTTTTTTATTCTGCTTCAACTCCGACAAATTAGCGATCGCATGAACTCCGGTATTATCTATGCCTCTGTTGTCCATACCCGGCTCGAAGATGTAAACTGAATCTCCCAAAGTGATGCTGATTTGTTCGCTGATGCCACGCATGTCGGTCAGATTCAGGCAAATAGCTGCCCTGTCAAACTGCAGCTGTTCCATATCTATTCTGCTCTTTTTCAATTCTTCCGAACTGAATGACCCTTTCAATGTCAGTTCCGATTGATATACGTTGACCTCGTAGATACTTCTTTTCAGGATTTCAGTCTTCAGTTGCCCGTTGATCGTAAGTTCGTCGGGGAAAAGTATCAGGTCTTTGATGGAAACTTTCTTCTCGCCGTTGTTTTCAGTGACAACCGGATACTGTAGATTCAGGTAGGGGCCAGTGATGGTCTGTGCAAGACTCCATTTTTCACTTACCTCGTCGATAGCTTCTTCCTGGGTTCGTCCCCGTTCGGAAATAAGATTCTCAATCATGAACATGGGTATCATCAGGAGAAGGATTAATAATCCGATGATGACAACCTTGATTGTTTTGGAGAAACGGTGGAGGCATCCCATAGGTTGCTGTGCCTGTTGCTCATTTGAATTTTCATTGAAAGCGTCCATAAGCCAGTAGTGTTTTGATGAATTATTTATTTTGATTTTAGAAATTTCTCTAAGGCTTCAATATGCGATTTGAAAGCTTCTCTGCCTTGCAGGGTTGCCTGAAAAACAGTCCGTGGCTTTCGTCCGACAAAACTTTTGTTGCATACGATATATCCCAGTTCTTCCAGGGCACGAGTATGGCTGGCAAGATTACCGTCGGTCAGAGAGAGCTGTTCTTTCAGAAAATTGAAATCAGCTTCCTCATTTACCATCAGAATAGCCATGATGCCTAGTCGGACCTTGCTTTCGAATGCTTTATTAATATATTGGAATGCTTCTATCATTTAGGATCTTTTTCTTTCGTAGTGTAAATAGAACAATATACCATAGAGGATGTGGAAACCGCCGAAACCGATGGTCCAGAACAGTAGTGAATGACCTTCCCAAAAACAGTCTACAACGCCCAGACAAATGAAGGCATAGCCTAGCCATACGATACTGGAATAAGTAAACTTGGAAACATTGACCAATGCCAGCCCGTAAAATAAAAGCATCACGGAAGCCAGGATGTCATAATACTCGTGCATAAGGATGGAAATACATAAAACACCTCCGGTCAGCATCGGAAGAGAGAAATTCCATAATGCCCGGTAAGTGAGGCGGCTGAAAAATTTCTGTCCTGTCTTCTTGGATTTGTAATAGGACAGGATGCAGGCTGTGACCGCCGCGGCTACCAATACGAGCGCGGCTATTATAGCCATTAATTCAAGGGCAACAATTAAATGAGTGCCCGGTGTAATAACTTCTGTGGCGATATATGCCCCAGCTAATGCGTAAATGCCCGCCATGATTGCAGCGAGACCACTTAGAGAGATAAACTTTGAGGACTTTTCCATCAACTCTTTTATCTCATTTACCGATTCTAATGCTTTATCTTTATTCATATAAAAAGTACTTTGTAGTGCAAAGTAAAACAAAAGATTTCAGATGAACAAACTTTTTGCTTGGATATTTTGATAATAAAGAATAGGATTTTATGATAAGATGTTAATATATAGTGATTTAATGAATAAATAAACGAACGTTCAGGAATTATATGAGCAGGACGTCAAAATGAAATTAGTCAAATGTTTGACTAATTCGGCGGAAATATGTACCTTTGCCGCCGAAACGAAACAGGTAAAAAGGTTATAGAAAATGAGAGAAGGAGCAGAGTTTAGAGAACTCATGTTGCAGATTGTTCGTACCCGTATGGCTTTCCGCCGGTCTATGCAACGGACATTGAGAAAAAATAACGCGGGAATTACGTTTGAGATGCTTCAGGTATTGAGTAGTTTATGGCACGAGCAGGGAATTAGTCAGCAGATACTGGCAGAACGTATTGCAAAAGATAAAGCCTGTTTGACCAATTTGATGAATAATCTGGAAAAGAAAGGGTATGTTTACCGTAAAGAAGATCCCGCCGACCGTCGCAATAAACTGGTATTCCTGACTCCCGAAGGGGAGGAGTTTAAAGACCAGATCCGTCCGATTCTCGATCAGGTTTATGTATACGCAGAAAAGATTATTGGTATAGAAAGCATTGAAACGATGTTATCTGAATTAAAAGGTGTATGCGATGTACTTGAAAATGTATAAAAAATATGGGGCAGCTTTGTCCTGCCTGCTTTTGGGCACTTCCTCCATCAACGCACAAACAGATTCTTTGTTTCTTACCGTCGATCAGCTTTTTGAAAGGGGAGTGCAGCATAGCCTGCAACTTCAGGCAGACGCAATGAGAGAGTCCATGGCGCAGGAGCGGACGCGAACCGCACGTTCTGCGCAGTTGCCGGAACTGCAGATTGGACTGAAAGGGGGATTTGTAGGACAACCCGTCGTTTGGGAACGGGGATTATCCGATCCTGTCTATCCGGAAGCACCGGACTGGTCACAAAACTATGCGATTGATTTGGCGCAGCCTCTCTATCAGGGTGGCAAAATCCGAAGTGCTATTCATAAGGCGGATATAGAAAAGCAAGTTGCCAAACTACAGACATTGACCGATCAGGCGGAAATAAAGCTAAGGTTATTGAATCAGTATATGAATCTGTTTAGTCTGTTTAAGCAGCATGAAGTACTGGCGCGGAATATTGAGGAGTCAGAACTTCGGCTGCACGATATACGGCGGATGAAAAAGGAGGGTTTGATAACGAACAATGATGTGTTGCGGAGTGAAATGCAGCTGACTAATGATCGCTTGTCTCTACAGGAAGTGGAAAACAGCATTGCGCTTGTATCGCAGCAGCTCGATATCTTATTGGGACAGGATGAGAATTTATTATTAAAACCCGATACCACTATTCTTTATCAGGCAGTTGCCTTGCAGCCGTATGATGATTATATCGTTCAGGCTTATGCGAACGATCCGGCGATGAAGCTGCTTCGTGCACAAACTGAATTGGCAAGAAATGAGATCCGCTCTGTCAAGTCCTTTTCTCTTCCCAGTGTGTCGCTCTATGCATCGAACACCTTGGCACGCCCCATCTCGCGTACATTGGCGGATATGTATAATAATAACTGGAATGTAGGTGTGTCGGTTTCCTATCCTTTATCATCACTTTACAAGAACAACCATAAAATAAAAGAGAGTAAACTGATGGTATCTTTGCGGAAAAATGAGGAGGAACAGAAGATGCAGGGAATCCGCATGGATGTACGTTCGGCATTTTTACGCCACCGGGAAGCGTTGCAGAGAGTGGAGGCTCTAAAGCTGTCTGTCCGGCAAGCGGAAGAGAATTATCGTATCATGCAGAATCGTTACCTGAATCAGCTGGCTATCCTGACTGATTTGCTCGATGCAAACTCCGTTCGTTTGAATGTAGAATTGCAGCTGGTCACTGCGCGCACTCGTGTGGTTTATACTTATTATCAACTCCGGAAGGCGTGTGGGGATTTATGATTTTAGAATTATGATTTATGGGGGAATTGTTATGGCAAATGAATTGAAAGAGAAACAGCAGAAACTAAAGAAAGTAAGAGTTCGTAATATCGTTTTAAATTTGGTATGTATCTGTTTGGCAGTCTCCGGACTTTGGTGGACTGCTACTTACTTTTGGCGTTACGTTAATTACGAAGTGACGAATGATGCTTTTGTAGATCAATATGTGGCTCCTTTGAATGGCCGGGCTTCGGGCTATATCAAGGAGGTTCGTTTTAAGGAACATCAATATGTCCATCAGGGAGATACTCTGCTGGTGCTTGACAATCGTGAATATCAGATTAAGGTAAAGGAAGCGGAAGCTGCATTGTTGGATGCACATGGCTCGCAGGATGTTCTTCATTCGGGTATTGAAACTTCCCATACGAATATTGCCGTACAGGATGCCAACATCGCTGAAGCGAAAGCGAAACTTTGGCAATTGGAACAGGATTATCATCGTTTTGAACGTTTGTTGAAAGAAGAATCTGTTCCGGAACAGCAGTATGAGCAAGCGAAAGCTGCTTATGAGGCAGCAAAGGCACGTTATCAGGCATTAGTTGCACAGAAACAGGCGGCATTATCACAATATGCGGAGACAAGTAAGAAAACAACCGGTACGGAGGCTGCCATTTTGCGTAAAGAAGCAGACCTGGATTTGGCTAAGCTGAATCTGTCTTATACGGTTCTCACTGCTCCTTATGATGGATATATGGGTAGGCGTACGCTTGAACCCGGTCAATATGTGCAGACCGGACAGACTATTTCTTATTTGGTGCGTAACAAGGACAAGTGGATTACCGCTAATTATAAAGAAACGCAGATTGCTAATATCTATATTGGCCAGCAGGTGCGTATTAAAGTAGACGCAGTGCCCGGAAAGATTTTTCACGGGGAAGTCACTGCAATTTCCGAGGCAACCGGGTCTAAATATTCCTTGGTTCCTACAGATAATTCTGCCGGCAATTTTGTAAAGGTGCAGCAGCGAATCCCTGTGCGTATCGACTTGGAAGATGTTTCTCCGGAAGAAATGGCACAGTTGAGAGCCGGGATGATGGTGGAAACAGAAGCTTTACGCAAATGATTACCATGAAGGAATTGGAGGCACCTGTTCGTCAATGGGTGCCCGATTGGCTTGGACTTATCAGCATTTTCATCGTGATTCTTCCGGTCACTATGCTCAATGGCTCGTATACAGGCAGTATGCTGGAAGTGTCGAACACGCTGGGTACTAATTCGGAAGATATTACGATGGGGTATTACGCTGCTTCGGCAGGTATGGCTATCGCATACCCGATTATTCCTAAGGTGTTGGCAGCCTTTTCCGTGAAATCTCTGTTATTGATTGATTTAGTACTGCAATTCTTCTTGAGTTGGGTTTGTGCACGTACGCAAAACGCAGATATTTTGATTGTCTGTAGTTTTGCTGTCGGTTTCTTGAAAGGGTTTCTTATGTTGTGGTTTATTCGTTATGCCCAGAAGATTTTCAGTCCGAAGAATGTGCGTAGCGAGTTCTATTCTTATTTTTATCCGTTGGTTTACGGTGGGGGACAAGCTTCGATGCTGGTAACGGCTTTACTGGCGTATCATTATAACTGGAAGTATATGTACTACTTTATGATGGTATTGATCTTGATTTCCATTCTGTTTGTTATCATCTGTTTCCGGCATAATCGTCCCATAAAAGCTGTCGCATGGTCTGATCTGCATATCCGTGAGATGTTTGTTATTTCGGCCGGGTTGCTGATGTTGATGTACGTTATCAATTATGGCAAAGTGCTCGATTGGATGGCTTCCGGTAAGATATGTATTTATATTGTAATAGCACCTATGCTGATTGCGCTGTTCATCTGGTATCAGAGCCGTTTGGAGAATCCTTATGTAAGTCTGGCTCCTTTGTTCCAACCCAAAGCAATTGTGGGCTATTTTTATATGATGCTCGTGATGTTTTTCAGTACATCAACCACTTTGCTGACTAACTATCTGACTGTTATTCTGAAAGTAGATACTACGCATACCTATTCTCTTTATATTTATTTGCTTCCGGGATATGTAGTCGGCGCCTTTATTTGTTTTTGGTGGTTTCGCTGGCAACGGTGGCGTTTCCGTTTTCTGATAGCGGGAGGAATGAGTTGCTTTGTGATTTTCTTTGCCATTTTGTATTTTGGCATTTCTCCGGATAGTACATATGAGATGCTCTACCTGCCTATCTTCTTTCGTGGTTTGGGTATGTTGACTTTGATTATTGCTTTTGCCCTGTTTGCCGTGGAAGACTTGAATCCGAAATACTTATTGTCGAATGCTTTCTTCCTGATTATTTTCCGTTCCGTGCTGGCACCTATCATGGCGACTTCTTTTTATAGTAATGTACTGTATCGACTGCAACAAAAATATATGTATTCTTTGTCGGAGACTATAACTGCTACTGATCCATTGTCGTCAGCACGCTATAGCCAGTCGCTGAACAATGCGATGACACAGGGACATCCGTATGATGAGGCTGCGCAGTTGGCAACCAACTCCTTATATAATATGTTACAACAACAAAGCCTGTTGCTGGCACTGAAAGAGATTCTGGGTTATTTGTTGGTTATATCTGTTGTCATAGCTGTGATTTCTCGTTTTATTCCTTTCCATAAAACAATCCGCGTTACGTTTAAGAAAACAGGCGATGATATGGTATAACAAAAAAAGAGTTGCTATCCTTCACTCAATGATAAGTTGAACGGGATAGCAACTCTATTGTTTTAACAATGTATCTTTTATCTTCGATATATTTGTTGTATCAGATAGCGACTTGTTTACAAGGTTACCCCTGTTTTAAAGATAGCAATTTCGCGATAGCCTTTCTTTTCGTTGTTTACGAATTCACCGCTTGCCACTTTGATGATATAATCAATGAAGCGTTCACAAGTCTTTTCCATCGGTTCGTTTTCTACGATCACACCGGCGTTGAAGTCAATCCATCCCGGTTTGTTTTTAGCCAGGGTTGAATTGGTGGAAATCTTCATGGTCGGAACAAAAGTGCCGAAAGGAGTACCGCGTCCGGTGGTGAAAAGCACCATGTGACATCCGCTCGCAGCCAGAGTAGTGGCTGCAACCAGGTCATTGCCCGGAGCAGAAAGCAGGTTGAGTCCTTTTTTCTGTAAACGTTCGCCGTAAGGCATTACGCCGGATACATAACTCTTTCCACATTTCTGGGTACATCCCAGTGCTTTTTCTTCCAGAGTAGAGATACCACCGGCTTTGTTGCCCGGAGAAGGATTTTCACCTACAGGCTCTCCATGTGACAGGAAGTATTCTTTGAAGTCATTAATCAGATGGACAGTCTGTTCAAACAGCTCTTCGTTTTTACAACGGTTCATCAGGATTGTTTCTGCACCGAACATTTCCGGAACTTCAGTCAATACGCTTGTACCTCCCTGTGCAATCAGGAAATCGGAGAACATACCCAATAGCGGGTTTGCCGTAATGCCGGAGAAACCATCGGAACCACCGCATTTCAATCCCACACGCAGTTCGGACAAAGGAACATCGGTACGTTCATCTTTAGAAGCCTTTGCATACAAATCGCGGAGGATTTCCATTCCTTCTTCGTATTCGTCACCTACCTTTTGAGTAACCATGAACTTCACACGGTCTTCATCAAACTCGCCCAGGAACTCACGGAATACATCCGGCTGGTTATTCTCACATCCTAAGCCTACTACCAATACAGCACCTGCATTGGGATGAAGCACCATGTCACGAAGAATCTTTTTTGTATTTTCGTGGTCGTCACCAAGTTGCGAGCAACCGTAGTTGTGTGGGAAAGCAACAATGGCATCCACTCCCTTGCCTTCGGTTTCGCGACGCAGTCCTTCAGCCAGTTGACCGATGATACCGTTTACGCAACCTACCGTCGGGATAATCCATATTTCGTTTCTTACCCCTACATCACCGTTTTTGCGACGATAACCTTTGAATGTAAGATCTTTATGAGGAATATCCAAAGAAACCTGAATCGGGTTGTAAGTGTAATCCAACAATCCGGCGAGGTTGGTTTTGATGTTCGTTTCGTTCATCCAGTCACCCTGTTTCTTAGCCATTCGTGCATGTCCGATAGGATAACCGTACTTGATTACATTTTCGCCTTCAGCAAAATTCTTCAATGCGAATTTATGTCCGGCAGGAATGTCTTCGTTCAATGTAATTTCAATGCCATCTACAGAAAGATGCTCTCCTGCCGGGAGGTTAACAATGGCAACGGCGACGTTGTCGGCAGGATTAATTCTTAAATACTTTGTTTCCATGTAATGTACTTGTAAAGTTGTACTTTGTTGTTATTTGCTATGGTAATAGTCTATTGTCTCTACTGTTAACAGATCAATGGGCATATAGTTGATACGAGTCACTTCTTTCTTGAAAATAAGATGATCGCATAGAGCTTTGATGCCATTGGCTCCTTGCAGTTCCGGCTGCTGGGCGATGAGGAAGGAGATACTTCCTTCTTTCAGGCAGGTGACATTCCGTTCCAGAAGGTCATAGCCTATCAGATTGAAGTCTTTCTTTCCACGGCTTTGCAGGTACTCGCCAACGATGTAGGCTTTAGAGTTGAAAGTGATTCCGTTCTTAACCATCGGATAAGTGCGGAAGAATTCGTCCAGCATCTCGTTATCTTCGTCGTTGCGTTCGGCATGCAAGTCAAGTTCCAGTATAGTACAAGACGGATGATGTTCTTTCATGTACTGCCTAAAACCGATTTCTCTGTTCTCCTGCTGATTAGATCCTACAATTCCTTCATGTATTTTGCGGAAAATCACAATTTCCTTTTCCTCCCGTGCCAGTAACATCATCATTCGAGCAGCGAAATATCCGCTTTGACGTGAGTTCTGACCAAAGAAGGCAAGGGGAGGAACCTCTTTAATATTGGAGTCTATATATATATAAGGTATATCCAGTGCCTGCAACTGATCGGTGAATCCTTTCGTATATTGCGGAGCGGTAGGAGCTACCATCACTCCGTCCGGCTGCAGGGCCAGGATGGCTTCACTGGCGTTGACGAATGAATGATAATCGTATGGATCGTAATAGTTGATTTTCACCGAAGTATTGAAATCCGAATAGGTCGCGATAGCTTCATGAATACCGATTTCTACAGCCGTCCAGTATTCGCCTTCCAGATGCTCCGGCAAAAGGCAGATAAACGTATACTTCTTGTTGGAAGCCAGAGCGCTGGCGTACATATTGGGCTGGTAGTCAAGCTGCTTCAGAATTTCTTCTACGCGTTTCTTACTGGCTTCCGACACTCCGCTACGTCCGTGAATAACGCGGTCTACTGTTCCCACTGATACATCTGCTAGACGGGCGATGTCTTTGATTCTGATCCTTTCGGGCAATTTATTCATACGATAACCTTTATTTATATAGGTTTTTGTGCTCGCACACAATAATAATCTTAATATTTTCGATACAAATATATAACAATTTTTGTAATTACGAAAATTGTTGTATCTTTGTGCCCGCACACGAAAGGTATGTAATATTAGTTGTGTTATAGATTAATGTTCATATAATCAATGTGTTAACCCTTGAAGTGGGGCTGGAATGATAAATTGAAAGTTCATAATATTAATAACTTAGAAATTGAAACATAAGATTATGGGAAAGAAAGTCGTTACATTAGGCGAAATCATGCTTAGATTATCAACTCCGGGTAATACTCGTTTTGTTCAATCTGATTCTTTTGATGTAGTATATGGTGGTGGAGAAGCTAACGTTGCAGTAAGCTGTGCCAACTACGGACATGAGGCCTATTTCGTAACTAAATTGCCGAAACATGAAATTGGACAGTCTGCTGTTAACGCATTGCGTAAATATGGTGTTAAGACAGACTTTATTGCTCGTGGTGGCGACCGTGTAGGTATCTACTACTTGGAAACTGGTGCTTCTATGCGTCCTAGCAAGGTTATTTATGACCGTGCTCACTCTGCTATTGCTGAAGCTGACGCTGCTGATTTCGATTTTGATGCAATCATGGAAGGTGCTGACTGGTTCCACTGGTCTGGTATCACTCCGGCTATCTCTGACAAGGCTGCCGAGTTGACTCGTCTGGCTTGTGAAGCTGCAAAACGTCACGGTGTAACTGTTTCTGTTGACTTGAACTTCCGTAAGAAACTGTGGACTAAAGAAAAAGCACAGTCTATCATGAAACCGTTGATGCAGTTTGTAGACGTATGTATCGGTAACGAAGAAGATGCAGAACTTTGTTTGGGCTTCAAGCCGGATGCTGACGTTGAGGCTGGTCACACAGATGCTGAAGGTTACAAAGGTATCTTTCAGCAGATGATGAAAGAATTCGGATTCAAATATGTAGTTTCTACTTTGCGCGAATCTTTCTCTGCTACTCACAACGGTTGGAAAGCGATGATCTACAACGGAGAAGAATTCTATACTTCAAAGCGTTATGATATCGATCCGATTATCGACCGTGTAGGTGGTGGTGACTCTTTCTCCGGCGGTATTATCCATGGTTTGATGACTAAACCTAATCAGGGTGCTGCTCTTGAATTCGCTGTTGCTGCATCTGCATTGAAACATACTATCAATGGTGACTTCAACCTTGTTTCTGTAGAAGAAGTAGAAGCATTGGCTGGTGGTGACGCAAGCGGTCGCGTACAGAGATAATTTGGAGAGTTGAAAAGTAAAGAAAATCAATTCATTTAAATAGTAAATAATAAGATGGCAAAATTCGATAAAATAGCCGTATTGAATAAGATCGGCTCTACAGGAATGGTTCCTGTATTCTATCACAAAGATGCAGAAGTTGCAAAGAAAGTAGTAAAGGCTTGTTATGACGGTGGTGTTCGTGCTTTCGAATTCACAAACCGTGGTGACTTTGCACAGGAAGTATTTGCTGAAATCGTTAAATTCGCAGCAAAAGAATGCCCTGAAATGGCAATCGGTATCGGTTCTATCGTTGATCCGGCTACTGCTGCTATGTACCTGCAACTGGGTGCTAACTTCGTGGTAGGTCCGTTGTTCAACCCTGAAATTGCTAAGGTATGTAACCGTCGCTCGGTAGCTTATACTCCGGGATGTGGTTCTGTGTCAGAAGTTGGTTTTGCGCAGGAAGTAGGTTGCGATCTTTGCAAAGTATTCCCGGGTGATGTTTACGGAACTAACTTCGTGAAAGGTTTGATGGCTCCGATGCCATGGTCTAAGCTGATGGTAACAGGTGGGGTAGAACCTACTAAGGAAAACCTGACTGCATGGATTAAAGCCGGTGTATTCTGCGTAGGTATGGGCTCTAAACTGTTCCCGAAAGATAAGGTAGCAGCAGAAGACTGGGCTTATGTAACTGCAAAATGTGAAGAAGCTCTCGGCTATATTGCTGAAGCTCGTAAATAAGATTAGAGAGCGAAAGCTATCTATAATAAAAAGAGGTTGATGCGACAGTCTCTTTTAAAATATGCCTCGAGGGTTAGTTAGTTTAGTTAGTATATGAGGCATATTTTCATTTTGTTTAAAGGTGTTTAAAGGGGATAGGCCATCGGAATGAGTGACTCATTTCGGTGGCTTGTTTTTTTATTTCCTTTTTATATGTTGTCGATGTTCGAATATATAAATGGGCAGGAATATTAACAAGAAGCAGAGAACACTGATGAGGAGCAGATAACGGTTGTAGAGATACTCTCCCTCCTGGGGAGGAGCACTTAACAGGCATCTTAAGCAATCGCAGTCCATATCCTGACTGTCGTGCTGGCAAAGCAAAAAGCAGAAAGTAATGAGAACGATACCTAATAACAGGCAGATGATTAGTAGATTTCTGCGATAATGTGTGTGTCTTTTGTCGGGTTTTGATAAAGAAGAAACCATGTTTTGTTCTGATAGTTATCAATGTAAAATGAAAGAAATAAAGGGCAGACAATGCCTGAATAGGATTGTCCTGCCCGATACTATTGATTATTGGTAGGAAATATACTTTTAATGGTTATTCCGGAACATAAATAATCTCACCGTTATCCAGTTCGTAGGCTATCCCTACTTTTCTTCCTCTTTTCCCTGAATCCTCCTCTTTCTGACCGGAAGGCTTGTAAGTGTTGATTTTCTTTCCTTCCTTGGAGATGATTTCCATATTTTCTTTACCAGGATTCTTCACGATGGTGAAATCTTCCTGTCCGAAAACTTCCGTCATATTCATGTGCATCACCATTGCTACCATCAATGCCACGGCAAATACCATCGCTACGTCGAACAAGTTTACTACTACACTTAGCGGGTCGGTATCCTCTTCTTTGAGGAATTTGCTGACTCTTCTATTTCTTTTCATTATTGGACTCTCCGGTTGTTTCGTTTAATACTCTTGATACATAATCGAGGTTGTTGACATCTTTGGCATACCAACGTTGTTTGAACTGCATGGATATCAGTCCCACAGCACTAATAACCAAACCTACAACAGTCGTTGCAAATACTACCTGCATATTATATGCCATTCCGGAGATATCTCCTGTAGAAAGTCCCACAAGTGCCGGACTCATGGAAATCAATGTTCCTATCAATCCGAGAACCGGACCTATCTTAGCCAGCATTTTAGAAAGAGACACATCTTTCTCTGCTTCATTCTCGAATTTTGTTATCAGGAAGTCAGAGTAATCTGCACTGGCCGGATGGTAGAGCAGATCGCGGAGATAACCCATATATAGTGAATTGTCTTTGTCGGGTAAAGCTGCTTTCAGATCGTCTATCCGTGCATCTTTAATGAGTTGGTCCAGTGCTTTGTCATTTTTACGTTTGGTCATGTACATGTTGTAGGTGCCTCCGATCAAAATAAGTGAACGAACGAACAGGCACAGCAAAATAATGATATCGGGTATAAGTAAACTGTTCGCTACCCAGAATAAAAGTTTAGAGATGAGTTCCATATAATATTTTATTGATTGATTTTACTTCTTTTTTTTAATTCTTTACGTTGTAATAAAGGCCATTTCAGCTTGTTCCAGGCAAATCCAATGAGAAACAGGATAACGAACAGACCGATGGACAAGATAATCGCTTTCCAGTTGAGCGCCTCTTCGGTGGCGGCATAGGTCGTTTTCCCATTGACAGTGGTCAGTAGTCCGAGGATACAGATGAATAAGCTGACAAGGAAATGAACTTCCAACCGGAGATCGTCTTCGGGTACAAGATACTTCATCAGCCGGCTTAATAATGGGATGGCGATAACCACTATCCCTGCAAATGACCAGGCTGTCACTGAAAAGTCTACGCCAGGTAACCGGAAGATAGCTTCTGTGAGATAGTAGAATAATACGGGGAAGAGCAACAAGCTGGGATACCAGCGAAGTAATTCCGCCCACCATAAATTCTTCTTACCATAAAGTCCGCGCAGGAAAGCCACGCAATAGCCGAAGCAGAGTGCTGACTCAAGCGTTATGATAATAGCCATGTTTTGCAATGCTTCCGTGTTCTGCAGATAATCAGCAATCTGTGTCTTTGACTGGAGAATAGCATACTGCCAGGTGCCGGCTACAAAAAGACCGGCTATCAGGCTGTATATTACGGTTTGCCAAAGTTTCCAGAAACTGAGTTTGAAACTGCAGTTAATCACGATAAACAGCATTAATATGTGAATAATTAACTCCATATTACATTACTTTTTCCGTTTCTTTTTAAGTATTAGCAACATGACAACAAATGCTACCAGAACAATACCTGCGATAAGGCCTCCATTCAAAGAATTTTGTTCTTCCTGTGCCCCTTGTACGGCATCGCTCGATTGTTTCTTCAATACCATGCCTCCTTTGGTCGCTTCTCCGTCCAGGGTGGCTTGTTTCATTTGTTTCAGTTCCTTGTTGTAGTTGGCTGCGGTTTGCGCATCTACTTGAGAGGCGATGAACTGCTGTAATTTGGCATTGTCTCCGGTAAATCCGCTGCCCGAAGGACCGAATTGTCTGACAAGGTCTGTATGCAGTTTGGCAATATTGGAGAGTTGTTCCGGAGAAGCTTTCCAATATCCTTTGCGGGCAGTTTCCATCATAACGGCAGTCACTTCCTGTAAAGCTGCGGGATTCTGTTTTTCAAAGAAGTCTTTTACATTCAGTTTGTATTCGTCTTTGACATATACATCATATATATTATCCCAAAGTTCCTTGTCGATAGCGGCAGGTTTCATCACGTTCCAGCCATACGTATTGGTTACAGTCTGGGCAACTTCGCTTGCTGCAGAAGCACCGCCTTTCATTTTCTCTTTGATATAGGTAGGATTCAGAATCGTTGTACGGCTTTCTACACCGACTGCTTCTTTAAGTTCCTGCATTTTCATGTTGTTGCGGTTCCGGTAGTCGCTAAGATAAGCGTCCGGGTCTTTACCGGTAACATTGCGTACGGCAAGATTCATACCTCCCATGAATTCATATACGTGGTCGAGGCTCAATGCTCCCCAAGTGTTACTTTGGCGGGGCTGAACGACAACATCAGTACTGTTCAATGCTGCTTCAAAGGCAAATTTCTGAAAGACTTCCCAGTGTTTTTCGTCACCGTAGAAGGCTCCCATATTGTTGAGGTAAGTATCTGCAATTTCCGATTCACTTTCCCAGCGGTCGCCGGATTCCACCATTCCTTGAATTCCTGTACCATACATGCCATTAGCACCTCCGAATACTCGGAAAGAAGCCATTTCGCGGGCATCTTTCGGACTGACACCTTTTTCGGTCAACACTCTTTCAGCTTCTACCACACTGGCAGCTACCTGATTTTCAAACTTGTCGTCTTTCGCTGCCGCAGCCATTTCTACTGCACGGTTAATCAGGAAGAGGCGGGAAGCGGCGATATCACGGAGTTGTCCGGAAGTCTGAACTACTACGTCGATACGTGGACGTCCCAGTTCGGCTGAAGGAATCAGTTTTAGATCACTGACACGACCGAATGCGTCACGAACAGGTTCTACTCCCAGCATATACAGTACTTGAGCAATAGTAGCCCCACCGGTTTCTATAAATTCGGAAGACCAGAGAGTATAACTCACTTTACGTGGGATTGAATCATTGTGACGTTGCTTGTAAGTATCAATCGTTTGTTTGGCTAAAGCGATACCTTTTTCCCAAGCGGATTCTGTAGGAGTTGCTTCGGCATTGATAGCATACATATTACGTCCGGTTGGTAAAGCATTCGGATTAGCAATCGGATCACCTCCGGGAGTAGGAGCGGTGTATCCACCTTTCAATGCATTCATCAGACTGCTTAACTCTTCTTCGGGACTTGTCAGAAGTGCGTTCTTGTAGTTGCCTACATTCTTGATTGTACGCTCTACTTCAGCGATGGCAAGTGCCAGTTCGATTTCTTCTTTACTGTATTCTTTCGGAGCTTTTCCCATAGCGGCCATCATGGCAGCCATACCTTGAGGCTTTTCTTGCTTTCCACTGTTTCCCTGTTTGTCAGAAGATCCGGCAGCTTTTTCTTTATTAGCTTTCATTCCGGCTTCCATTTTCTTCAATGCTTCCGGACTTGCTCCCATAGACTTAGCCATTTCCATTGCTTTTTCAGGATCCATGTTGGCGCCCATTTTCTTCATGGCCTCTTTCATGCTTTCGGGCATTTGACCATGAGGAGAACCCTCTTTGGAGACAGATGCCGGATGTCCTTTACCTGCTTTCTTTTCGTCGGATTGTTCACTCTTTGCCGATGCAGCCATCATCATTGCCATCATACCTTTCGGAGCATTGCGGTCTGCCTCTATTTGACGAGCCTTGGCTAGTTCCTGTGCGGTGATACCGGCTGTACGACAAATTAGTTCATCTGTGGCCAGTGCAGGATTAGCGAGCAACTTTTCTACCAGATGGCGAGCAGGAGTCAAGTACTGTTGTGTAAAGAGGCTGCGGTGCTTGCTAACGGCATCTGTCGCTTTACCACGTTGCTTGTCAAGAGCCAGCAGGCTGTATGCGATAGGTTCTGTAGCCATTGCATAGACGGAAGAAGTGATCCGTTCCGCTTCATAAGGAACTCCCATTGTGTAGAGTTGTCCGGTGATTTTCTCGGTAGCCAGTTCTTCTGCGAAGTTTTCTACACGGGCGATTTCATCTTCCGTATATGGTTTGTTGGCAATGCTGTCCAAACCTAAATCACGGTGAATTCCCATTTTCACAGTCAGCGTTTTGACAGCTAATGATTCCTGATCTTTATTCTCTTTGTGAGAGTTATTGTAAATCTTGATTTTTTCCATCAGCTCCCGATAAATACCACGCACACTGCTTTCAAGGAAAGGAGGAGTGAGGTACGACTGTATGGTGGCATACGAACGGCGTTTAGCCATCATTCCTTCACCAACATTACCAATAGAGTAGATATAGAAGTGCGGAACTGCTCCAACCAGGCGATCCGGCCAGTCGTTGCTGCACAATGCCACTTGTTTTCTGGGAGTAAATTCAAGACTTCCATGTGTACCGAAATGGATCAGTGCGTCAGCCTTGAAACCATGTTGCATCCATAGATAGGAAGCAATATAAGTATGAGGAGGAGCCATATTAGTGCCATGAATCACTTGGAAGGAGTTGTCCCCGCTTCCGGCAGCATTTTGTGGCATTAAGACTACATTCCCGAATTGCAGACGGGCAATACCCAATTTACCGTCGTTAGTCGCCATATAGTTGCCGGGGAATTCGCCGAAAGCATCCACCACTTCCTGATATTTTTCAGGGCGGAGTGACTCTTTCACCCAACTTTCATATTGATCTTTGGTGATAAGTTCGGGATGTCCTTTTTGCATAAAGTCATTAAAGGCTCCCTCTGCGTAAGAGTTGAACACAGCGCCTTGAGCCTGTATCATTTTACCCAGTTTTTCAGCATTTGCAGGCAGACCGGATATGTTGTATCCTTCCTGTTTCATGCGGACCAGAAGATTGTATAGGGAAGGAACCACCTCCATACCGGCAGCGGTCAATGCATTTTGCCCCGGACCTTTATAATAGTAGATAGCTACCTTCTTCTCGCTGTTCGGCTTAGTATTCAGATTCAAATAATTATTGATTGTGGATACGAAAGTCTTCAAGCGTTCGGGTACTGCATACGAATGGCGCAATCCTTCTTCATCCTCATATTGTGCAAAGAGAGCGAAAGGACGGATGGCACCGTCGATTTCCGGAGTCACGATACTTTGTGACATAAATCCTCCTGCCATTCCCATCGGATCTTTCTCCCATTCGTCTACCAGGCTGTTGATGGTGAGCGGAGCAAACAAGAGGATATTCTTAGCTTTCAGATAATCCACCATTTTGTCTCCCATGCGTCCGTGTGCCATGTTGATGATTGCGTCTGGCTGCACTTCGTCAATAAATGACATGAATTTCGTCATTGACTGAACCGGATAAACATTGTAACCTTCTTTTTCAAGAGCCTCAATAAGTCCGGTGGCATCAGCCATTTGTCCGGTTATCATGATTTTACGTGCTCCTTCTTTATAAAGACGGTTGTCCTTCATGAATTTCTCATAATTTGCCACGGTGAGGAACTCCAGTTCATCATCCGGGTTGGTGAGTCCGGCGTGATAGAGCATGTCGCTGGGTCTTTCTGCCGGGTCTTCCACTTCCGGTATGGAAGAGATTTTACCGTCAATAGCTTTACGGATATAATTCAGCATATTCCGGTAGTTGGTCTTTCCTCCGTTGGTCAGATAACCTCGTATCAGATTCTGTTGTACGCTGTCCAGATTACAAATGTTGTTGGCCGGGTTGGTAGCCATGGAAGTATATACAGGAATACCTTTGTCGGCAGCCTGTTGTATTTGTTGACGTTGTTCCTCGACGATACGCAGACCCATTCCGTTGATGAATACCATGTCGTAACCGGTCAGACGGTCGAGGTTGTCGAGCGATACTTCACTGAGTTTGATGGATAAATTGTCGTTGGCTTTCGATATACTTCCCTGCTGTATGGTCTGGAAGTTGATGAAAGCAATCTTTGTAGGACTGAACCAGATATTCCATACGGACATCCCTATCAGAGCTGCAGCAACGGTGCATACACCTAAGATGATTTTACTTTTCTTTTTCATTTCTCTTATTTTTAGCTTTGTATGTAGTTTTATCTTTTCTATTTTCTGAAGAACCTGTCTACGTCTAATGCAAGTCCGATGGAGAAGTTGGTTCCCCGGGTATAAGGAGAGTTTGCATCATAATAGCTTGGAACATAATTAAATATGTTGTTGACGGCCATATTCAGGCTGACTCCTTTCCAGATCCCTTGTGTCAACGTCAGGTTCCACATCGTATATCCCGGATAAGTCACTCCGGTAGTCCCTTCATCCGGATTATTGCCCACATATTTATTGGTTTCTACTTTGGATAACGCACGTCCGTTCAGGGAAAGATTGAATTGATAATTATCCCATGATTTGCCGTATTCGATACGTGCGGTCGCTGAATGTGGGCGGGTACTGGAGAATTTCATTTGTCCGTCGCGCATAAACTCGTGGAGGTATCCGTAAGAAACACGTATTCCCAGACCACAAGGATATTTGGCGGAGGCGTTGATATCCACACCGGCGATGTCTACTTTCTCTGTATTGATATATAGCTGTGCCCATCTTCCGTCAGTGTCGCGGAATGAAGTCAGGTCGATCCGGTCATTGACAAGGTTGTAATATCCTGAAACGGTAAAATTGTAACGGTTCTTGGTATATTCCGCCGAGAGCGAGAAGTTGTGGCTCGTCTCCGATTTCAGGTCGGGATTACCATAAATCATCATGGCATTTGCCATGTCGAAGTTCATATACATTTCTTTGAGGGTAGGAGAGCGGAATCCCTGTGAGTATGAGCCACGGAGGGAGCAGTTGGCTATTTTGTACATCAGTCCGATGTGCGGAGATATATGACGTACGTTAGATTGTGAGAAATAGTCGAAACGTACCCCGCTGATTACGTTGAAATGTTCGGTCGGGTTCCAGTCGAACTGTCCGAATGCATCTGCCGAGTGCATGGTATAACTTCCATTGTTGGTAAATTGATAAGACAATAGATAGTCACGCATATAATCTCCTCCTACGGTCAGAATGTTTTTATCGTTGAAGGTGTAATTGTAGAGTGCGCGTACGCTATGTTGCACATTGCTGTAATCGCGGACATCGTATTTGTATGAGGTCAGATAATCACTTTTATCATATTGGTCGAATGTATAGGCAACTTCCAGATTACTCATGATGTTGAAATCATAGTTGGCTTTCAGACCTCCGCTGAAATCACGATAACGGTCTTTGCTGTCTCCGGTCTTATCCCGTTCGCGGAAATAATAACCTCCGCGTGCAGTCAGTTTCAACTGTTCAATCGGTCTGTAAACAAGACGTTCCTTCACATTCCATGTGCGGTTTCCGAAGATGGTTGTCACATCTCCTTCCGGTACGTCGTAAGAATCGGACATTGTATGTTGCACATTCGTCTGGCTGTTGAATTTACCGGCTTTGAAACTGAAAGTTCCGCCATATCGTTGGTCGTTATGTTCACCGAAGCGGCTGTTTACATTTAAATTCCATGGGTCCTCGGAATCACGGGTGATGATGTTGATTACGCCACCTACTGCACTGGAACCATAGAGAGTAGAGGCAGCCCCTTTTACAATTTCTACCCGTTCCACGTTATCGAGGTTCAATCGGTTGTAGTCGACGTTGTTTAAAGTTTCCCCTGCCAGACGTTCGCCATCTACCAGGAAGAGTACAGAGTTTCCTCCGAATCCCTGCATATTGATAGAAACCTGCTGATCCATTGAATAGGAAAATTCAATGCCCGGCAGTTCCGATTGTAATAATTGTCCTACGTTGGTTGCATCTACCTTCTTAATATCGTCTGCTGTGATTACACGAGTGATGATAGGAGCATCTTTCAGTAATTTGGGAGTACGTGTACCTGTGACAACCACTGTTCCCAGGTCAAACTGATCTTCCGATAAGCGGAAACTTAGTCTTTTCTCTTTCCCTACAGTCAGTCTTTTTTCTTGTGGCTGATAGCCTACATACGAGGCGGTGATGAGGTATGTACCGGTTCCGGGGAGTTGTAATGTATATGTGCCGTCGACGGATGTGACGGCTCCGGTTCCTTTACCTTTGATGGAAATCGTTGCACCGGGGAGAGGTTCCCCTTCTGTATCAGTTACACGTCCGCTGATGTGATAAGTTGAGTGTTGTGCTAATGTGGTGCAAGTTGCTATAAATGAAAAAAGCAATAATGATATTATAAATGTAGGTTTCATTCTTGTTGATTGGTTTCATTGTTGTTGTCCTCGAACTCAAGCGGATACTGGAAATTGAAGTCAATATATCCTTTTATACCTCTGGCATTCATGTAGTTGGTAAAACGGATCGCTGCGTATGTATTGTCTTTCAAACGTATCAAAAAAACTTGGTTTGACATGGTGTATACCGGAGGCATCGTTGCGGTATTAACGTCCAGCCAGCTGGAAAGAACAGCATTACGGTAAGACTCTGTGTAGATAATGTTTCCGTCCATCATGCCCGACATGTCAATGGCTATTTTATCGGTTGTCCATTCATCTTCTACAAAATCTTCCGCTTTAGGCAGTTTACCTGTTGCTTTAAACTCGTCGATACTTGTGTAAGTTGTTTTGTAGGCAGCACCCTCGTTGGTTTTTATATCATAACGATGAATAGCGAAATCCCACTTGTCAGGAATTTGACTCTCATATTCCTCTCCGATTTTAACGGTAGTAACCGTACGTTCCGAGAGGTTAATGTAGGCCCATTCTGTATATTCAACAGTCTTGACTTGTGAAAAGCTATTTTCCTTGATTTCCATCTCCGTTTCGATGGGGGCATCATAAATATTTTCAAATATTCCATTACAAGCAGAGAGCGACATTGCCGCTCCCAGTACTATAGTATATTTGAAAATAGCGTTCCTGCTTCTTTTCATTGCTATTTAATCGTTTATTGTGCGCTACTTTGAGTATTACTTCCCGTAAATTCTGCTGTAATTGGCATTGGCATACTTCCCGGTGAGAAAACGATACTAACAGTGGCTGTTCCGTCTGCATTAATTGTACCGTTCAGACTTGTGCCGTTAATAGCAAGAGCTTCACCTGTAGTTTTTTGGGTATCTGCTTCAAAGGCACCCAGACTGAGCGAGTAACTACCATTGTTTGCTTTAGTAACATTGACTCTGGTAACAGTGAATTTTTCAAAGTTACTCATTGAACCTCCTGCATTATTAAACCCGCTGATTGTAACATTTACGGTACTACCTGTTGGGTTTTCAATCTTTACTTGGCAATCTGTAGTAGAGCCAACTTCTCCTCCTTGTACCTTAAGGCTCAAATTAGTTTGGTATTTATAAGTGTCTTTTATATAATAACCAACAGGAGTTTCTCCTTGTATGAAATCAATCTCCATTTTTCCCATAGGTACAGGAATATCAACATTGGCTTTCAAACTTAACACTTTAGAACCATCTACACTACCTTCTAATGTGTAGTCGTAGCTACCGCCTGTGCTGCCGCCCATAGACATGGCAACTTCACCGGAACCGCTGAAAGACTTATTAGAAGAAAGTTTTAAATTATTCAGAGTGAAATCTCCAGATCCGGATTTATATACCAAATTGATGGTACCATCTTCGTTGGCAGTGATTGTTGCTGTGGATTCATCACCCAACAAATAATCAGAGAACATATTGCATGCGCCGACTGAATAACCTTTATAAGCTCCTGCTATTTCTTTGGCAAGGTTAGGTTCATCGTCGTCGTTGTCGCTACAAGAAACGAAAGTAGAAGAAAGAGATAGTGCCATAAGGGCAACCATCCAAAAGTTTAAGATTTTCATACTTAATTTTGATAGATAATGATTAATTAAATTTCCAGCTGCAAAGTTACGGGGATATATATACGGGGGAAATACCTAAAAGAAATGAAAAAATGAGAGGCTTTAATTATATGTAGGTATTGGGAGGAGTGGATTAACTCGTTATTTTTGCAGTCTTTTACTAAATTGATGATTAAAAAATTAAAATGAGAAGAAAATGAAAGGCGGCTACAGTAGAAAAAGTGTATTGACAGGGATTACTTCTTTCCTGATTGTATTGTTTACTATGCCGTTGGGGCATGCATTAATGATTTTTATGGAGCATGTGCTCTCATCCACAGCTCTTCACTATGCGGCTTTCACGATGGGAGCAGTAGGTCTGGTGATGGTGATTATTGGAGTGTTTGCAAAAGGAGATACACGACAGACATTATGGGGATTATTCGGAGGACTACTCTTCTGGACCGGATGGGTAGAGTTTATCTACGTATATTATGCACATCGTTATGAAGTGCAACCATTGCTGAACGCTGCCGGTGAAGTCGTGACAAAACCGGAATATTTAATCATGCCTTCCTCCTTCGGCTTTTGGGTGATGTTTATGCTGATTTACATTTTCAGTATAAAAAGCGGATGCGACTTCTTTACCTATCTTCAAAAAGTCTTTTTCCGTAAGAGTACCACCACGATTGTAGTACGGCCGATGACACGTCATACCTCGATTGTTACTTTTATGGAGTTAAATCTCATCATGTGGACGAGCTATCTCGTGCTACTCTTCTGTTATGATGAGAATTTTGTCGGCGAGCATAGCCCTGTTACTGCTATAGTTGCTTTCGGCTGTCTGGCAGGTTCATTTTTTATGTTTAAACGCCTGTTGAAAATCACTCAATGGGGATATGCCATGCGCTTTTCTATTGCTACGGTAGTAGTGTTCTGGACTTTTGTAGAAGTATTGGGACGCTGGAATATCTTTCATGAAATATGGGTAGAACCAATGGCATATACAACAGAGATGATTACGATACTTTTGGCTTTTTTAGCTCTGTTGGCATTTCTGTTCTACCAGTCTGCTAAAAAGAAGAATAGTCATAACTAAAATATAGAATCAGAAATTATGTTAGAAAAAGGATTGCAATTTATAAAGGAAGTAGTGGTCAAACCGGAAAATCTGGCAGTGGCAATGGGATCGGGTGATCTCCCTGTTCTTGCTACTCCCGCTATGGTAGCATTCATGGAAAATGCAGCTTTGTCTGCTGTTGAAGATCAACTGCCGGAAGGCAATACAACGGTAGGAGCAATGATTCAGACTACACATCTTAAACCCACTGCATTGGGAGACACGGTTCTTGTAACAGCCACACTTCTTGAGGTAGAGGGACGAAAGTTAACATTTTCCGTAGTAGCCTCTGATTCACAGGGTAAAATTGGTGAAGGAACACATATACGTTATGTGGTAGACCGGAATAAGTTTATGGAAAAACTAACCAGTCGTTAATACTGCCAAAAGTGGAAAAGGATGAACTAATCTCCGGGTAAGATGTTTTTTGTATATTAGATATAATAACAATATATAATATGGAACCTCATCATCACCACGAACATAGTCATCGGTTGACATCGCTCAATAAAGCTTTTATCATAGGCATCGCTCTGAATATAACTTTTGTCATAGTAGAATTCGGAGTAGGATTTTATTATAATTCTTTGGGGTTACTTTCCGATGCCGGGCATAATTTGGGTGATGTAGCCAGTCTGGTACTTGCCATGTTGGCCTTCCGGTTGGAGAAAGTTCACCCTAATAGTCGTTACACGTATGGATATAAGAAGAGTACGATACTTGTTTCTTTATTAAATGCAGTTATACTGTTGATTGCTGTTGGCATTATTATTGCCGAGAGCATAGACAAATTATTTCATCCGGTTTCGGTTGATGGTTCCGCTATCGCATGGACAGCTGGGGTGGGAGTGGTCATCAATGCGCTTACTGCATGGCTTTTCATGAAAGATAAAGATAAGGATCTGAATGTGAAGGGGGCCTACTTGCACATGGCAGCAGATACACTGGTATCTGTCGGTGTAGTTGCTTCCGGTATTATTATTACGTATACAGGATGGAGCATCATTGACCCGATTATCGGACTTGGCATTGCTGTTATTATTATTGTCTCTACCTGGGGATTGCTTCATGACAGTCTCCGGTTGTCTTTGGATGGAGTACCAGTGGGGATAGACGCTCAAAAGATACAGCAACTTATCGTGGAACAACCCGGTGTGGAGAATTGCCATCACTTGCATATTTGGGCGTTAAGCACAACGGAAACCGCTCTGACTGCCCACGTTGTCATTGATAATATCACACAGTTGGAGGAAGTGAAACATCATATAAAGGAAGCACTCGAAGAGGCAGGCATTCATCATGCCACTTTGGAGTTTGAAGACGAAAGAGCTACTTGCAGCAACGAATGTTGTGAGGATTAAATAAAATCCGTACCTTCGCGCCCTTAAACTAACTAACCTTTATTTTTATGTTTACTGACTTATTGCATTCCTCTTATTTTTCCCTTTTCCTGATTGTCGCATTAGGGTTTATGCTGGGAAGAATAAAAATCAGAGGATTATCTCTCGATGTGTCGGCAGTTATTTTCATTGCCCTTCTTTTCGGGCATTTTGGTGTTATCATTCCTAAAGAATTAGGAAACTTCGGTTTGGTGCTCTTCATTTTTACCATCGGTATTCAGGCAGGGCCCGGATTCTTCGATTCTTTCCGCAGTAAAGGAAAGACGCTTATTCTCATTACTATGCTTATAATTTGTTCTGCCTGCCTGACCGCAGTCGGGTTGAAGTACGCATTTGATATTGATACACCGAGTATTGTCGGTCTGATTGCCGGTGCGTTGACCAGTACGCCGGGTCTGGCGGTTGCTATTGACAGTACCAATTCTCCTTTGGCATCCATTGCTTACGGTATCGCATATCCGTTTGGAGTAATCGGCGTGATTCTGTTTGTCAAACTGTTACCTAAAATTATGCGGGTAGATTTGAATAAAGAAGCCCGTCGCCTGGAGATAGAACGTCGCGGACAATTTCCAGAACTGACTACTTGTATCTACCGTGTCACCAATTCGCATGTGTTCAACCGTAACCTGATGCAAATTAATGCACGCGGTATGACGGGCGCTGTTATTTCCCGTCTGAAGCACAATGATGAAATATCTATTCCTACAGCCCATACAGTGCTGCGTGAAGGAGACTACATACAAGCCGTAGGTAGCGAAGAATCATTGAATCAGCTTGCTGTGTTAATCGGTAAGAGAGAAGAAGGCGAACTGCCTTTGGATAAAACGCAGGAAATAGAATCTTTACTGTTGACCAAAAAGGACATGATAAATAAACAACTGGGTGATTTGAACTTTCTTAAAATCTCTGGAAAAGACGAATAAAAAGGGACAAATGTCTTCGTAATGCCTGTCAATAAGGCGTTTGCGAAGACAAATGAGGACAGGCGAAAAATCGAGGTAACGTAAAGGAAAGCGGATTTATGAAGAAGAACGGTCTCCAAATCATTACCCGCCGAATGGTGATTTTTAACACACCGTGTTGTATTTGGCAGCTTGTGGCACAGGTTGGCATATCAAGGTCTAACTCGTTGAGTAATAACTTTGCAAACAAAAAACGAGTATGGCAAGAAGCACATTCAAGGTTCTGTTCTACGTGAACGGCAGCAAGGAGAAAAACGGTATTGTCCCCATCATGGGACGAGTGACAATCAACGGGACTGTGGCGCAGTTCAGTTGTAAGCAGAACATCCCGAAAACGCTTTGGGACGTGAAAGGAAACAAGGCGAAAGGCAAGAGCCGCGAGGCACGAGACATCAACCTTGCCCTTGACAACATCAAGGCGCAAATCATCAAACATTACCAGCGCATTTCAGACCGCGAGGCATTTGTTACGGCTGAGATGGTGCGCAACGCCTATCAGGGAATCGGCAGCGAGTATGAGACGCTGCTAAAAGCATTCGACCGTGAGAACGAAGTGTTCAAGAAACGGGTAGGCAAAGACAGGGTAATGGCTACCTATCGGGCACGTGTACGGGCAAGAAACCATGTAGCCGCCTTTATCAAGTCGTTTTACAGACGCAGCGATATGTCCATGTTGGAACTTACTCCCGATTTCATCAAGGAGTTCGCCGCATACCTCTCGACTGAAGCCGGATTGCGGAACGGTTCGATATGGGCAAACTGTATGTGGCTGAAAGGCGTGGTCATGAAAGCGCATTATAACGGGTTGATACCGCGCAATCCTTTCATCCAGTTTCATATCAGCCCCAATGTGAAAGAACGGGAATATCTGACGGAGGATGAACTGAAAGCGGTCATGACACATGAGTTTGCAGACAGCAAGCTCGCATACATCCGTGACATTTTCATCTTTGCCAGTTTCACCGCCTTGTCATTCGTGGACATTCAGGAACTGACGAATGACAACATCGTGGAGGTGAACGGCGAGAAGTGGATATTGTCCAAACGCCACAAGACAAAAGTCGCCTTCCAAGTGAAGCTGCTGGATATACCCTTGCAGATAGTCGAACGCTACCGACCGATGCAGAAAGACAATCGTATATTCCCCGGCTTGAACTATTGGTCTATCTGCAAACCGTTGAAACGGATGATAAGGGAATGTGGCATAACCAAGTCAATATCATTTCATTGCAGTCGTCATGGCTTCGCAACATTAGCTTTGAGCAAGGGGATGCCCATTGAAAGCGTAAGCCGTGTGTTGGGACATACGAATATAGTCACGACCCAACTCTACGCAAAGATAACCACGCAGAAGCTCGACAACGACCTGACCATGTTCGGCGACAAACTGAGTAAGACGTTTAACGGAATAACGATGTCATGAGTATGAGAAGAAACAGCATAACAGTGAATGAATCCGGCAATATCATCATGCCGGAGAATGTCTCAAACATTTGGATGAGCGAGCCGGAATTGGTGGAACTGTTCGGAGTAATTGCTCCGACACTTCGTTCTGCCATCAGAAACATCTATAACAGTGGAGCATTAAAAGAATACGAGGTACAGAAGTATGTTCGGCAGGAGAACGGGTATCATGCCGATGTGTTCAGCTTTCCGATGATAGTCGCACTTGCTTTCCGCATTGACAGCTTCGGTGCGGAACAGGTGCGCAATGCCATATTTAAAAGGCTGTACTTGCGAAAAGAGAAAACAAATATCTTCTTTTCGCTGGGTATAAATGGTTGGGATATGTCTAATTATCAGGCATAAGTTCTAATGATATGACGACATGAAGTAGTGAGACCTATGCGTATTCCCATTGCCAACAATGTATTTATACGAGTATGTGAATAGGTGTATTGCCATTCATACGTACGATTACGACAAAGAGGGTGTGTCAAAACTCAATTATTAAAAAGATGAACTTATAATTTGAAATTTGAGCATCCTAAAAGATCCCAAAAAGGGTCGTATCATTACTCCATACAGAGCTTGATACGACCCTTTTAAGTGTTATACGTTACAATCTGTAACTTTTAGAAGTTGTCATTTCTGTTTTGACACACCCTCCTTTTGTTGTATGTCATAAAGCCAAATCCAAGAAAATCTTACGTGAGGTATGCGTGAGTTGTTAATCCGTTCTGCGCTAATTGCCGAGTTTTGCACTGATTAAACAAAAAAATGAAGTGCTAATGAAACAAGGCAACTTTGAAAATGAGGAGTTTATCCGTGTGGGTACTACCCTCTACAAGTTAGTGAACCAGCCCCGTCTGAACGGAGGCTATGTGAAGAAGCGCATCGTGTGGAACAACGAAACACTGCGGCAGGACTACGGCAAGGACTATCTCGCCACCGTGCCGAAGTACGACGGCTTCTGCACCGTCCCCGACCATGTGGACTACCGTCCCGTGGTGGACAAGTTCCTGAACCTCTACGAGCCGATAGGACACCGTCCGCAACAAGGCGAGTTTCCCTGTATCCGGTCATTGGTGCGCCATATCTTCGGTGAACAGTATGAATTGGGCATGGACTATCTTCAATTGCTCTACCTGCAACCCGTGCAGAAACTGCCTATCCTGCTGTTGGTATCAGAAGAACGCAACACGGGCAAGAGTACATTCCTGAACTTCCTGAAAGCTGTGTTTCAAAACAATGTCACTTTCAATACCAACGAGGACTTCCGCAGCCAGTTCAATTCCGACTGGGCAGGAAAACTGCTCATCGTGGTGGACGAGGTATTGCTCAACCGCAGGGAGGACAGCGAGCGGTTGAAGAACCTCAGCACCACACTTTCCTACAAGGTGGAAGCCAAAGGCAAAGACCGTGACGAGATAGCGTTCTTTGCCAAGTTCGTGCTATGCTCCAACAACGAGTATCTGCCTGTTATCATTGATGCAGGTGAAACACGCTATTGGGTGCGCAAGATAGACCGTCTGCAATCCGATGACACAGACTTCCTGCAAAAGCTGAAAGCTGAGATACCTGCCTTTCTGTATTACCTGCAATACAGACAACTTTCCACCGAAAAGGAAAGCCGTATGTGGTTTGCGCCCTCTTTGCTGCATACCGAAGCCTTGCAGAAGATTATCCGCAGCAACCGCAACCGATTGGAGATAGAGATGTGCGAACTTATCCTTGACATTATGGAAAGTGTCGGCACGGACACATTCTCGTTCTGCCACAACGACATTCTTCTTTTGCTGGTACATTCGCAGGTAAAGGTGGAGAAGCACCAAGTCAGAAAGGTATTGCAGGAATGTTGGAAACTTACTCCTGCCTCTAACGGGCTTACATATACCACTTACCAATTCAATTACAATCGGGAGTGCCGATATGAGCCGATAAAAAGAGTCGGTCGTTTCTACACCGTCACAAGGGAACAACTTGAATCCCTGTAATACTATTCTTTTTTTGTTGAATTGATGAATAATGATATAACCATACTGATAATAAACAGCATACACTCTCAACAAATTCTCAACAATCGAAAAGAAAAGTTGAGAGGGAAACAGCATCAGTTTGTTGGATTCTCTATTTGTGAGTGGTTTGTTGAGAAGATGTTGAGAATATAAAGCATTAACGTATAGGACAATACATATCTCATTCATCAAATCAACGTTTTTACAGTCATCATCAAATCCATAGAAATTATATCATGAACATCCAAGAAGCAAAACAAATCAAAATTGCGGACTATCTGCAAAGTTTGGGTTATTCGCCCGTAAAGCAACAGGGAAACTGCCTGTGGTATAAATCCCCGTTCCGTCAGGAAACGGAAGCCTCGTTCAAGGTGAACACCGACCGCAACCTGTGGTTCGATTATGGACTGGGAAGAGGTGGTAACATCATCGCACTTGCAGGGGTACTGTACGCATCCGACCATGTGCCTTATCTGCTTGGCAAGATAGCGGAACAGGCACCACACATCCGTCCCATATCTTTCTCTTTTCGCCAGCAGGCATCCGAACCGAGTTTCCAACATTTGGAGGTGGGCGAACTCACCCATCCGGCATTGCTCCGATACTTGCAGGAACGGGGCATAAACATCGCTTTGGCAAAGGCGCAATGTAAAGAGCTCCACTTCACCCATAACGGCAAGCCCTATTTCGCCATCGGTTTTCCGAATGTGGCGGGAGGATTTGAAGTGCGTAACCGTTTTTTCAAAGGCTGTGTCGCACCCAAAGACATCAGCCATATTCGGCAACAGGGAGAAGCGAGAGAGAAATGCCTTGTATTCGAGGGCATGATGGACTATCTTTCATTCCTCACGTTGCGGAAGAGGAACTGCTCGAACTTGCCCGACCTTGACAGGCAGGATTACGTCATCCTCAATTCGACCGCCAATGTTTCCAAAGCTATAGATGTGCTGCACGGGTATGGACGTATCCACTGCATGCTCGACAATGACGAGGCGGGAAGAAAGGCGTATCGGGAATTGGAAAGGAAGTTCGCCGGACGCATCCGCGACTTCTCCGACAACTACAAAGGGCATAAAGACCTGAACGATTACCTGCGTGGAATCCGGCAGAAATTAGCCGTTAGTCCACCGCCAAGAACTATCGTAAAACCCAAGAAGAAAGGGTTGGGATTATGACATCCCGAATGAGAAAAACGGGAGATGCCCGAAACTCATTCCTTAAGGATTGGGAGGTAGCAAGTTTGTGTTTCGGGTGTACCGAAACCGCTTGCCACCCACCATCCAAATTGCAGGAGGTGGCATCCCGTCGGTCTATACAGTTGAATCAGTAACCGAATTAAAAGGAATAAAATATGGAACAGACAAAGGAACACAAGGAACGCAACAAGGGAGGTCGCCCCAAGAAGGAAGCAACCGAGAAACTGAAATACCGTATCGCAGTGAAAATGACGGCAGCCGACTACTTCCGCCTGCTGACACGATCGCATGAGGCGGGCGTATCACCAAGCGAGTACATGAGGGAATGTTTCCGTAACGGTCATGTGAAAGAACGGCTGTCGGAGGAACATGCCGGATACATCCGCCAACTCTGCGGCATGGCTAACAATCTCAACCAGCTTGCGCGTAAGGCAAACGCCGGAGGCTTCCACGATGAACGGTGGGACTGCAAGGTGGCAGTGGCAAGGATTCATGAACTTATAACCAAGATAGGGATATGATGGCGAAAATCGTAAAAGGAAGCGACTTCAAGGGTGCGGTGGATTACATCATCGACAAGAAGAAGGATACGCAGATAGTAGCAAGCGAAGGCTTGTTTATGGAAAATCTGGAAACTATCGCCATGAGTTTCAATGCCCAGTCACGGATGAACGATAAGGTGACAAAACCTGTCGGACATATCGCGTTGAGTTTTTCCAAAGAGGATGAGTTACGGCTGACGAACCGTATCATGGCAGGCATCGCGCTTGAATATATGGAACGGATGGGAATCAAGAATACGCAGTTCTTCATCGCCCAGCATTTCGACAAGGAGCATCCACACGTGCATATTGCTTTCAACCGCATAGACAACAACGGCAATACCATATCGGACAGGCACGAGCGTCTGCGCAGTACCCGCATCTGCAAGGAATTGACCTTGAAATACGGCTTGCATATGGCTGGCGGAAAGGACAATGTCAAACGCAACCGCCTGAAAGAGCCAGACAGGACGAAATATGCGCTTTACGACATCATCAAAATGGAAGTCGGCAGATGCGGCAACTGGAACGTGCTTATCGCCAACCTGAAACGGCAGGGAGTGGAAGTACATTTCAAGCATAAGGGGCAGACCAGCGAGGTGCAGGGTGTTGTATTCTCCATGAATGGCTACCATTTCAACGGCTCCAAAGTGGACAGGCGTTTCAGTTATTCCAAGATTGACGCGGCTTTGCAGCACAACAGATGCAGGGAACGTATGGGAATAACAGCCGGAATATATGAAACGGCTACACCAAGCGCACCGTCCGGCACGGCACAAAGCGAGTTGTTCAACGGCTCTTGGGGATTGCTAAAAAGCAGTGGCTCATCTTATAACGCTGCTGATGCGGAAGCCAATCAGGAAATGGTGGATATACTTCGCAGAAGGAAGAAAGTTAAGCGCAAGAGAGGTGTTGGGTTCTAATATTCTGTACTAATCCAATTCTCACGACACTTGCGCTCTATATTCATTCGGAGTGTAACCTACCTCTTTCTTGAACAGTCGGGTAAAATGTTGCGGGTACTGAAAACCGAGATTATAGGCGATTTCATTAACGGTGTCGTCTGTAGATGCAAGTTCCGTCTTGGCTATTTCAATAGACTTGTCATGAATGAAATGCAGGGCGGTTGAACCTGTTTCTTTTTTCAATAAATCACTGAAATAGTTGGGCGAGAGGCAGAGCTTGTCTGCACAATACTGTACAGTGGGCAAGCCTATCCGTTTAGCAGCCCCATCATGGAAGTATTCGTCAAGCAACCGCTCAAATCTTGCGAGGATGTCTCGGTTTTGGTTGTCGCGTGTGATGAACTGGCGGTCATAGAAACGTGTGCAGTAATCAAGGAACGTCTTGATGCTGTCTGTGATGAGGTTCTTGCTGTGACGGTGTATCGGATGGTTCAATTCATATTGAATCTTGTGGAAGCAATCCATGATGATTTGCCGTTCTTCCACACTAAGGTGCAATGCCTCGTTTGTCTCGTAGGAAAAGAACGAATATTCACGCATTATCCGCCCGAGAGGTGTATTCCGCAGCAGGTCGGGATGGAACATAAGCAGGTAGCCATCTGGTTGGAACTGCATGCCGTCATCTTCCGCACCGAACACCTGTCCGGGCGCGATAAATATCAGTGTGCATAATTATTCCTAAGTCTGTGAAACCGGAACGCATGAAGCAGAATCTCGACATATTAGACTTCACCCTGTCGGCCGACGACATGGCACGGATAAAGACGCTGGATACCGACAAGCCTTTCTTACTCGGCTCGCACGAAGATCCAGAAATCGTAAAATGGTTCATGCAGTACAAAAACGCCTGAACATCAACAACCATATTTCGATAGCCGCTATCGACTATATTAAGAAGTTATTCGTATATGCCTTTATTGTAATCCGTCATGTACTGAGTAAATGTTTTGCCTGTTTGCTGTTTGAAGAAGCGCATGAGATGGCTCGGATCAGAGAAATTGAAATCATCCGCCATTTCACTGACAGTGCGGTTGGAGAATAGCAATTCGTTCTTCAGTTCCTCAAGCAGACGTTGTTTTATCAAATGGGTAGCTGATACTCCGAATTGGGCTTTTACTGAGTTATTGAGTGTGATGCGACTGACATGAAGCATGTCTGCATATTCCTGCACCCGCTGGTGGGTGCGGATATTCTGTTCCAACAAGTCCTTGAACCGAAAAGCGAAATTGTTTTTAGCAATTTCAGCGGGCAAGCAATAGGCGGCAGCGTATGTACGATTGATAATCAGCAAAAGATAATATAGTAAGGAAACAATGATATTGTACGTATCGGACACTGGATTCATCAGCTCATACTTAATCTTTCCGAGCAGCCGCATATATTCCTTCATTTCGTCATGTGTGGCATTGATGTAAGGCGGCGTATCTGTCTGGTAACAATACAAAAGGCGAAAAACGAAGAACTTGTCGGCGATAAAAGTACGCATGAAATCTTCGCGGAATATAAGGAACGTGTAATCCAACGCCGTCTCATCTACATGCCACTCTTGTTGCTGATGGGGTGAAAGCAGGAGAACCATGCCGTCGCGCAGTTCAATCTTGCGGAAGTTCAGTAGCAAATATCCGTTTGCCTTACGGAAAAAGTAGAAGCTGAAGAAGTCTGTCTTAAACCGCTTGTTTTCTGTCAGCACAAGTCCGATGTCCTTGTTTATGGCAGTATTGATGTAAAAATCCACGCCGCAGCGTGTCTTGTTGAACGGTACGCTGACCAGTCGATCAGGGTTGATTATCTCGTCCATATCCTTGTCGTTTTTGCAAAGATAATAATTTCATTTATCAAAATGGCATAATTACCGTTTTTTCAGGCATAGATGTTTCGCCGGATTCTTCCGAACTTTGCACCCGTAATCAATAACAAGACATATAGTCATGAAAAAGACATCCACAGTACAATTGGTGCGCAATGCCACCTTGAAAATCAGGTATGCGGGACACACCATGCTAATTGACCCCGTTTTAGCCGACAAAGGCACTTTGATATCGGCCCTCGGTGTGAATAAAACACCGAGGGTACACCTCACCATTCCTATTCAGGATATTATCGGAGGCGTGGACATGGTGCTCCTGACCCACAATCACATCGACCATTACGAGCCGAGTGTCCCCACACATTTGCCCAAAGAAATTCCTTTCTACGTTCAGCCCCAGGACGCGGACGCCATCAGAAACGACGGATTTACAAATGTGATACCCATCGAAGAAATAAAAACAATAGACGGCATATCCATTTACCGCACGACCGGACATCATGGTTTCGGGCAGATCGGGCAGATGATGGGACCTGTATCAGGTTATGTGCTAAAAGCCGAGGGCTTCCCGACCGTTTATATAATGGGTGACTGCCGATGGGAAGCATGTATCCGAGACACCGTGGAACGGTTCAATCCTGACTATATCGTGGTAAACTCCGGAGGTGCAATCTTTCCCGAATTTTCCAAAACGGACGGTCCTATCATCCCCGACGAGAACGAAGTGATGCAGATACTTGACGAATTGCCTTCGCATATCAAGCTGATAGCCGTACACATGGATGCCATCGACCATTGCCAGACCACCCGTGCAATTCTGCGCAATGAGGCAACGCATCACGAAGCCGACATGAGCCGGCTGATTATCCCGGAGGACGGAGAAACAGTTGTGTTATGAGTGTCTGCATTAAATCCCTGATAAAAAACATGAACATAGTGGTAGGGTGCACTATAGGATGCCCTTACTGCTATGCCCGTAACAACTGCCGCCGTTTCCACATTACCGACGACTTTTCCGTGCCTGAATACATGGAACGAAAACTGCGCATCATCGATACGTCCCGTCCTCATGTGTGGCTCATGACAGGAATGAGCGATTTCTCCGATTGGAAGCCTGAATGGAACGCAGAAATTTTCGAGCGGATCAGCAGCAATCCCCAGCACGCCTATATCTTTCTGACGAAGCGCCCTGACAAAATCAGTTTCTCCTCTGACGACGAGAACGTATGGATGGGCGTGACCGTCACGCGCAGTTCCGAGAAAAGGAGGATTGATGATTTGAAAAAGAATATCAAAGCACGACACTACCATGTCACGTTTGAACCTCTCTTCGATGATATCGGCGAGATTGATTTCGAGGGAATTGACTGGATTGTCATAGGCACAGAGACCGGAAACCGAAAAGGAAAGTCATATTCGCGCCCCGAATGGGTGCTTAGCATTGCAGAACAGGCAAAGGCTCATGGCATACCGGTGTTCATGAAAGAGGATTTGCTGCCGATTATGGGCGACGAAAGAATGATTCAGGAATTGCCGGAACAATTTACCAGACGAATACAATGAATATGGATACAATAAAGGAAATAGATGTAAAGAGTGTAATGACCAAATCCTCTCTGCCGGTGGGAGGATATTCGGTCAACCCTTATGTAGGGTGTCCCCACGCCTGCAGGTATTGCTACGCATCGTTCATGAAACGGTTCACCGGGCACACCGAGCCGTGGGGTACGTTTTTAGATGTAAAAAACTGGAAGCCGATAACGAATCCTCATAAATACGACGGTGAACGTGTTGTAATAGGGTCTGTGACGGACGGTTACAATCCGTATGAAGAAGAATTCCACCGTACCCGAAGGCTGCTCGAAGAGCTGCGAGGAAGCGATGCCGAGATTATGATATGCACAAAGTCCGATCTTGTCCTTCGCGATCTCGACCTGTTGAAGAGTTTTCCCAAAGTGACTGTGTCATGGTCTGTCAATACGCTCGACGAGCAGTTCTGCGCAGATATGGACAACGCCGTAAGCATTGAACGCCGTCTGAAAGCGATGCGTCAGACATACGAGGCAGGTATCCGCACCGTATGCTTCGTCTCGCCCATATTCCCCAGAATAACAGACGTGAAGGCAATAATAGAGGAGGTAAAAGATTATGCTGATTTAATCTGGCTTGAAAACCTGAATTTACGCGGGCAGTTCAAAGGCGGGATAATGACGTATATCCGTGAGAAGTATCCTGACCTCATACCGCTTTACGAGGAAATTTACAATAAAAAAAGGCTTGAATACTGGCAGGCATTGGAGCAGGACATTTCAAATTACGCCAAGGAGCAGGGCTTCCCGTATCGTATAAACGATCTGCCATACGGACGCTCGGAAAAAGGCAAACCTGTCATCGTAAACTACTTCTACCACGAAAAAATACGATTGACAAAATGAGGCTATGCCGGACTGATGCAGAAAAGTTGTAGCGCGGATAAAAGCACCATGTATGTGGATAATATCCGGCAATCTTCCGAGCGTATGCGGGAGATGCTCAACACGCTGCTGGATTTCTTCCGTCTGGACAACGGCAAGGAGCAACCCAACCTTTCCCCTTGCAGGATTTCCGCAATCACGCATATTCTTGAAACGGAGTTCATGCCCATTGCCATGAACAAGGGGCTGACTTTGATAGTGGAGAGCCACACCGATGCGGTGGTTTTGACCGACAAGGAACGTATCCTGCAAATCGGCAACAACTTGTTGTCAAACGCCATCAAGTTCACGGATAACGGTAGTGTATCATTGGCAGCGGATTATGATAACGGTTTGCTGAAACTTATCGTTGAAGATACCGGTACGGGCATGACCGAAGATGAGCAACAACGAGTATTCGGTGCATTTGAACGTCTTTCAAATGCCGCCGCAAAAGACGGCTTCGGATTAGGATTGTCCATCGTGCAGCGTATTGTGGCGATGCTCGGTGGAACTATACACTTGGAAAGCGAGAAAGGCAAAGGGAGCCGCTTCACGGTGGAAATTCCCATGCAGACAGCCGAGGAACTGCCGGAACAGACAATTCAAGCGCAAATGCGCCATAATCATATCTGCCATGATGTGATTGCCATCGACAATGACGAGGTACTTCTCCTTATGTTGAAAGAAATGTATGCCCATGAAGGGATGCACTGCGATACCTGTACCAATGTTTCGGTACTGATGGAGCTGATACGAAAAAAGGAATACAGCCTGCTTCTGACGGATCTGAATATGCCTGAGATAAGCGGTTTTGAACTGCTGGAACTGTTGCGCTCATCCAATGTAGGCAACTCGAAGAGTATTCCCATAGTCGTGACAACCGCTTCGGGCAGTTGCAGCAAGGAGGAACTTATAGGGCGTGGATTTGCCGGATGCCTGTTCAAGCCGTTCTCCATATCCGAACTGATGGAGATTACGGATAAATGCGCATTAAGCAGCATATTGGATGAAAAGCCGGATTTTTCCACTCTGCTATCTTATGGCAATGAATCCGTCATGCTGGACAAACTGATAGCGGAAACCGAAAAGGAAATGCAGGCGGTCAAGGATGCAGAACAGCGTAAAGACCTCCAAGAACTGGACACACTTACACACCATCTGCGAAGTTCATGGCAGATTCTCCGTGCCGACCAGCCATTGAGGGAACTTTACGCCCAACTTCATGGAAGTGCCACTCCAGATGACGAAGCGATATGCAAAGCGGTGACCGGCTGTGCTGGATAAAGGTGCTGAAATTATCCGGCAGGCAAAAGAAGAAAGGAAAAATACGAAAATGGATAAAACAAGAATCATCGTGGTGGAGGACAATATCGTGTATTGCGAGTTTGTCTGCAACCTGCTGGCACGGGAAGGATTCCGTACCGTGCAGGCTTACCACCTCTCGACCGCGAAGAAACTTCTGCAACAAGCCTCAGACGGGGACATCGTGGTTTCTGACCTACGACTACCCGACGGTGACGGCATCGACCTATTACGATGGATGCGCAAGGAAGGCATGACACAACCGTTAATCATCATGACCAACTATGCCGAAGTGCATACGGCAGTCGAAAGTATGAAACTCGGCTCGCTGGACTATATCCCCAAGCAGCTTGTGGAGGATAAACTTATGCCTCTGCTTCATACCATCCTGAAAGAACGGAGTATCGGACGAAATCGTATGCCCGTTTTTGCCCGTGACAGTTCCGCCTTTCAGAAAATCATGCAACAGATAAGATTAGTTGCCCCTACTGATATGAGCGTGCTGATATTCGGAGAGAACGGCACGGGCAAGGAGCATATCGCCCACCATCTGCATGATAAGAGCAAAAGGGCAGGGAAACCGTTTGTGCCTGTGGACTGCGGTTCACTCTCCAAAGACCTTGCGCCCTCGGCATTCTTCGGACATGTCAAAGGCGCGTTTACGGGTGCGGACAGCACAAAGAAAGGATACTTCAATGAGGCAGAGGGTGGCACATTGTTCTTGGATGAGGTAGGCAATCTCGCATTGGAAACCCAGCAGATGTTACTCCGTGCCATACAGGAACGGAGATACCGCCCTATAGGTGACAAGACGGACAAGAGCTTCAATGTCCGCATCATCGCCGCCACCAACGAGGATCTGGAGAAAGCGGTCATTGAAAAACGTTTCCGACAGGATTTGCTGTACCGTTTGCACGACTTCGAGATAACTGTTCCGCCCTTGCGTGACTGTCAGGAGGACATCATGCCGTTGGCGGAGTTCTTCCGTGAGATTGCCAACAATGAATTGGAATGTAGCGTGACTGGGTTCGATGCGGAAGCCCGTAAGACATTGCTGACCCATCCGTGGCCGGGTAATGTCCGTGAGCTTCGGCAGAAGATAATGGGCGCGGTGTTGCAGGCACAGACGGGAGTTGTCATGAAAGAGCATCTGGAACTTGCCGTAACGAAACCGACCTCACCTGTCAGCTTCGCCTTGCGAAACGATGCGGAGGACAAGGAACGCATCTTACGCGCGTTGAAGCAGGCAAACGGAAACCGCAAGGTTGCCGCCGAATTGCTCGGAATCGGACGTACAACGCTGTATAGCAAGTTGGAAGAGTATGGATTAAAGTATAAATTTCAGCAATCATAGCCCGCAACTTGCCGAAAATAGAAGTAACGGTTAAACCGGATTATTCAGCGAAGATAAAAAACGTCCTGTGATAAAAATCATGGGACATTTTGATGTGTATCCGATTTTTATTGCTACTTTTGTACCAAGACGAGAGACATTGACAGCAACTCACAGCAGAACGTAGAAATAGACAGGGTTGCCAAATCATTACCTCATTTTTACCTTATCCTCAGAACTGCTTGCTAATAAAGTGGTTATAAAAATCTTCCAGAATTACAGAAAAATTTTGGTTGTACAGTGACTCGTGTCCGTCGAAGCGGTATTGATTTGTCTCCATCTCCAGATCTCGCTTTGAAGTTTGGTGATAAATTGATGGTTGTCGGTGAGAAAGAAGGACTTAAAGGAGTAGCCCGCCTGCTGGGTAACAATGCGAAGAAACTGTCTGATACGGATTTCTTCCCCATTGCGATGGGTATTGTACTGGGAGTGCTGTTCGGCAAAATAAATATATCTTTCTCTGATAGTCTGTCATTCTCTCCGGGACTGACCGGCGGAGTATTGATGGTAGCCCTTGTGTTGAGTGCGATTGGTAAGACAGGCCCCATCATCTGGTCTATGTCCGGACCTGCCAATCAGTTGTTGCGCCAGTTAGGTCTGCTTCTTTTTCTTGCCGAAGTGGGAACTTCTGCCGGTAAGAATCTGGTAGCCACTTTCCAGGAAAGCGGATTGCTGATGTTCGGAGTAGGAGCTGCCATCACATTGGTACCGATGCTTGTAGCAGCTATTGTCGGACGTCTGGTATTTAAAATCAGTCTGCTCGATTTGCTGGGAACGATAACGGGAGGTATGACGAGTACTCCGGGACTTGCAGCTGCCGATTCAATGGTGGACAGTAACATACCGAGCGTAGCTTACGCAACTGTTTATCCGATTGCCATGGTATTTCTGATTCTGTTTATTCAAATCATAGCTTCGGCAGTATATTAACAGAATTTTGTAGATTCATTGATTGTTAAATAAATAGTTCGTATCTTTGCCGCCTCAAAGAAAAAATGAGGTGAAACGATTGTTATTGAATATTACACGCTACTTCTTACCGATACTGTTTGTGTCGTATCTGGTAAGCTTCACATTCTTTGCCCACGTGCATGTGGTCAATGGCGTGACAATCGTCCATTCACACCCATTTAAGAAAGGGGCGGCACATAAACACTCTACAGTCGAACTGCTACTGATTCATTTTCTGTCTCATTTAACGGCAGACGGTGCAGCCGTAGTTTTTGCTCTTTCCCTTTTTATTCCTTTCTTATTGTATTTGTTGCTCGGCCGTTCGCCGTATGCTCACTATCACTGTCCGTATCATGGGGTAGTGGGACTTAGAGCACCTCCGGCTATTCGTTTCTCCATTCTTTGAATGATGATACCGTACCTTGCATGAGGTAGGGCATTATCTGTCTATCCATGTGAGTACTTATCGAAAACTAATAACAAACGAAAAATGAAGAAATACATCTTTTCGCTTGTCTGCTTGTGCTGCGCATTGTTGCCTGCCCTTGAAGGACAAGCTCATGAATATCCTAATCATCCTGAATTACGTAAGTCAGACGCCAATATCGTTGGCCATATTCTTGATAAAAACACCAAAGAACACTTGCCCTATATAACAGTCGCCTTGAAAGGTACTACCATCGGAACGGTAACCGATGCTACCGGGCATTATTTCTTGAAGAATCTTCCCGAAGGCAATTTTGTGCTCGAAGTTAGTTCGGTGGGGTATAAAACCGTCAGACGGAATGTGACGCTGAAGAAAGGGCGCACATTGGAAGAAGATTTCGAGATAGAAGAAGATGCAGTTGCCTTGGATGGCGTAGTAGTATCTGCCAATCGTAACGAGACTACCCGTCGCCTGGCTCCGACACTGGTGAATGTGGTGGATCTGAAAATCTTTGAGAATACCAATTCTACGACTTTGGCACAAGGATTGAGCTTTCAGCCGGGTGTCCGTGTAGAGTCTAATTGTCAGAATTGCGGCTTCCAGCAAGTGCGTATCAATGGACTGGATGGCCCTTATACGCAAATCCTGCTCGATTCCCGTCCTATTTTTAGTGCACTTTCCGGTGTGTATGGCATCGAGCAGATTCCTGCCAGCATGATAGAACGTGTGGAAGTGATGCGTGGAGGCGGATCTGCTTTGTTCGGCTCGTCTGCTATTGCCGGAACAATCAATATCATTACCAAAGAACCGATGCGCAATTCCGGTATGTTATCGCATACCATTACAGGTATTGGTGATGGCGATGCTTTTGATAACAGTACGGCGCTGAATGCATCACTTGTGACGGACGACCAGCGTGCCGGTTTGTATATCTTCGGTCAGAATCGCCATCGTTCCGCGTATGACCATGATGGTGACGGATATTCTGAAATTCCCAAGATACACGGCCAAACCATCGGTTTCCGTTCATTCCTGAAAACAACGACATATTCGAAACTAACTTTTGAATATCACCACATGGAAGAATTCCGTAGGGGAGGAGACTTGTTGAACCGTCCACCTCACGAAGCGAATGTAGCGGAACAGACCGAACACTCGATCAATGGTGGAGGACTGAGATTTGATTATTTCTCACCTAACGAGAAACATCGTTTCAATGTGTTTGCATCAGCGCAGCATATCAATCGTGACAGCTATTATGGTGGCGGCCAAGATCCGAATGCTTACGGAAACACTACCGACTTAAACTGGATGGCAGGATCGCAATATGTCTATAGTTTCGGAAAATGTATTTTCATGCCTGCTGACCTGACTGCCGGAATAGAATTCAATCAGGATAAACTGGAAGACAATATGTGGGGATACCACCGTACAGTAGACCAAAAAGTGAATATCGGTAGTGCTTTCTTTCAGAATGAATGGAAGAATGAGCATTGGGGATTTCTGATTGGCGGTCGTTTGGATAAACATAACCTGATTGACCATGTGATATTCAGTCCGCGTGCCAATCTGCGTTATAATCCGACGGAAAATATCAATCTTCGTTTCAGCTACTCATCCGGTTTCCGTGCTCCGCAGGCTTTCGACGAGGATTTGCATGTGGAGAATGTAGGCGGTAATGTGGCGATGGTTGAATTGGCCGATAATCTGAAAGAAGAAAGATCACAGAGCTTGAGTGCTTCGGCAGATATTTATCATCGTTTTGGTGCGTTTCAGGTTAACTTTTTGGTAGAAGGATTTTATACAAAGTTATCAGATGTATTTGCCCTTACCGACGGAGAGGTAGTGGATGGAATCCTGACACGTACACGCTACAATGCACCGGGAGCCCGTGTGATGGGACTGACATTGGAAGGAAAGATGGCGTATCTGACTAAATTCCAGGTTCAGGCAGGAGTCACCCTGCAACAGAGCCATTATAGCGAACCGCATGTATGGAACAAAGAAGCTCCGGCTGTAAAGAAAATGATGCGTACACCGAATACTTACGGTTATTTTACAGCAACCTATACCCCGATAAAACCATTATCTATCGCTCTTTCCGGTACATATACCGGTTCGATGCTGGTTCCCCACGAACCAGTTCCGGGATTCCTTGAAAAACCGATAACGGTGAATACGAAGGACTTCTTCGATATCGGTTTGAAGGCTGCCTATGATTTCAAACTTTACAAGTCGATGAACTTGCAGGTAAATGCCGGTGTACAGAATATTTTCAATGCCTACCAGAACGACTTCGACAAAGGGGCTGACCGTGACTCCGGTTATATCTATGGTCCGTCATTGCCGAGAAGTTTCTTTGCCGGAGTGAAGATAAGTTATTAAAATTCGGTTAAGATTTAAAATCGTTATAAATAGGGATTGTTTTGCATGGAGACAATCCTTATCTTTGCAAAAAACAAACTAAACCTTGACTTAGGTGCACAGAATAAATGTGCAAGATGACCGAATGAAACAATTGTACCTACATATAATGAAGTGGTTTCTGCCTGTACTGTTTATCTCGTACATGGCAGGAATCACTTTGTTTACTCACTCCCATGTGGTCAACGGGGTTACAATTGTCCATTCACATCCATTTAAAAAAGGCAGCGAACATAGCCATACGACGGTTGAATTCCAACTAATTCATCTCTTGAGTCATGTGTTGGTGACCGACAGCGGTTTGATACCAACATTCTCTGTTGCTGCTTTATCTCTATTATGCATCCTGTTTGTCCGCCCGCAAATTGAGCAATTTTACCGTTCTTGTCCGGGCGTAATATCTCTTAGAGCACCTCCTATCGCTTAGTCTATCTTTTTGGGGGAACAGTATTAATGTATTAGGATCAACGATTAACGATCGCTGCTTCCCTTTCCCTTTATTATTATTTTTCGAATTAAAACATTAAAAGACTAACGACAATGAAGAAATATCTTTTAGTCCTGGTCGGCCTGTGCTGTGTCTTGTCATACGCATTGGCTGAACGTCCGGACTACCCTGAACTGAAGAAATCCGATGCGAATATAATAGGTCATGTACTGGATAAAAAAACGAAAGAACATCTTCCGTACATCACTATCGCACTGAAAGGAACGACCATAGGAACCGTGACCGATGCTACCGGGCATTATTTTTTGAAGAATTTGCCGGAAGGAAATTTTATACTGGAAGTTAGTTCAGTAGGTTACAAGACAGTGACCCGCAACGTAACTCTGAAAAAAGGAAAGACACTGGAAGAAGATTTTGAAATAGAAGAGGATGCGATTGCTCTCGACGGAGTAGTAGTTTCCGCCAACCGGAGTGAAACGACACGTCGTATGGCTCCTACTTTGGTGAATGTTGTCGACCTGAAACTTTTTGAAACCACCAATTCTTCCACTTTATCACAAGGACTGAACTTCCAGCCCGGAGTGCGTGTGGAGACAAATTGCCAGAATTGTGGCTTCCAGCAAGTCCGCATCAATGGTCTGGACGGACCATATACACAAATTCTGATAGATTCGCGTCCCGTATTCAGCGCCCTTTCCGGAGTGTATGGACTGGAACAGATTCCTGCCAGTATGATTGAACGTGTAGAAGTGATGCGTGGGGGAGGCTCCGCCTTGTTCGGTTCTTCAGCTATTGCAGGAACGATTAATATAATCACCAAAGAGCCTTTACGTAATTCGGGTCAGCTGTCGCACACCATAACTTCTTTAGGAGGAAGCTCCTCATTCGATAACAACACCTCGCTGAATGCTTCATTGGTGACGGACGATCATCGTGCCGGATTGTATATCTTTGGTCAGAACCGTTATCGGTCGGGATATGATTATGACGGAGACGGATTTACCGAACTGCCCAAATTGAAGAATCAGACAGTGGGTTTCCGCTCTTATCTGAAAACAAGTACTTATTCCAAACTGACCTTTGAATATCACCACATGCAGGAATTCCGTCGTGGAGGGGATATGTTGAACCGTCCTCCTCACGAAGCGCATATTGCGGAGCAGTTGCAACATTCTATTGATGGTGGAAGTTTGAAATTCGATTATTTCTCTCCGGATGAAAAGAACCGTCTAAGTGTTTTTGCATCGGCTGCCAATACAGACCGGGACAGTTATTACGGACCGGGTAACGATCCTCTGAAAGCCTATGGAAAGACAACGGATTTAACCGCTATGGGTGGTGCACAATACGTACATACGTTTGACAAGTGCTTTTTTATGCCTTCTGATCTCACGGCAGGGCTTGAATATAACCGTGACCGCCTAAAAGATAACATGTGGGGATATAACCGTCACACGGATCAGACGGTGAATATTTACAGTGCTTTTCTGCAGAACGAATGGAAGAACGACCGTTGGGGGATTCTGATTGGTGGTCGTCTGGATAAGCATAATATGGTGGATAATGTGATCTTTAGTCCCCGTGCCAACTTGCGTTTTAATCCTACCCAGAATATTAACCTGCGTTTAAGCTATTCTTCCGGATTTCGTGCTCCGCAGGCTTTTGATGAGGATATGCATATTGAAAATGTGGGCGGAACGGTGGCTATGATCGAGCGTGCAAAGGATTTGAAAGAAGAGAAATCCCAAAGTTTCAGTGTTTCTGCAGATATGTATCATCGTTTCGGAGCATTCCAGACGAATTTGTTGATTGAGGGTTTTTATACAAGACTGACCGATGTTTTTGTATTGGGCAAACCTTACGACCGTGGTGATGGTATATTAGTGAAAACACGTAGCAATGGCCCCGGTGCTAAAGTGATGGGATTGACACTGGAAGGTAAAGTGGCTTATCTTTCTATCCTGCAAATACAAGCGGGATTAACTTTACAACGTAGCCGGTACGATGAACCGCATAAGTGGCATGACGATGCACCGGCAGAAAAGAAGATTTTCCGTACTCCCGATACATACGGTTATTTCACTGCTACTTGTACCCCCATCAAACCTTTATCTATTGCTTTGTCAGGAACCTATACCGGCAGGATGTTGGTGCAACGTATGGATATCACCGCCGAGAATGCCGAACTGGGTAAAATGCCTGAAAGAAAAGCGGAAGCAATCAGAACACCTCGTTTCTTTGATTTGGGAGTGAAACTGGCTTATGACTTCAAGTTATACAAAACGGTTGATTTGCAATTAAACGGCGGAGTTCAGAATATTTTTGAGTCTTATCAGAAGGACTTTGACAGAGGAGCTAACCGGGATTCCGGTTATATTTACGGTCCTTCTTTGCCGAGAAGTTTCTTTGCCGGAGTAAAGATCAGCTATTAATCGGTCATAAAAATAGTTTCCCGGCACGGTACTTTTTGTTTCCTGCGTTGAAACACTTTGTTTCAAGGCTTAAAAGAGTGTAGTTCGTTTTAATCTTTTATAAATCAGCGATTAAAAGTGTTTTTATAAAGATGCAGGTAACGATATAGTAGTGGAAGTTCAGCTACACATTGCATTGCTCTGCATAATTTCAAATATCTCTGTAACACAAAGGTAAGCAATGTTTTTGATGCTTCCAAGTTAATCATAGCATATTTATAGAAGGGTTGACAATTAATTGTCAGCCCTTTTTTATCCGATATCCTCTGTCATTCTATCAGTCTCTTTTTTAAGAAGGAGAATTGCGTGTATTCCCCTTTCTATCCTGATGAAGAAAAAATATTCTGAAAATTCACATTGATACCAAGTGAGTTACAAGGAAAATGTGGGGCTGGCGGTTACCGTCAGCCCTATTTTTTCATGCCTAATTTTGAAAACTTTGCAACCGAAGAAAGAAAAATAACCCATTAGAACAAAGGAATATTGTATGGAAGAGAACAGAAATGATATTGAGATACTCAAAGCAATGATAAAGGACAACTTTGAGGAACAACGAAAACTGATTGCCAAGCTGGAAACGGCTCTGGAAGCAGTAACCAGTTTCAACGGTAAGCAAATGCTGGACAGCCGGGATATGCGCCTGATGCTGAAAGTATGCGACCGGACACTGATCCGCTGGCGTAATTCCGGGAAACTCCCATTTTTCAAACTCAGCGGCAAGATTTACTTCTGGGCTTCTGACGTATATAAATTCCTGAGAGAAGAATGTCTAAACGAAGATTTCATATCCGATTCTATTAACTCATAAATAAAAATTCACATGGAAAATCAAAGTAAAGTAATCGTCATAGAACGAAACAAATTCGCAGCACTCGTCAAATCACACCGCAAATGCCTCCAGATGCTGAACATCCTGACTTACATCTACACAGTTAAGGAAGTAAGCCTTACCCTGACCTTGCAGGAAATCTGTGAAGTCCTGCACATGACTCCCGAAGAAGTGGAGATACAGCGACAGAAAGGATATATCCGCTTCACGACACAGAAAGGGATGACCGTCTATGAAATCACGGACCTGCTCCGATTGGAAAATATGCTGGAGATGGGGAGCATCTATCGTAAGATCGACAAAAAAGTAATGAACCTCGAACCTCTAAATAATGAATAAACAATGAAAGAAGAAGAGCAAGACAAGAAACAGCGGAAGCGTCTGGTACACGCTTCCCTGTTTAGTGGATTCGGCGCCCCAGACCTGGCTGCCGAATGAATGGGATGGCAGAATGCCTTCCATTGCGAGATAGACGATTTTTGTAATACCATTCTAAATTACTGGTTTAAAGATGCGAAAAGTTATACAGATGTCACAACGACAGATTTCAGGGAATGGAGAGGAAAAATCAATGTCCTTACAGGAGGTTTTCCTTGTCAACCATTCTCCGTCGCAGGCCAAAGAAAGGGAGCGGATGATAACCGCTATCTCTGGCCTCACATGCTCAGGGCCATACATAAGATCAGGCCCGATTGGGTCATTGGTGAGAACGTTGCTGGCATCCTCACGATGGTACAGCCCGGTCAGGAGACTGAAGTGGGAAGTCAATCCACTCTATTCGGAGAGAGTGAGCCTGTATTTAAAAGACGACAGCAATATGTTGTTGAAACCATTTGCCGTGATCTTGAACGCGAAGGATATTCCGTCCAGCCGGTACTTATACCGGCTTGTTCCGTCGGTGCACCTCACAGACGGGATAGAGTTTGGTTTATTGCCCACCGTGACGGCACAGGACTACAAGCGCAGGGGGCCGGGCAGCAGGCAGCAGGGACTACCGGAGATAATCCATGGGATGCTTCTGCCAACGCCAGTGGCAACAGAGATACACCATGCCGAAAGAGTCAGGAAATGGAAATCGATGAATTTATCCTCACCCCATGCCCAGATAGCCGGAGAGAAGAATCCCAACGGCCTGACGGATTTTCTGGACTTTTACGGGATACTACCGGAACCGATACCGGACAATACTGAGCTGGAAAACACGGACGGGAACAATCTGGAAGAATCGATCCTACAATGGCTGGCAGAAGGACAAGTGATGCCGACACCGACAGCGCGGGATTGGAAAGGCGCACCTTCACTGGAGAACCTGAAGAAACGGGGAAAGATACCACAGAAGAACAGCCTTCCGGATTTCTTCGCCCGGACTGGAAAGAGTTTCCAACTCAATCCCCTGTTTGTAGCCGAGATGATGGGCTTTCCACCCGATTGGACGGTATCTCCTTTTCTCGGTGAAGACAGGCATCCATTAAAGGATACGGGAACGCTATCGTCCCCCAGGTAGTCTACGAGATATTTAAAGCAATAGAAGAAACCTATAAATTAAACAGTCATGAATAAAGTTTCGATATTTGAACATCCCGAGTTCGGACGCATCCGGACACTGGAAATTGACGGGAAAATATGGTTCTGCGCCTCGGATGTTGCCGCCGCACTTGGCTACTCCAATCCGAGAGATGCCGTCGTAAGACATTGTAAACCAATGGGTGTCGTGGTTTACGACACCCCTACACGCAGTGCCGTCCAGAAAATCAAGTACATCAGCGAAGGAAACGTATACCGGCTGATTGCCGGTAGCAAGCTGCCTTCCGCTGAGAAATTCGAAAGCTGGATATTTGATGAACTGGTTCCCGAAACACTAAAGAACGGTGGCTATCTTCTTAAGAAGAATGGCGAAACGGATAATGAACTGCTTGCGCGTGCCATATTGCTCGCACAGAACCGTATAAAAGAGCGAGACAGCCGTATTTCAGCATTGGAGAAGGAGAACAACTATGCTATCCTGAAACTCAAGCTACAGGCCCCAAAAGTTCAGTATTACGACAAAGTCCTGCAATCCCAAAGCACCTACACGACCACACAGATAGCGAAAGAATTGGGAATGACTGCCGGAATGTTGAACAAGCGGCTCCGATGGGCAGGCATCCAGTTCCGTCAATCCGGTCAGTGGCTGCTCAAAGCTCCTTACCAGAATCAAGGCTATACAGCAACCCGGACCCATGTATGGGAAAGCCGCACAGGAGAAACAGGCACGGCCATGTTGACGGTCTGGACGGAAAAGGGCCGGTTATTCATACATTATCTTTTTGAGGCTTATCTGGTATAGCCGGAATATAAGACCGGGATAAATAAAAAAGCTACTGAAACAAAAATTCAGTAGCTTTTTTATTGCTTTCAATTGATACTATCTCAACCGTGGTCCCGTTTTCTTCTTTTCTTTCACAGGCACAATTTCTTGTCGGGGTGCTTCTTGCGGCCTTATTCTTTCACTTACAGTCTCACTCTGAAGAAGCCTGTTTAAATACCGGAGGTCCTTCAGTAACTCCTGTTTGCATTCCATCTCCAGGGAATGGGCCATATTCGACATCGGGTTGGTACTTTTCTTGACAAGCGGACCGTTCAGGAGATCTTCTTCTATATACAGGGTACAACGCTTCAAATAGCCTTCAATGTCCTTCGGCGTTTCAGCGATATCAATCGCCTCCTGAATGGCCTTATAATTCTTATCCATATAACAGGCCTTATACAAGTCATCGGCATGCCAGTCAAAGAAATGAAGATAGTTTTTTCCCAGTTGCTGGTTATACTCTTTTATATCGCTTTCCACAACCCCTTTCTTCTTGTCAAGATATTGCTGCAATTGTTCGATCCTTAAATCACTTTTATCCATTGTTGTCCGATTTATAGTTCCATGTCCGTTTCAGTTTCGCTCTGAAAGGATATATCCAGTTCTCTTTCCTGATGGAAATTATCCGCTATCACGAATTTAATTTCCGCATTCTTGCTGCTTCGGTTATGATAGAAGAGCGTGAATACCTGGCGGCAGGGATCGCTGTCATCCAACTCCGCTATCGAATCCAACGGTTGCATCTCCCGGTTCACCAGATAGACCTTCTTCTTGTCGTACACCTCGCCGCTACCCTCCATCTGTATATAACCGATTTGATAGCCGGCTTCCTCATAGTTTCCGCTACGATTGAGTGTCAGACGAATCTCCACGGTCTCATCCGGGGAAATGGTCTTCTGGAGATACCAGGACGTTAGCGAGAAATCATAAGCCTGCTGTACTTCCAATTTATCATCACAGCCACCCAGCAGGCAAAGCAATGTGAGCATGATACCACTTATTATTAATTTCATCTTCATGATTTTACGTATTACTAAATGAATAATTTACTTGATTGAGTCCGTTGTCGGCTAACGCCTGATGCCCGTTTTTATCTTTCTTTCAGGCGGCTCTTCTCTCTTCTTTTCTGTTTTATTAGCCGTCTGTTGCAAATTCTCTTCGGGAGGCGTTTGCGCAAGGATATTCGCGAATTCCCGGTAATCCCTAACTAACTGCTGCATACACTCCAACTTCAGGAAATGGGCAACATTCGTTGTCCGGCTGGAACTGTTACAATCCACCTGACCGTTCAACAGTTTGTTCTCACAGTAAGCAATGTTGTCCTCAACAATATTCCAAACCGTATCCATGCCCTTTGCCCCGTCCACCGCCTGCCGGAGTATCTTATAACACCCGGACATAAAATGAGACTTATACAGGCTCTCCGCATTCCATTCGAAAAAGTGTAGGAAATTCTCATTCATCTTCTTGCTTTGTTCACGTATGTTCCGGTCTTCCCGGTTTATTTTCATATCCAGCCAATGAAGCATCTCATCCACGTTCCAATTGCCTTGTTCCATACTGTTGCTGCTAATTGAAAATGTACTTGACACCGACAGCTGCCACCGTGTGGAAATTCCCCACGGATGATCCGAAGAATATCCTCTGGCGGACATTGAAAAGAAAAACCAGCCTGTCGGAAAGGAACGCCTCCATCTCGAAAGCCGGGGCAAAACCATAAATGAAGCATCCGTCATTCTTTAAAGTCGCCCCGTCATAGAGCAGCTTGCAGTTCCAGTTGGTCGTCTCATAACCCGCCAGAGCGGAAAGACCGGCAGAGAAGAACACGTTCTTACCACGGTCCGAGATGAACGGCACGAAATAACCTACCTCCCCGGTAAACTGCGCTTTGGGGATCGCAACATCCTTATAGGAATAGTGCTTTTTCACATAATCCGCCCCGAACAGCCAGCGGGAATGGTTCCGGTTATACCGACTCAGAGCCAGTCCGACCTGGAAATTACCATGCAGATGCTTCACATTTGAACCGAAGTCGTCTACACCGCCTAACGTAAGCTGGATACCTTTCTGCCCCGGCAGGTAACGCTGGGCAAAAGATTTGCCTGCCACAAAGGGCAGACAAATGCATAACAAAATAAATAAAACTCTTTTCATGATTACTCACCGATTAATTCATTCACAATACGCGCGTCCACCAGGTCACTGTTCTCAATATAGAACCGCTGGTGACGGCCTCCCCCTTTCTCGTAAATTTCCACTTCCAGCAACTTGTCGTCAGGAATGACAATTTTCGGAAAGGCATACACGATCCGTCCCGTGCTCTTTCCTTCGATGCGTGTCAGGGCATTGAGCGTGCGTACCGGTTCAATATAAGTTTCCTGCTGAGCCGTCCTTTTGGCTATCTTCTTATCCACTATCTTAAATCGCACGAAATCCACATCGAAAGGCACATTGGAATTGTTCGTCAGGGAAACATGGAAGAAGATCAGGTCCTTATGCACATAAATGCCCTTTAAAAGAGCCTGCATCCCGAACTGCCTGCATCCGATATGCTTCACGTCCCTACGGTCCAGCCGGTGGATGGTGTACATCACGCTGGCAATGACCGTCGGATCTTCCTCGCCCAGTTCCGTGACACGGATGGAGCTGCCTCCTTTCTTTTCTCCCTCGTCCGGGTTCATCCACTGGTCCATATTGATATTCAGTGTGGAAGGCTCTTCCTTATAAACGACATTGAAGGAAAAGAAAGAGCCGTCTCCTGTAATCACGGAGAAGTTCGTCTCTCCCGGAAACTCCTTCACCGCCGCTTTGACACGTACCACGTTCTCGACTCCGTCAGCCTTGCCTGCGATGATATTGTTACTGCCCAAATCCACGTAGCGCACTTCCGAAGGGAAGAGGATATGCACCGTCTTCCCAAAAGTGACCTCTATTTTATAAGGGATGATATGCTGGCCCGCCGTCAGAATCCTGACGGGATTTACCGGCCTTTCCTCCTGTGAAAAACCGGATACCGAGGCCAGAACAGCCATCAAGAATGCTATAACTATTTTCATTGTCTTGTCTTTTTTATTAAAGTGAATAATCCGTTATTGTCTCTTTGTGACCAGCAGCACCTTATATCCGGCTTTCAGTGTCACCTTGACCGCGCGAACCCGTCCGGCGATCAACCGCGTGCCGCCCTGCATGACTCCGCGCGTCAGGTCCATGACCACCTGCTGTCCGGCAGAACGTGCAAACGAAACGCTGTTTCCCATGCTCTCGCTGACCGTTCCAGCCGCATCCTTTGCCGCATTGCGGGTTTCCGATCCGGGAACGAAAATACCTTTCTGCCCGTCTATATCGTAAGTCGCCAACTGAACAGGAATGATATTCCCGGCATACTCGATGCTGCTGATCAGGATATCCAGACGCTCTCCCTGTATGACCGCCGCACCTGTTACCAGACTGTTCTCCGGAACGGTAATGTTGCCGGCTTGTAGAGGTTGCAGCAACCGGAGTTTTACCCTGCCTCCCTGTTCAATGATCTGGTTCTCCGAAATGCAGGCGGCGATGGTATTCGTCCCCATTTGGTAGCTGTTCCCGACAGCAGTATTAAAACCGTAATTCCTCTCGACAGTAAGCGAAGCGATATAGGCGGAATCCGTAACAGGTTGTGAAAGGCCGGAGGTCGTCTGATACTCCGCCCGCTGAACCGGAACAGTTTCCGTGGGTTCTTTTCCGACAGCTTTCTCCTGGACCGTATCCTTATCCGGGTTCAGATACTTTGCCGCCATCTTGTAGGACCGCTCCATCAGTTCTTCTCGGGTAGCCGCCTTGTTCTTCTCCTTTTCCGCCTCTTCCAGCTTTTTGTTCAGTTCATCTACTTTTCTTTCCAAATCGCTGTTTGCCGTCTCTTTGGGAGTCTCATAGAAGTCATTCAACTGCCCGGAGATTTGCTCGTAGGTATTAACGGACTGTTGCAACCGGTCTCCGTCCTTTTCTTTTTCACCGGTATCGGATGCCCCCTTTCCTTCGTTCATTAATGTCCCGGCAAGCTGCTCCAACGACTTCATCCGGCTTTCTTCCTCCACTTCCGCCTGTTGCTTCTCATAGGCAGCGGTCTTCTTATCCACCAGTTTGGCAGTGGTAGGTTCGGGTACGTTCACATTGAATCCTGAATTTCCGGGGGCTTCCGTCTCGTTTTCCTTGCCGGAGGGGGCAAATATTCAGTACATGACTCCCAGGAAGACCAGCACAAAGGCCGGAATCACAATGAACTTCCTTCTTTTTTCCATCTCTTCCGGTGTGAGCACCTTCTTCTCTTTTTCAGGTTCTTCCTTCAAGGCTCTGCCGTTTTCCGGCTGTACCGCCGTTTCTTCTGCCGCTTCGGGCTTTTCCAAATCTTTATCTTCCATTACTCGTTGGTTTTAGGGTGATACATTATACTGTCTTTATCCGCCCGGTGGAGGGAGTCCACCGGATGGACAAACGGCAACTCCTTTTGTGTGCCGTGAGAGAGAAAACGCCCGAAAGCGCGTGCTACGGTGATACCACATAGAACGGTACTGGTAACCAGCATGCCCACAAGCACTCCCTTACGCTCTTTTTCGGACAGCTCCTCGCAAACGTTCTTCAGTTTTTCGCTGATCTCTGTCTTTATCTTCCTGCTTTTCATTACCTTAATATATTAGCGTTCAACGGTCCTTATATCCCTGTTTTCCAAAATCTCAAAGCGTTCCGCCATGAAGCCTTGCGGATTATTATCCGACCTGACCGTACTCTGCAGGAAGCAACGGGTGACCAGGGAACGCTCGGTGATATTGCTGTTTCGGATAATCATCTGCCGGGCAAAGGTGGTGATCCGGTACGGATAGTTATCGAAATCACACTGCATGCTGTCTACCAGGACAGTCTGGTTAATATTACCGCTGATCAGACGATTATAATAGCCTTTCTCGTTCCAATCCCGGTAATAACTATAAAGACTCTTGTCCGCCAGATACATGGCCCGGTTGATATTGGATTCGATAGCGGCCTTATCGGGAGCCAGCGTAAAGAACAGTTCATGCATGCGGCGCACATGCTCGCGGGCCTCCACCGGACGGTTCAATGCCGCATCTTGGGATAACGCCACTATGAGTGACTTGCCCTGATCCAATACATATACTTTCTCCCGTTGCTGGTTAGCAAAGAGGTAGGACTTTCAGATGGCATACGTAGTCAGTGAGGCACAAATACCCAGAAAGACCAACGTGAACAGGCGGATCTGCCTGAACGAGGATTCGATGTTTTTAAAACTTTTAAATTCCATAATTTTATGTTTTTTCAATTTCTACTTTTTCAATAATACGGCACCGACATTTCCCGTCGAAGCACCCGCCGCAGCACCGGCTACATTGGTCACCTTGGATGTCGTATTGTTGACATTCCGGTTATAGGCACTCATACCTCCCGCTTGGACAATCCAGTTCGAAACAGTGGGCACACAAAAATATCCGATAATGCCGATGACCATGAATATCAGATAGATGGCCGAGGAACCGTCCACGTCAATGACACTCATCGGATCGGCCATCAGGTTCATCTCTTCCTGCAGGATTAGCGTCTGTATCTTGGCAAGCATCGCCCCGAAGAGATCAGCCACCGGTAGCCAGAGATAGACACTGATATAGCGTGCCAGCCATTGGACAAGCGTGTTCTGCAGTCCGTCAAAAACACTCAGGGCAAAGGCTATCGGTCCCAAAATGCTTAGGACTATCAGGAAAAAGGTACGGATCGTGTCGATGACCAGCGAAGCGGACTGGAAGAGAATCTCCAGCAATTTGCGCATGACCATCTGGACAATACCTTGCAGGGAGAAGGCATACGAAACCTCATACATGGTCTGCAAGGCCGTATGCTCCTCCTCACTCCAGCCCATGTTATCCAGTTCCGCATCCAGCTCCTCATTGGAAGCAAAGACACGTCCGGTCATCATCGTCTTAGCCATCATGTCCGCACGGAGCTTGTCCTTCTCCTGCTGGTACTTCTGCAAGTCGAAGGTCTGGTCACGGAGCAGCATTCCGGTTCCCTGAACGATGGGGCTAAAGATACCGTTGAGAGTTCCCAGCACCATCACGTCAAAGAAAAGGATACACATGCCCAGGACAAAAGGCCGTAACATCGAAAAGACATCGATGGGCTCCGCACGGGAGAGCGACTGCCAGACACGGTAAGCGATATAGAACAAAGCTCCTAATGCAGCGAGTGCCATCGCCATGTCCATCATCGGGTGGCAGAGTTTGGTCATCGTATCATAGAGATTCCGAAGAATCTGGTGCATATTTTCAAATGAAATGGATAATAATACCATAATTGATTCTTTTAAAATTGTAGACTACCAATAACGCTCATCCTTGCCGTACAGGTCAAATACCTGTTGCTGCTCGTTCTTCTCCTTGGCACGCAGGTAGGATACATGCAGGTTCTTGCGGGTGTAGTAGTTGGCCAATTCCTTGTAATGTGTCATTTCCCTGTATACCCGGTTCACCAGGTCAATGCGTTCCTTGTCGTTCATGGACATGCCGGTGGGATTGATGATATTCTTCAGCTCGGTAATGCTGCGGCTGCTCTTCTTCATGATGGTGTTATAACCGGCAGCTATCGCATTCAGCTCCCGCTGGCTGAAATTCTTGTCGGTTAGCATCTTGCCGAAATTGTTCACGTAAATCTCGGAGATATCACCGAGCATCAGGACGGACTCCTTGACTTTCTCGCTGCCGCTGATCAGGTCGTTCACTTTGCGCAGCTTGTCGTAATACTCACGCCCCTGCTCGAAAATCTTTGAGGTCTCCTTCCATGTGGAGAGGGCATTCTGCGCCGTTTCCGAGGTCTCCACTATTTCGTTGACACTGTTCACGATACCCTGGACGAGGTTGCCCGGATCGGACACCACCCACTGTGCCTGTACGCTTGCCGGTACTATAAAGGCCGACAGGACAAACAACATGCTTATAATTCTCTTTCTCATTGCTTCTTTATTTTAATCGTTTATTTTTTCTTTTTCTTCTCACTTGCCAACATTCGGATAGCCTGCTCCATATTGCCGCCCAGCTTCTCTGTCATTTGTGTGACTTCCAGTTTTTCGGTTTCTTCCGTGGTATAGGTGAGATACTCCTCGACAGAGGTTTCTGTGGCATAGACAGCGGACCGGACACCTCCCAAGCCTATTCAAACCTCCTTATACTTCCGTGCCGGATCGTTGGACTGATTGATAGACAATATCTGCCCTTTCTCTTTGTCGGTCAATCCGAGCAGGGACTGTACGGAGTCAAACTTGTTAATATACTTTCGCTGATCCAGCAGAATCTTACAATCGGCATTGTTGATAATGGTGTCTTTGATAATGGGACTTGATACAATATCGTCCAGTTCTTGAGTGACGACAACGGCCTCACCAAAATACTTTCTAACCGTTTTGTGTAGGCTAAGCACCCAGCGCCTTATCATATTTCTATGGTAGGTTTCCAAATGCTCGCCCCCGAACCGGACTTACACCTCTCAGCGTATCCGGCTCTCCACTAATTTCAGTCTATCTTTCCGTCATGTATCTTCTTGTGACAACTCCTGCACACGGCAATCGTCTTGCGTTTACGGGCAATCATGTGTCGTTCCCAGCTTTCCTTTCCCTGCAAGTTCTTTAGTTTCCTTACATGGTGCATAACAAGGTCGTCTGTCGCTCCACATAATTCACACTCACGGGCTTTCAGCCTTTCAACAAGGCTTATCCGCCCCGCAGTATAAATTGTTCGTGGCATAATGTCACATTCCGATTTATAGGTGGGCTTCTTTCGTTTGAAGCCACCGTCGTAAAAGTATCTTTCCTTTACACCAGTTTTAGTCATGTGCGTTACGATAAACCTACCGTTCTTACGATATTTCTTGTTTACCTTACGTGTTCGGCACTTATATTTGCCTGCAAACGTTTTGTACATGCTGTATTCCATGATGTACTTGAAATTATTCAAGGCATGGGCGCAGTTGTTGGCTATGGAGTAGTAATTATAGAACCCCACGATTTCCCGATTATAACTATCAAGGATTTCAAGGTCGTCATTGAATATCAGTCCCGATTTACATTTCGGTTTCCATATTTCCTTTCCGTTACGGTTTGTCAGTTCCAATACTCCCCAATCGAAAAGTTTTTTACGGACTGTTTCCGTACTGACATTCAAGCAGACCCTTTTACCATAGGTTCTTCTCAATCTACCCCGTTTATCCCGTCTTTGGTCATTGGACTTTCTTACAGTGATTTCATATCCGAGAAACTTGGCCGGTCTTTCCGTGTGAGTGACAAGTGTCTTTTCATCGGACAGCTCCAATGCCAGTCTGTCAGCAAGGAAGTTTTTAATATCTTCTTTTATCTGTTGCGCATCCTGCTTGCTTCCGATAATTCCCACAAGAAAATCATCTGCATATCTTGCATATTTCATTCTTCTGTAATCGGCATCCATTTCTTCGCCGTTGGGATATTTAGCCCGTCCTTGTTCTATTGCTTTCAGTTCAAGGATTAGCTTTGTCCTTTGCCTTTCGTCTTTTACGAACTTCAATCTTCGCACAATACGTTTTCTTGCATTGCCAAAGTCCATACTTTCTCTACTGAATTTTCGTTTCTTCCCTTTGTCGAATTTGGCTGTGTATTCCTTTATATACTTATCCAGCTTGTCAAGGTATATATTAGCCAATATCGGGCTGATGATACCCCCTTGCGGTGTGCCACTGTAAGTATTGTGGAATTGCCAGTCTTCGATATATCCCGCTTTCATAAACTTGCGTATCAATCGGATGAAGCGTTCATCCGCAATACGCTCCAAGAGAATGTTTATCAATACATCATGGTTTATATTATCAAAGAAGCCTTTTATGTCTCCCTCCACAAACCATTTTGCACCATTAAACTCCTTTTGGATATGAGTTAATGCAGTATGGCAGCTTCGATTGGGACGGAAACCATGCGAGGTGTATTCAAAATTTCCCTCGTATATGGCTTCCAGTACCATTCTTACTACTTCTTGTATCAACTTGTCATTGAAAGTCGGCACGCCAAGAGGTCTTTTCTTACCGTTTTTCTTCGGTATGTACACCCTCTTTGACGGTTGGGGCTGGTACGTTTCATCTTTTAACGTATCAATCAACTTTTCAATTCGTTTCAGGCTCATGTTGTCAATGGTCTGACCGTCTGAACCTTTAGTCATGTTACCCTCTTTAGCGTAGATACGCTGATAGGCAACGTAGAACATTTCCTCATTGAACAAAATTCTGTAAAGACGTTCAAACTTATAGCTTGCATCCTTACTGTGTTCTGATAGACTGTTTAATACTCTTTCTGGACTTCTCATAATGTCTCTCACATTTTCCGTTAATTGTATTAATAATTAGCTGCTTCCCTTCGCCATGTACAAGGCGTTACCTTGCTCAAACTACTATGGAAGCTCCGTTACCACTCCGAATTTTCATAGGTCGAACCTAATAGCCTTTCGGCACTTCGGGATAGGTAATCCCCGTTTATTACATCGTAACTGTTGGCATGATAGATTGTCGGATACGACTTCCGTCCTTTACTCGCTTACTGCGGTTGTGTCGTGATAAGTTCTTGCTACCTTCATTCCTATACACTGAAGTAGTATCACGATATGGCGATTGATAGTTACCTTACGCCATAGCCTCAAGGGGGACCATTCGGACTATCGTTCAATCAATTCGGACTTTATCCTCATATCTATCTTTTCATCTCGCCATTCAGTCGCAGTTTGGTAACTAACTGACTTATGACTTTTCCGACATGCTACACTCCCTGCTCGGTTAAGTTTTCCCGAAACAGATAAGTCGGCTGATGATAGGTCATTTTCAAAGAACACTTTCCTAATCTCTTGCCAAAGAGATATTTACGATGCAACCTTTACGGGCGCACATAAAAACTTTATATAGTCAGCCATGCCTTCACGTGCGATTGCCTTCCAAGCCTCCTCTACAACTATCATCTTTCGCACCCCATGCAAACGTCTCATTTTGTTTATGAAAGCCTCCATAATGATGACAGTGACTACCGGAAAAAGAATTTTATGCTCCTTAATTTCGTCAATTTCAAATACCACAAAACGCTTGTTCAAGAGGTCGAGCTGCTCGTCGGAGTTCAGCAGATAATCGTACTCTCCACCACGATAATAAGGAGCCAATACATTCAGAAAGTTAGTGAGATCGAAATCCTTCTCGCGGTAATGCTTCTCCTCCAGTATTCCACGGAACTCTCCCTGTACGAACTCGTAGAAAGTATTAAAGGAAGGAACCAGCTCATTGTCCTCCTTTATCTTTTCAAGGAACAGGTTAACCGCCATTGAGAGTGCTACTTCCTCGGCACGGGTAATGACTTCCGTATCCCTTTTCCAGAGCGACATGATCAGCGTTTTAATGGACTCTTTCTTTTCCAGGTCAAAGACCTTGTGTAGGCTCGGCACTCGACGCCTTGTCGTATTGCTACGACAGGTTTTCGAGAGCCTGCCCCCGAACCGTACGTACACCTCTCGATGTATACGGCTCTCCGTTGATAAATGCACTTTATTTTTCATGTTCTTGTATCTTTGCGTTGCAACTTGGACATACAGCGAGAGTTTTTCGGTTTCTGTTTAGCATTATTCTGTTCCATTCGTACTCCTTTGATAGAGTTTTGAGTGTACGGACGTGGTGCATAACAGTAGGACTTTCTACTCCGCAGAGTTCACAACGATTAGTTTTGAGCCTCTCCACCAATGTTGGAGGTGGCACAATTACGGTAAATGGTTGTGTGTCGCAATTTGTGTTTGCGTTTGTTGTTTGGCGTTTAAATCCATCATCATACAGTATTCGGTACTGTTGTCGCCCTTTATCATCCTTGTATGGGATTATAAACTGCTTGTTTGTCTCGTACTTTTTCTTCAACTTGCTTATTGTACTTCTTAGCTTTTGAGCAAGTGTTAGATACATACTGTACTCCATGATGTAACCAAACTTAGAACATGTGGCAGATACATTATTAGCAATACTGTAATAGTTATAGAACCCACGTATTTCCCAATTGAATTGGGCTAATATATCGTGTGGTTGCATAGCTGTTAAATGTGACCGGGATTTTGGCTTCCAGATTTCTTTGCCGTTTGCTTGCTCGAAACTTATGGCATCGTACTCTTTTAGCTTCTTCTTTACGGTCTCTATTGGCAGCGTAAGCACAACTCTACCATTAAAATCACGCTGGAGAACTCCTTTACGATTTCGTTTCATCGCATAGGATTTCCTCACAGAGAGTTCATACCCAAGAAATTTTGCAGTGTCTTGTGCATGGGTTATCAACGTTTTCTCTGCTGAGAGTTCAAGATTAAGAACATCGCTCATGTATTTCGTGATGTCAGCTTTAATCTTTTCGCAATCTACTTTAGAACCAATAACTCCAATGATGAAGTCATCTGCATATCTTACATACTTCATTCTTCTGTAATTTTCGTCCATATCATGACTACATGGTATATTACGCATCTCTATTTGTAATTTCTTTGCTTTTTCTGTTAGCTCTGCCTTTACACAAGGGTCAGTTTCTACTTTAAGTTTCTTTCTTAGATTTACCGCTTGGGTATTCTTTTGAAAGTAGACTGCATTACGTCTTTTTTTCTCACCTTTATTGAACCTTTCAATATACTCGTTTATGTACTTATCGAACTTGTCGAGATAGATGTTAGCCAATATTGGGCTAATAATTCCACCTTGAGGTGTTCCTGAGTATGTGCGGTTATATTTCCAATTATCAACATATCCTGCATTGAGAAACTTTCTCACCAACCTTAGGAAACGTTCATCTGATATTCGTTCTCGAAGAGTATCTATCAGTATGTTGTGGTTTATATTATCAAAGAAACCTTTAATGTCTCCTTCTATAAACCAACGTGTTCCTGTGAACTGATGTTGAATATGTGTTAATGCAGTATGGCAACTTTTGTATGGTCTGAAGCCGTGTGAGGTGCTTTCAAAATGCCCCTCATAAATAGCTTCTAATATCATACGTGCTACCTCTTGCACTAACTTATCCTCAAAAGATGGTATTCCCAATGGACGGTTTCCGCCATTCTTTTTGGGAATATATACCCTCTTTGCAGGTTTGGGTTGATAAGTCTCATTTTTAAGACTTTCAATAATATGTTCTATTCTCTGAATGCTCATTTGGTCTATTGTTTTGCCATCTGCACCTGATGTCATGTTACCTTGCTTGGCGTATATACGCTGATAAGCAACATAAAACATATCTTCATTGAATAGGATACGATACAGTCTTTCGTACTTATAGTCCGAAACTTTGCTGTGTAAACATAAAGTGTTTAATACTTTCTCTGGATTTCTCATACGTCTCTCACGTTTTCCTTTGATTTATATTAAAATTATCAACTGCTTCCCTTCGCCATGTACAAGGCTTTCCCCTGTTCGGACTACTATGGAAGCTCCGTTGCCATGCCGAATATTCAAGAGCAAACTCTATAGCCTTACGGCGTTTCGGTTTAGGCAATCCCCATTTAGTTAGCGTAATAACTATTAGCGTGATAGACTGTCGGATGCGACGTTCGCTCTTTTCTCCGTTTATTACGGTTGTGCTGTAATTAGTTCTTGCCTCTTCTCCCGAACGACTGAGAAAAGGTATCACAGTATGGCGTATATAATTGTCTTTCGCCATCGCTTCTTCATTTGCCACTGAGCTATCGTTCAACCAATCAGGCTTCATCCTCGTGTCTATCGTTCCCCCTCGCAATTCAGTCGCAACATGACAATTTGTTGACTTATCGCTTTTCCAACATGCTGCACTCCCCCTCGGGTTTCCCTTTAGGATAAGTTGGCTGGGAGTAGGTTTCCTTTTCATTTTGTTACATTTATGAAATTTGAACTCTAACCTAATCTCTTGCTAAAGAGATATTTACTACGCTTCCATTATGGGCGCACCTTCGGTGAAAAATGGATTAAAAGCTATCGGATGTTTTTCACTATACGTATAATATATGCCATCCTCACCGTTTGTGCGCTGGTGAATCAGGTCACATAATCCCTTGTAACTGTTACCGATGTCGATCAATATAATGTGGGTATTCTGTTCCCAATACTGTCTCACAAGATGGTTCATAAAAAATGACTTGCCCGAACCGGAAGGCCCGATGACCAGCTTGTTACGGTTGGTTGTAATACCACGACGCATCGGTTCGTCCGAAATATCCAGATGCAGGGGCTTCCCGTTTGTCCGGTCTGCCATCTTGATACCGAATGGCGACAGGGAATCCGCATAGTTCGTCTCTTCCGTAAAGAAGCAGACTCCCTGTTCGACGAAAGTGAAAAAGGACTCCTCGGAAGGGAAATCGCCCTCGCCTCCCGGAATACCTGCCCAATACAAGGCAGGTGCGTCAATGGTATTATAACGGGGCTTGCATCCCATCAGGGCCAGAGCAGAACCGGTATCGTTCTTTATCACCTTGAGCTTCTCCCGGCTGTCCGACCATGCCATGACATTGCAATGGCAACGGATGGCGGTCAGCCCGAAGGAATGCGCCTCGTCCAGGTAGGCATCAATCCACTGCTTGTTAAGTTGGTTGGCTCGGCTGTATTTGGAAAGCGAGTGCATGTTGCGTGCCGTCTTCTCAAAGCGTTGCAGGATTTCTGCCGAATCATCGATGAACAGGAACTGGTTGTAAATATGGTTACAGGAGAGCATTAGCCCCACCGGAGCGGCAAAACTTAGACGGCAGTCGCTGCGGTCGGTGGAGTATTTCTCATACCGGGTATCCGTCTGGACGGAACCGGGAAGATCATCCACATCGGAAAGCGTATGTACGCAGAGGATATCATCCCCGATGCGCATCTCCGACGCGCTCATCTGTATATCCTTCAGTGTGGTCGTGTCCTGCTGCGAAAGAGAAAAATACTTTTCAATCAATCCGGCCTGCTGCGGTGTGCCGACTATCTCATCGGTGGTCAACCGCTCCAGACGGATAAAGGCCGAGTCATTCAGGATGCGCTCGAACTGGTCGACACTCTCCAAAAACAGGCTGACCGTTTCTTTGTCCCGGACTTCCTTCGGAATTATATTCCCCCGGCAGAGGATGGAGAAATTGCTCTGGCTGCGGCTGCGTTCCTTAGTCGTCTTGGTGATAAACAGGTAAGAGAAATGATTTAGGAAAGGCCGTTCATTAAAATGAAGTTCGAAAGAACGGTCCAAAAAACTCATCCCGTCTTTCTGCGTGTCGGCCTTGTAATTTTCTTTCAGAAACCAGTCCTGGCGGTGTACTATCGTATAATTCGGCAGTACCTTGACTGCCTTTGTTCATGTGCCGTGCATGGATGCATAATCTGCGGAAGTGACCGTGAACAGCTCCGGAAGAAAGACCTTGAAGCCGATGGTCACGTCCGCGTCTTTGGAGAGAATGCACCCTTCCTCCACGGACAGGATTGGAAACTTACTTTCCAGCGTTGCGGCTTTTAATATATTTCTCATGAATGCGTTTTTTAAATAAGGAAGATATACGTTTGCGATTGATGATATAGGACGGGTGGTACTTGACTGCGGCCAGCTTCATCAAGCCGTTGGGACCATACTTCTTGTTCAGGTGGAACACCCCGAAGATCAGAGAGAAAGCGGAGAGGACACCGAAACCGATACAGAACCACCGGTCAATACCTATCATATAGAAGATGACGAACAGCAGGAAAATGGCCAGCAAGCCCCCGACAAAAAAGTACAGGTATTGTGCCTGCAAGCCGTTGAATTCCACGTTGCGTCCGATTCCCTTGTTGATATTGTATTCCATAGCCTGCTATATTACAGGAAGAAGGAACGAAGGACTGTCGCCGCGACGATGAGGAAGACGCAGGCTCCAAACCAGCTCCCGGCGGTTTTACCGGTGTCGGGGTCGCCGCTACTGAACTTCGAATATACCTTAATGGCACCTATCAGCCCCACAATAGCCCCTGCCGCATATATCAACTTGGTGGCGGGGTCAAAATAACCGGTAAGCATGGATGTGGCCTTTGTTATACCGGCACTTCCGTCCCCTTCGGCATAGGCACTCAGGGTGGAAACAGCTATTCATGCGATAAGAGCAACCGTCTTTTTAAAATGTCTTTTCATATACAATCTAATTTTTTAATGTGAATAAAAACCTTGTTTCAAACAAACCGCAGGAAGTTTCCTGCCTGCGGATTTGTCCTTGCAACCACGATGTCTTTTTAGGATCAACCTGAGTCATAGTAACCAATCATAGATACCTCCGTTTTTAAGGGGTTAATCACTCTTTTAATGTTCGCTCCGGTAAAGGGTAAGGATCAACCGGAATCATAGAAGCCTCTCATATATCTATATCTTCCTTTTAACAGGTTATACACTACGTTTCAAGAACCCGTCCTGCCCGGATCAACCGGAGTCAAAGAAATCTATCATGCTTTTTCGTCTTTTTAGGTTATACATTCTGTTTTAAAACTCGCTGCACCCGGATCAACCGGAATCATAATACTGTCTCATATTCCTTACTTGTTCTATTTTATTGGGGCACATGCTCCGTAATATCAAATTCCCGGAGAATGTCGTCCCTATTCTTTCCAGTCAATAAATGGGGTTCACCCCGGTCTACATACAAACGCATATAGCGTTTCAGTTTATCGCTGCTTCCCAAGACGCTCGCCTGCAGTACCCTTTCCATGTTCGTGCCTTCCAGCTTTTGGAAAGTCTGCCGGGCCTGTTCCTGTTCCGCTTCCGTAAGTTCGTCCGATGCCATTGCTTTCTCAATCATATCCATATTGTCAAAGGTGACACCGGTTGCCCGGTGGGGATTGCTCCGCTGTACGTATCCCGTAATCTCGTAGCGTTCGGGAATCTCCTCTTTTTCTTCACCGGAAGAAGGAGAGGGCTCCTGCATATAATCAATTTCAGGATAATTCAGTTTTTGAAAAAGAGCCGGAACTTCCGGGAATTTCGTATTCTTATCAAGGGGTTCGTGTACTCGGAGAACCGGCTCTGTTTTCTTTTCGGGAGTAAAGGTATCACTCTTTTCTATGCCTGATTCAGGCTGTCCGCTATTGTCATCTATTGTCAGTGAATGTCGCATTTGGTATCGGCTTTTGCCTATTATTCCCGCCTGAGACGGAGCAATTGCCGGATGGATGGCGGCAGGTGCAGTCCGACGTTCCTTCTTGTCCTTTCTGCCTCTCCATGTGAAAATGCTGCCTGTATGCACATACTTTTCAATGCTCAGGTAAGAGGCATAGATGAACAGGATAATAAAAAGGTATTCCATGTCCTTATGATTTTAGTGATTGGTAATACTTCTCCAGCACAGCGTTTATCAATCCGCCGTTCTCTTCGAAATGATGTGCCAGCACCTGGTTTACAAAACCGGCTACGGTCACCTCGCCACGTCCCACCGCCCATACCAAGGAAGAGATGCGGCGATGCAGGTCGGCATCGATATGCAATGATTTACGGGATTTGGTCCTGACCGTATTCAGGAAGGATGCCCTGTAAGCGTCGATTTCCCCGGTGGTAAAGACCGGAGCTTCGCTACTCCCGGCAATCTCCTCTGCCGTATCCTCCGGCTTAGGGGATACACTCGTTGCAGGGGAGTCCGGTCGTATCGTCCCTTTCCTGGCGACAATATCCAATATGGCCTTCTCATCAATGCTCCGAGGGTCAAATTTCTTTTTTCCGCTGTCCATAATTCCTTTTATTATAAGGTATGGGAGGCATCCAGATGTGTTACGGCACATAACTCCTCTATCAGTTCACAGAGACCCGAACCTTTTATCTGGCGGTTGTCGGGAGGGAACAGTGTGGAACGGAAGATACTGTTCTTCAGGGAGCTCAACTCCTTGTTATAGCGTTTGGTATCCGGTATCCGTGACTCCAGCAGGTGTAACTCCGCTTTTTGTATGACACGGTTCCAGGACTCGTAGCTTTCTGTCCGTTCACGCTTGTCGACCATGTTCCAGAAAAGATAGATGCCTTTCAGGTTACAGTTGTGCCTGGCAATCAGTTCTTCCTCCACCACCTCGGCAAACTGGAGGGAACTCTGCATGACGACATTATCGGCCTTTAGGGGGATGAAAATGTAATCTATTGCGGAAATGGTATGGACAACCCCTTCGCTGCGGAGGGTTCCCGGAAGGTCGAACAGTACGACATCAAAGACGGCATCCTGCTCTTCGATGTAGCGGTACAGGTCTTCTATCGCTTTCTCCGGATTGCTTTTGATTACCGGATAGGAACGTTTCCGGATTTGTTCATGCTGCCGGTAGAGGACCACTTTGAGAAAATCACTTTCCTGCACGCTTTCTATGTCCCGGTCACGCATCCGGGAGATGCTGTGCTGGGGGGAGTCGCAATCCACGACACCCACCTTCAAACCTTTCTGGTAGTGAAGGATACTGGCCACCAGAACTGTGAAGGCAGACTTTCCGACTCCTCCTTTCTGGCTGGCAAAGGCAATTAATAACGGTTCTTTTTTCATACGCTTTCTTTATATAATCAGATAAAAATATAATGCTGTAAAACTGTAATGCTTATAATTGTATATCGTTCTACACTGCAAAAGAAAGGAATGCCGGGAAAAGATGAAATACCCTGTCACGGATAGTCATGGATAGTCAGGAATTGACAGGAGGAAACGCCGTCAGGCAGACAGGAAAGGTTGCAATGAAAAAAGAAAAATCCCTGCCTCATCTTTGAAGCAGGGACTAATAATAAAGGAGCGATACCGGTTACCGGACGTAACCGGCGGCTTGCAAGTCCGTCAGGAAATGTTCAGGGGTATCGGTGGCAACTGACACGCCATGCAGCTCCCCGTAACGCCGGGCAAAGTTCTCCATATACTCCTGATCCGTGCAATCATAGTCGAACCGGCTCCCCTCACGGAGCAGCCGGACGAACTCTTCCGGGCTGGCGGCGGTTATCTGACCGCCATCCAGCAAATGATAAGTCTGTATCATACCGCTAACTTTTTAGTTCTAAGTTTAAAAAATAATTTCTGTTTCCCGTCCAGGAAGGGTAACTCCTCCAATGTCATCCGGCTGGGAAGGCTGGATCTTTTCGCAAAGGTAATTAATCCGTTCAAGAACCGGATCCAATTCTCCATCTTTGTGAAATTGGTCGTACCGGAATGCTGGCGGAACTCAACGGTCCGGTGCCTAGAATAAGCCTCAAAATTGACCTTGTGGTATCGGTCATTATTAAAGACCTCCCGCAGGCCGTCTATCGTCCTTACCGATTTGATTCTCTCGTCGGAAACACCGGAGAGGGTTTTGCAGTAGGTATTGTTCCGGCGTGTCCTTGGCATAAAGGCATCAATCAGGTGTTCGAGATGCTTGTAGGTCAAAGTCAGATTCTTCCAGGTGTCCAGATTGAAACCAGCCGCATCCATATGGACATGGAACCCGCAACTGTCATTCACTTTTGCATTACAGATGTCAAGCACCCAGCATACCGTTTCCAGCTCTTTCAGGCCATTCTCACCCACCAGTATCGGGCTGACCAGCTCGAAAGTATTATTTCCCTGCAGGCTGCTGTCCGTCACCAGCTTCCAATGATCCTTGGTCGTGTGGTTATAACCCTCAACGGCAACATGGATACCGGCCTCCCTCAATTCGCGTGCCAGTCTTTCCATATTACAGTTATAGGCTTCAATCTCAATACCGAACTTGTGGGTGAAGGTGTAATCCATCAGGGTGGTTGCTGCCCTGTTCAGCAAGACTCCACCTTCTCTTTCAAGCATTTTCTTCTCAACATTATATACAAAACCATAGTTGCCACGTGTCACCAAATCGGCAATTTCCCTGCGCATCAGGCCCAGACGGAGCAGCTGCTCAATCTTGCTCGTCTTGGTGGTACTCTGTTCTAAGATATTTCTAACTTGTTCGTTCATAGCTTTTTATCCTTTATTATTATACCACTAAGGTAGCATAATAAACCCACATGTCATAGTATTAGAAGCCTTATTGTCAGACTGTTAGCTTAGTTTAGCTAAGGCTAAATACCCTTATTTTATGTATCCGATTATAACATTGCAGCAATCTACAAGGACAGCAATACAGCAATCTACAGTTCAGGGAACCTGTCTTTTTTTCTCATCGTTTCCCCGGTTAGGGAGATTAGATAATTATGCTTATTTTTGTGCATTGAAAACTTAACCCGTAACGAATAGATTATGATGAAATACCTGATTGTGTCCGACATACATGGCTCGTTACCGGCACTGGAACAAGTGCTGGCATTTTACAGGGAGCAGCAATGCGGAATGCTTTGTATTTTGGGAGATATCCTGAATTATGGTCCCCGGAACGGGATACCTCAAGGACTTGACCCGAAAGGGATCGCAGAACGTCTCAATGCGATGGCCGGTGAGATTGTCGCCATCCGTGGAAACTGTGATTCGGAGGTGGACCAGATGCTGCTGGACTTTCCCATCCTGTCCGATTACACCCTGTTGGTGGATAATGGAAAACGTTTCTTTCTCACCCACGGACATATCTACAATGAGGACAGACTGCCGAAGGGAAGGTTCGATTGTCTTTTTTATGGTCACACCCACCGGTGGAAACTTGAACGGACTGAGCATACAGCGGTCTGCAATACCGGCTCCATCACTTTCCCGAAGGACGGGAACATGCCAACATTCGCTATTTACTGTGACGGTACGGTATCCGTTCACCGGCTGGACGGCAGCAGGCTCAAGGAACTTTCTCTCTGATGGGGAATGTATAATAACAGCCTATTATAATTGTAGCCTTTTATAATTGCTTATCCATTATACAAATATAGCAATATCCAAAACGCCAATTATTCAGTTGTCACTGTGTAACATTCCAAGAGACTACAGATATAATAGTATTCGGATTATCCGATTATCAAAATATTCAGTTCTCTGAATATTCAATTATCACGAAAAAGAAGCCATCTGATGTGTCGGATAATCGTAGAATGCTCTACTATTACAGGAAGCTACAGCCTATTCCGCCTCCGGAATATTGGTAAAAAACGCCAACTTTCCTGAAGAAGCAGACCGAAATCGGGAGAGGTTGCCATCGGGAGGGAGGCACCAGTCGGGGCAATCTACAGTTCTACTTAAAAACGTTGTCCCCGTAGAGGGGACAGCAAGTTGTGTTTTCGTTTAACGAAAACCGGACGGTTTAACGGCATATTCCGCCGCCAAACCGTTCCTCAGAATATAGCTCCAGAGTCGCAAATTCAGCCAGAAAGAAACTGCATGTTGCAAGAGTTATTTATTGATATCTTCCTTTAAAGACTTGATTCTTTTATTATTAATCATTCTTCCCGGCTTGATTGAACTAAAAATAAAAAATAACTGTTACCCCAATTCCAATTGCAATGAATTTGGTTTTGGCATTTATCATCTTTAGTAGCTGTAATACATCCTTCTAAACTCTTCCCCTTGGTCTTGTTGGTCTGGTAACATGTTTGGATGGTCCCTACCAGAACTTATAGTTAAAGTAAAAACGGAATTGTTTTTTGTAATATCCCTTACAAAAAATAGGAAGTCCCAAATTAGATTCTGAATAATTAATTTTAAAGGCATTCTTTATGTCATCTAAAGAATTAAAAAATAGATTGCCATCTCCTTTTGTATCATCAGAAATAAGATATAATGTGATAATTGATTTTTGTAATATTTCTGTGTCTTTAGGGGAAAAACTTTGAAGACTTGACTATATCCTGTATTTTACAGGAAAGTATAAATTTGGACTGTGAACTAGAAATAAATTAGGGGATCTTTTTATTGGGGAGAACGTATGAACTGGTATATATTGGTATTGATAATTGACGTACCAGCTGTGCATCTGTCCATTTTCTATCTCGGTAGCGATATACAAGGTTGGAAGATGAATACAGAAGGGGTTGCACAAATGAGAAGAATTTAGTGGCTATACTGTTTTCGCTGTGCTGTATGCTGGCGGGAAGGATACTCCTTTTGGGAAAGTAGAAAGATAAAAGGCAGTCGGGCACTAGAGATAAAAAGTGAGAGGAGCTCCATAGAACGGAAGCTCTCCTCTTTTATTTTTTTATTTTGTACTAAGTTATAAGATTCCGGCTTGTCACAAGCAAGAATAATATAAGCAGATTCCTGTTTCACAACAGATATCTATGCCGCAAAGATACATGAAATATATATTAACACAATGATTTAACGGGTTTTGTTGGGGAAGCTGTCTGTGACGGGGGAATGGACGCTAAGGTGCTTGACATACTGGAGAACTGCTTCGAGTGGAACAGGGACAGGAAACTGATACGGAAAATAAGGAAAGAGGTGGAGGACTTCGAGCGTTGGACGGAAATGAAGGCGGCAGAAATGCTGCGTGCCAAGAGGCAGCAAAAATAAATCTCATTTATATCATATTATGCAATATACAAAGCTGATAAAATATTCAAAAAAAAATATTTTATCAGCTTTCAAATAATGAATTACTACATAACCTACATTAAGAAGTGCATTAGTATATAGAAAGTAGTGAATATACACTAGTTACGATAAGCCGAGTTTTTTTTACTAAAGATGGTGGCGAAGATTCTTGTTTCATTACTTCTCTGTCATCGAAATATGAAGTTAAAAACATAATTGTCAAAATCAACAAACGTGTATACTGTTTTATAATTAATATAATTAAGGTTAATACTGAATACGTTAAAAGTCAAAAGTGCCATGTTTATAAGAGGACCGGGAAGGTTTATAATAATCCTCACCCGGGGTCTGGGGTTGTATAAAATCTTGTCTGAATATTTCTGTAGGATTATCTGTAATTAAATCTGCATCATGGGTATATATGTTAAAATAGCACTCTGGATCTGTTTTTTGGTTATATGGTCCTTCTCCCACAAAAGAAAATTTGTAAAAACCAATTTTTTCTCCGTCTTTTCTGACTGTAAGGAACCAGACATTACCACTACTTATCGTTTTAAATCTCAATCCGTTTAATGATGAATAAGTTTCCTCTATAAACTGGCCATTCAAATATGTCTGTTTTTTACAAGTAAAAGGTGACTCAAATCTACCACCTTCAGCTGGTAGAATAAAAGGATTCTGTTCCGAATGGATTTTATACACAAATGTCAACTTTCCTTTATCTATAATTAGTGGAATTTTTTCTACTTTTATGCCATTAATAGTAGAGTAAGAAATCTGTAAATCAGCATTCAAAATTTTATCTTCTTTATTAATATTTGAGGTTATATTTAATACTACCTGATCGCCCTCCACTTTTGTTTCTATATCAGAAAAAAGAGTTTTATCAAATTCTACCGAAACATCCCTGGGAATAATCGGAACCTCTGAACTTAAAACATCATCTATTAATGTTTTTTTTATAATCGTAATCGTAATAATACGTTTCTCTCCAAGACAGCTAAACGGTTTGGATGCGTCCTTACTTGTTAATACTTGATACTCTGTTTTTCTATTGTTTTCCTCTTTTTGACAGGATAACAATGCTAAAGAAATAAACAAAAGAATAAATACCTTTCTCATATTAATGCAAATTAGTTACTATAAATAAAAGTAATATTTAATATTGTTGAAACCTCAACATCTGATACAAACTCTTTTGCGGAATCAACAAATTCATTTTTACTATTATAAGATAATTGAACAACAAGTATTTTGTTTTGAGAGCTTTATTTTGACCATTATCTTTTTTATCTTATTGGTATGATTATAAAACATATACTACAATTCTGGAAGAAGAATTGAATGTCCTTATAATGCAAAAGCTTTTTTACTAGATAAAATCAATAATATCATATTGTAAATATAAGGCTAAATCTGTATTTTACAGTTATAAAAAAAAACTTTAAATCTAACAAATAAATTTATATATGTATTATAATCAAATTCTTAAGATTAAAGTATCCGGAATTATCTAACATAAAACTAACATTTATATTTTAAAATAGAATCAGCTCACAAGCTATTTCTAGCTAAGCATTTCCGGTACCGTGAATGATGATTTCGGTCTGGTTACCGGTGCGTCAGTCTTCGTAAAAGGTACAAGCAACGGTTGTATCACCGACTGCATTAGCCAATGTATCTTCCGAAGAAACCTTGGTCATTTCATTCATTGGTTATCAAACACAAGAAGTTCCGGTAAACAATTAGCGGAAGTTTTTCATCAACTTAAGAGAGGGCTCACAACAACTGCAAGAAGTAGTGGTAATGGCAATGGGTTATGGTGATGTCCGCTGCAAACACCTAACAGGTTCTATCGTTAAAGCAGACATCAAGTTATTTGGGGATATTCCTAAAAAAATAAAATGTAAGAGGGTGCACTTCATCTTGAACAAGTATATGACATGCTCGATAAAGCATTTGATAAGTGTGATAACCTTGACGGACTCGTACTTCATTCTGATCAAGGTTAGCAATACCAACACTTCGGATATCGGAAAAGGCTTGAAGAGCATCATATAATTCAAAGTATGTCGAGAAAGGGAAACTGTCTGGACAACTCTATGATGGAGAATTTTTTCAGAATTATGAAATCTGAACTTCTATACGCTGAAAAGTTCGAGTCTCCGGAAGACTTCACAAAGGCTTTGGAAGGATATATAGATTATTATAATAATAAAAGAATTAAGTCCCGGTTAAAAGGAAAGAGTCCAGTACAATACCGAACTCTTTCTATAACTGGATAGTGTTTAACCAGTCCAAATTTTTGGGGTCACTTCATCAGTCGGACACCCTCTTTATTTTTGGAAGGAGGCTATCCCGAACTCGCGTTATAAGTTTAGTTGCCGAACCACTCTATAGCCATGGGATTTCCTATGGTGGTTATCATAGGAATAGGATTAATCTTATCTGTCTGAGGATTGAGATAATAGATGCCTTTTGTTGTCGTTGAAGCATTGGCGATTGCCAAACCGTCTTTATATTTAGACACTAACACGCCATAGCCATTGGACAAATCCAATCCTTCTATTTTCTTCATCTTCTGATTGTATAAATCAAAGACTACAGCTCGGCTCGCTATAGCGCCATGTCCCGTTTCTCCTGGTTTGTAATAACCGGGAATATCAATGTATCCGTAGGCTTTGCCATTGGCTGCATAACAAATTGAAGCGGCAAAACCAGCTACTTTCTCTTCTCCTTCGATAGAAGCTCCGGTTATCGTCCAATGGTATGTTGGATCAAAGTCTGTTTCTCCTTTCTTAATCCGAAGTATGCCGGCCTTATGACCTGCCACCATTCCGAAGTTCCCGAGACAAGAAATGTATATATCGCCTTTTTCATCCATGAATAAAGACTTGGGGTCGATCGGACGTGTGGCTTGAGAAAAACCACTGGTTTTCTCTGAAATCATCTTGACCAACTTGTCCGTCTTGGTGTCAATGACGGCTACATCTGCTTGTTTGTAATTCTCAGGGCTTGTCCAACCTCCCACCATCTGGCTTAGACCAGCAAACACATATCCGTCACGCTCAATCATGATTCCGATGTCCGGATTATTATCTTGAATACCCAAAGAGGTCAGGTTGATCTCTCCTGTCTTCTGCATCGTTTCGGGATTAAATATGTAAATCAGTCCTAGTCCGGCAAGCGATAGATAGGCTTTTGTGGAAGATAGTTTGACAAGATTGTTGGCACTGTTATTGGCAGGCAATTGCAAGCTTCCCTCTCTTTGTAAAATTCCATTCGTGCGACGGTATTTAATCAGTTCGTTTTTGTCCATTGTCAAATGATAGCTTGGGAAGACATAGACTTCCTGACCTATTATCATAGGATAAGAACTGCCAAAGGGAACATTTATACCATTGTTGTTATTGGTAGCCATCGTCTTGCCTAATACAGGCTCATCAATGAGTTGCATATAAACCGTTCCATCCATACCTGTTGCATTGGGTAGGGCTGTTGTTAGGAGAATCTTTCCCGAACCTCCTGCAATAGGATTGTCCGGATCATTCTTGTCACATGAGTTAAGGCACAATGCAGCGAATATCGCTGCTACAAAAAATACATTCTTTTTCATTTCTTTTTTTGTTTAATGATTGTTAATTTGTTACTTAAATACGTATCTGAATCTGATAGTGAAGCTACGTCCGGGTAAAGGACGGTTAAACTCGCTGATCATTTTTGTATCGGTCAGGTTGTTTATTTTTCCCATAATGAAGTAGCGCCCATTGCCAAAGCTTTGCTCAAAGCCTATATTGCACGAGAGGGCTCGAGGTATGCGATGCTGCTGGAATTGGCTTTGTTCGAAGTCGTACAGATATTCTTCCACAAATGAAGCATCGGTGAATATGCGCGTATTCATCCCGCTGCCTCCGAACAGATTTTCTTTGTGAAACTCCAATCCTGCGTTTGCCATCAGATAGGGTATATTGGGCATACGGCTACCTTTGGTAGGGTTGGCAACAGTTGTATTTTGTTCATACTTACGCACATCTCGCAGATCTTGGTAAGTGGCGTTCACATAGCCATAGAGCCACCGTGTCATGTCGGCTTTCACCTCTGCTTCCATACCAAGAGTCCGCATCTCGCCGAAGTTCTGATACTGCGACTGCAAGAATCCGCCCGTAAAGCGAATCATGTCTTTGAGATGCATATAGTATCCGTTCAGTTCAATCTGTAAGTTAGAGGAGGCTTTTCCAGTTAAATCGAATAACATTCCTATGTTGACACTTATATTGCGTTCGGGAGTGAGATTGCCGGCAGGAGCTATCACGTATCCATCACCCAACAGTTCCTCTTCCGATGGAAGCCTTACATCATATCCGAACGAAGCTTTTGCCATCAGACTGGGTGTGATGCGGTAGCGAAGTGCATTGCTGATGCCGAAATCATTCTTGTGTGTGTCTATATCCTCTGCTGTCTTTACCAGGACACTTGCCATCCGCGTTTTCATCGAGTAGTAGTAATACTTGACGTTGAAAGAGTTAAGGAACTTATCGTTCGAGGTGCGATAGTCGTAATTCAAGCCTGCCACCCAACTGAACATATTGCTTGGAAAGTCGGTACGATAACCTATGACCTTGTCCTTCATCCCATCACGAGGGTTGGCATGAGCGTATTTCAGCAAAGAGTTGAAGTTTACCGAATGGTTCTCATTGACAAGATAGTTGAGATTCAATTTGTGCTGCAATTGATGCTTTTCATTCGTCAATAATGAAGCCCATTTGCCGATTTCGCCGCCGAATTCGGAAACTGCCGGATAATGCGTTCCATCCCAATGTGTGCGGTGCGAGGCGGTATCGGCAAAATGATAGTCGGTATAGATATACCCCAGCTGCCAGTCCAAGTCCAGGCCGTCTAAGAGGAAGTTTTCTTTCTCCATCTTATTGGCGAAAATAAAGGCGTTGGAATGGCTGTGTGCATGCCGGATGTTCGATTCTATCCCCTGTATATCTTTGTAAGTATGTATGAAAACGGGTTCAAACTCCACCAAGTCAAACCACCACTTCCGTGCCTTAAAGCTACCGCCGATGACTGTTTTTTTAAACTTGTCGTGATCGCGGGTTATAGTAAGCCCCTCTTGAAAAGGAGACTTCATCTTGTAGTCGTTGTCGGCATAGGTATAAAAACCTCCCAGCCCGAACTCGATTCCTTTTGGGGCAATGTTCATCTTGCTCACAACGGATGCATTGTGCGTATTGAAACTGCCGTAAGAATAGTTCACGTCCAAATATTTAGGCGGATACTCTTTGATGACAATATTGACCGCACCACCTACGGCAGAACCTCCGAACTTGGCAGGGACAACTCCTTTGTATATCTCGATGCGGTCGATCATTTCGACCGGAATATCATTGATGTCGATAAAATCGGAATTGTCGTTCATCGGATTCCCGTCAATGAAAAGCCCGATGCGTTTGCCTTCCAGTCCGCGCACCGATATGCGAGAGGTACTGCCCGTTCCACCCGTGGCACGCACGGTGATTCCGGCAGTTTTTGCCAGAATGTCTTGTACATTGTTAACCGTTCCTTGTATCTGGTTCATGCTGATAACGGATATGGGCATGGCCTGCTCCCGTAACTTACGGGCTTCGCTCTTACCCATCACTACCACCTCGTCCAACGATTTTGCTTCGGCTTTCAGGCGGATGATGATTTTTTTCCCTCTCTCTTTACCCACCGTGAGCTTGCGGGTTTGCGTGTGGTAGCCTATAAACCTTACAGTAAGCGTATAAGTGGCTGCGGGAACATCGGAAAGTAAGAACTCGCCATGCCCGTCTGTCACAATGCCCTTTTTCAGCTCTTCGATGAAGATGGTTGCGCCGGGCAGTGGTTCTTCGCCTGCATTGTCGATGACCACGCCTGCAATCCGTCCTCCACCTGTTTGGGCGGACACGCTGATACCTGTGAGCATCAGCGTGAAAAAGAAAAATAATACTTGCTGCTTCATTGTTTCTTGTTATGAATATTAAAGAGCAGAATCGGGTGCTTCGGGCAAATCTCCGGGATTCGGACTCGGTTTAGCCGATCCGGCCTCGCTTTCACGTATCACCACATGCTGTACGTTTTTTGCCTGATTGCGCATTTCGAGTTTGGGAAAAAACTGAATGCGTGGTGTTTTGAGAGTTTCGGCGGTAACGGCTTTTTCCGTTTCCACGCGTTTCCCGTTGGATACAACCTTAAATGACCCGAGGTTGGCCAGGTCAACGGTTCTGCCGCTGAGCATCTCTTCACGTACGATTTTCGCCAAGGCGGTGATGGCTGACCGCACGTCGGCACGGCTCAGGGCTGTGGCATTGACAATCCGATCCTCTAGCTGCTTGGTGGTAATCTTGTCTTGTGCAATGGGAGAGGCGTAATACATGGTTTTGCCCTTGTGTTTACCGATGCGCATCTCTTCTTTTTTTACGTTGTATAGTAACATGACTTTTGATGTTTTTGATGGTTATACTTTGAATAATTTTGCTGTTCTACTTAAACAGCTTCAGTAAACGGCTTTGATCGCTCCATTGGAACGTCTTTCACCGTTTAACTTAAACGATTCCGATTGCTTAAGTCCGCATTCTCTTTAACTGCTGTCGTATGTCTTCTTCATAATCTTTTCAAATTTTGTTTATGGTTATTAAAATGGTGTGGATCTCAAAAGCAGTATTTAGCCTTTGCCCATACTTCCGAATTGTGCTTATACGGGCCGAACATACCCTCGCTTCCTCCGAACCAGTCGTAGCCTGCCAAGAGGTGGATGTGGTCGTTCAGGGCATAGTCAGCCGTGAAACGGCTGAACCAGCCCTTGTGGTTGAGGTCGAAATAGGTGAAGTCGGAAAGCTGTAAGTTGCTGTCCAGTAACTTCTTCGACACGCAGAGCGTAAGGAGCGAATTATGGCGGGGCTGTGCGACGTAGCTTTCGTACTTGAAAATACTCTCGGAAGAGAACTGAGCCATCACTGTCCATTCATGAGGGGCATACCAGTCGGCCCCCACCAACCAATTGATGGTGTTGAATCCTTTTTGAGGGGTGGAGGCGGCTTGCTGTATGTAGCTGAAATGCTTCCCGAGGTTGAAGGCCGCTTCGCCGCGCAGCACGAACTGTCCCAAGGGCTTTGAGACATCGCCTCCGACGAATCCCATGCGGTAGTATCGGGGCGAAACCGTAAGTTGGGAGCCCGATGGTTTGTACTCGATGACGGGCATCTTGTTCCACGTATGCAGCGCGGCAAGCGAGAAGTCTACCCCCGGCAGGGCGAAAGAGAGCCTGCCCCCGTATTCTACGTTGGAGAGGCGTAGCTCGGGGCGGCTTCCCTCCGCGTCCCAGACAAGGGACCGGGGTGTTTCTTTAGGCAACACGCTCCACGGATTGGCGGCATCGGTGGGCAGCTTGTATCCTTCGAAAGTGGGAACGGCAAGCAGTTCGAGCTTTATCTTGTCGTTGAAGACGAAGAACCGCAGGGCATTGACGGGCATGCGGATGTCGTCGTAGTCTTGCGCCAAGAACTCGGTCATATCCATGGGTGAGACGAGGTCGGTGATACGTACGCCGTCGGCCGCACCCCAGATGACAAGTTGTCGCCCGAGACGAAAGCCCCAGTGCTCCTGCCGATGGTCAAGGTATGCTTCCCGCAGTTCAAAGCCGGTGCGCTCTTTCAGCAAGGCGTTGTAGGTAGCGTTGAACGAGACGAAGAGCGAAGAGCCTGCGAAGTTTTTGCCGACCTCGCCCCTGAGTCGGGTACGGGAAGACATCCAATCGTTCGGCTTTTCGGAGCGGAAGGCGTGGTAGGTGTCGACAAGGCCTTTGAGCTGCCACGACGATTCGCCCGCTCCTTGTCCCCAAACTCCATGCACGGGGCAAAACAGAAAGACCGAGAGGCAAAGCCCCGCGGAAAGACGATTGAACGCTTTCATCAGAACCTGCCTTTCTCTAACGTGGTCACGTTAAACTTGCTCTCCTCCATGGGAATGTTGTACGTCGGATTCTTGATTTCGAGAACCGTCTGATGCTCGGTTTGCACGTTGGTCATGTGCATCTTCCGGGCTACCCAGAAGCCCTCTACCTTGGCAATATCCGACATCTCGAGACGACGGTGCAGCTTGCCCATCTTGTCGTAATATTCCACCCTGACAGGTATCAGACAGTCCTGACGTATCAGGGCCGTTTTCCTGGAGTAAATATCACGCTTGTCCTTAGGCAAGGATTCCAGTTTCCAGCACTTCTGTCCGTCGACGGTTTCTTCGCCCAGGAGCGTGTGCGTATCCTCGTCCACGTTGCGGCTGCCCATGTCGTCGTAGGTAAAGTCGCTACCCATAAAGTAGTCTTGCTTGGCAGACGAACCGCTGATACGGCGCGTTTTCTTTATGGCGGGCAGATAGAGCCATTTGTCATCGTCCTTGTTTAGCTCATCATAATCCCACGTCAAGAAGCCCGTCCCCTTTACATCGCCGGGATATTGGAAGAACATGATGCTCTTGCGGTCTTTCTTTTCTTTGCCCACATCGATGGAGTAGGAAATGAGCTTGCGTTCGCGCACCGCTCCGCGTTTGTTGATTAACGTCATAACCATTTCAGACCGACGGGTATCGCCGTCGGGACGGTCTTTTACCTTTTGGGCAATCTCTCTGCCCGTTTGTGCGCATGTTGTGGCAGCGAACCCCACCACAAGCATGGCTACTACTGCGATTGATCTCTTCATTTGTCCTTTTTCTTTATAATTGATTCTGATTGATTCGATTTATATTCCGGTCTCCTTCTGCCGTGCTACCATGCGGGCAAATTCGCCGTTTCGGGCAAGCAGTTCGTCGGGTGCTCCTTGTTCTGCGACGGTTCCGTCTTTCAGCACCACGATATGATGAGCGTTGGCAACGGTGCGCATACGGTGTGCGATGATGACGACGGTCTTGTTCTTGATCAACTCCGATATACCGGCCTGTATCAACGTTTCGTTCTCTACGTCCAGACTTGCCGTTGCTTCGTCCAAGAGGATGACAGGAGCATCTTTGAGAAGCGCACGGGCAATGGATATGCGTTGGCGTTCGCCTCCCGATAGCGATTCTCCGTTTTCGCCTATCAAGGTGTCGTAACCGTTGGGCAGCCGGGCGATGAACTCATCGCAACGGGCAAGACGTGCTACCGCTTTCACCTCTTCCTCGGTAGCGTCTTTCTTCCCGATTTTGATGTTGTCCATGACGGAAGCGTTGAAAAGCAACACGTCCTGAAAGACTACGGCATAGTTTTTCAAGAGCATTTCGGGATCTATTTTTGAGATGTCCCGTCCGCCAAGTGTGATCTTTCCGCCATGAATATCCCAAAAGCGGGCAGCTAATTTTGCCGAAGTGCTTTTGCCTCCCCCCGAAGGTCCCACAAGTGCCGTTACTTTGCCTTGCTTGGCAGTGAAAGAGACGTTGCGCAGCACCTGCTTGCTTGTCTCGTAAGCAAAATCGACCTTGTCAAAACAGATGTCGTAACCCTCTACCGTGCAATCCTCATCGCCTTGCTGTGCGGGCATGTCGTTCATCTCACGTATGCGGTCGATACGCACATCGAGTAGTATCAGTGTCGCCATATGGTTGAACACGTCCATGATGGGGTTGTAGATGCTGGCTACAACGAGCAGGAAGACCAAGTAAGTGAACATGTCGATGCTGCCCAAACCAAGTAAATAAGCTCCCGCAATGATAACGCTTGCCAAACCAAGTTTCAGGATAGACTGTGCACTGCCCACAAGCCCCGCTCCGAGAAATTCGCCTCGCTGCAGAGTGGCTTCATATATCTCGAGCTGTTTGTCTAAACGGTCGCAATAGGCTGCCTCTCCGTTGTACGATTTAATCTCCTGCGCCGCTTCAAGCCCTTCCTGTATCTGCTCGGTCGTATCACGCCTTACGTGATAGTACTCCTTATTAGCTTTATCCATAAGCCTTTTTCCTAAGAAGATGACCGTTGTCGCTACCGGTACGACCCCAAAGAGAGCAAGGGCCAGTTGCCAGTTGTAGAAGAACATCCCGGTGGCAATCAAGATAATGCTGATGACAGAGGCGAAGAGTTGTGGAACTGTGTGAGAGAAGAGGGTTTCCAACATGTTACAATCCTCCATCATCGTAGCGGTGAGATCCGAAAGATTCTTTTCTCCGAAGAAAGCCAAAGGCAATTTACGCAGCTTCTCGGCAATGCCAATACGACGGTTGGCACTCTCGGTATAGATTTTCGTGTAGGTGCTCTTGTACTGTATCATCGCAATCACAAAGAGTACCGTCATAAAACAGAGAGCCGTCAGCACGTAGTACCAGAGCCCGTGCGTCGTGCTGTTCCCGGCTTGGATAACAGGGTGCAGGTAATCGGTGATGAACAGAAAGATGAAGATTACCGGCAGCATCAGTGCCAGGTTGAGAAAAAGAGAAGCTATAACCCCTTTTATAAAGGTCTTTGCCCCGTCTTCCGATAAGGTGAATCTGTGTTGAAAATATTTACTAATATTCATAATGTTGTCTCCTGAGGTTTATACCGTCCATGTCACGGTTCGTTGATATTCATTCCACATGCTGTTATAGATGCCGTTTCGGGCTATCAACTCGCTGTGTGTGCCTTCTTCGGCAATCTTGCCTTGTGCTATCACCAGTATCTTGTCGGCATCCTGTACGCTAGTCAGATGATGGGCGATCATCAACACTGTCTTTCCTTTTCTCAGCTCGTGCAGGGCTTTTTGTATCAGGTGTTCGTTTTCGGGGTCGGCAAAAGCTGTTGCTTCGTCCAGGACAACAATCGGCGCATCTTTCAAGATGGCCCGGGCCAAGACAATGCGTTGCTGTTCCCCTCCCGAAAGGAATGTTCCATCTACTCCTATCTTCGTGTTCAATCCGTTGGGTAGCCGGTCGATGATCTCCCGACTTTGGGAAAGGTCTATGGCACGTTGCACGGCTTCATCACTCGCTGCCGGATTACCGTATTTGATGTTCTCCAGCAAAGAGGTCTTGAAGAGTTTTGTATTCTGGAAGACGAAAGCGATGTGGTTCATCAGGTTGTCTTTGGCAATGTTTTTCACATTTATTCCGCCAATCGTCACACTACCTGCTGATACGTCCCAAAAGCGGGGAATGAGTTGGGCAATGGTGGTCTTCCCTCCTCCCGATTGCCCCACAAGGGCAAAAGTCTTCCCTTCGGGGAGGTGGAAGCTGATACCGTCTACGGCATTTTGACCGGCATTGGGATAGGCAAACGAAACGTTCTCGAATGTCACATCGCAAGCGGTGATTTTCTCCGGATTTTCGGCTATTGGGAGTGGTTCGCTACTCGTCAGGTTTTCCACCCGGCTTATGGCTTGATCTGCCAGAAACATATCTTGTTGCAGATACATCACTTTCATCACATTGGTTGCTATCACCGGAGTAATCAGCACATACAGGAACATATCGGTGATGATGGGGGCAATGTTTTCGCTTTTGTTGCCGATAAGCAATATGACTACGGGGACAAGTAGGAAAGCAAAGCTATTGATGGCCACCGTGTAGAGTGACATCGGCTTTTGCCAACCCAGCGTGTATTTGGTAACTAAATCCCGGTAGGCGATGATGCTGTCGTAAAAACGTTTGAAAGAGAATATCGTTTGCTGGAACACTTTCACCACCGAAATACCACGTACGTATTCCACCGCTTCGCTGCTCATATGCTCTTGTGCTCCGAGGTATTCATTTTGGAACGCCTTCTGAGCAGTTGTATTCATCCGTGTCATGATGAAGACAGCCGCCGTGAGGGGGATCAGGCACGCCAGACCAAGTTGCCAGTTGAAGACGAAGATCAATATTATAACCGACAGCGGGGCTATAAAACTCCCCGCCAGGTCGGGCAAGAGATGTGCGACAAACGTGTGGGTTTCAGAAGCATTTTCATCAATAATCTTACGCATCTGTCCGCTGGTATTCCGGTCGAAGAAGCCAAGCGGCATCTGCATGATTTTTCTCATAGCCGTACGTCGCATATTGGTTTCTACCCGGAACGCCGCTAAGTGCAAAAGCATCAGCCCGGCAAAGTAAATGACAAGGCCGGCAACGGCTGTGCCTACCGCCCACCATGCATAGACGTTGATAGGGATTCCTGAGGCAACGCTGCCAGTCAATAGTAGCGAGCGTACGATAAGCCAAATGAAGATGAACGGCATAAGCGAGAGCAGACCGCTTAATCCCGACAGTGTCAGGGCTATGGGCATAAGCACCTTGCGTTTGCCCATGTAAAATTGAAGTTTCTTTAATGTATTCATATTAATTGATTGTTTCATTGGTTTCTATCTCTTTCCCGAATAACCGGAACTTTTGGAATAACACGGGTGTAACGCAGAGGTCGGCCACGAGTGCCGATACGATACCCGCTACGGAGAGCAGACCCATGTGTATAAAAGAGAGGCCTTCGGAAGTCATGTAAATAGCGAAGTTCGCACATATCACGACACTGGTCAGAATGATTGGTGTCCCGATCGTACGGAACGAGCGGAGAATGGCATCCCGATAATTACCTCGACGGTCGAACTCCAAATGCCCGTGGTTGATGAAGTGAATGGTGTCGTCGACAGCCAAACCGAGGATCATCGGCATAATGGTTGCGGTCATCATATCCAACGGGTAGCCCAGCCATCCCATCAGTCCGCCGACCACCAAAGCCGGAGTGATATTGGGTATCAAACCGATAAGCCCGATGCGTACACTGCCAAAGACCAACATCATTAGGATGCCGATAATAAGGAGAGAGATGGCAAATGAAACCATCTGCCCGCGAGCCACGTACTGCATCATCACGGTAAATTGCGGAATACTACCCACTGTAGTGACAGAAGCTTCGGGGAAGAGCCTGGCGGCATTGGCTGCAATATCGTTCAACTCTCGTTCTACCTCGCCGGAGTCAAAACTGCTGATCTCCACCATCAGGCGCAAACGTCGATAGTCGTAATCGATCCAATATTCCGCTTCGCTACCGCCTGCATTCTCGTAAAGGAGCAGCAGTTGTGCCACCTCTTCCGGATTCGTCGGAATACGATAATAAGCCGCATCTCCTTCGTGCAGGGTTTGATTCAGGTCTTTTAGGATATTCAGCACTGTAGTCGTTCGCTTGGTTAGCTTATAGCCTTCGGCCTTTTGTGCCAGAGAGTCTAAGCGTACAAGCATTGCCGGCGATTTTGTCAAGCCGTCTTCGGGCAGGTCTATCATGACGTCGTAGGTGTAGATGGATCCCAGTTCGCTTTCACCTACTTCCAGCAGATTGTTTACATAGGCTATTTTACGTCCCATGGTGCGTTCTATGTCAAAGGCGGTCTCTATCTTGGTGAATTGATAAATGAGTGCTGCGGTAAGCAGCCCTGCAATCCATAGGATCAATGTGCCATGCCGGAGTACGCTTTCTCCCAAACGCCCCAGTTGATGGTCGAGCCACCGTCCGCCGGTTTCCTGCACTTTGGGATGAGGTTTGCCGTTCTTGCCAAAACTCAACAGCACGGGCATCAGTGTAATGGCAATGAAGAAAGCCAGCATCACGCACGAGGAGGTAGCGATACCAATGAACCGCATGGGCTGCATCGGAATAGCGAGAAACGACAGCAGGGCGGCAAAGGTGGTGAGTGCACTGAACAACACAGGCCAGCCCATTTCACCCACGGTCTCTTCTACGGCTCGTCGACGTTCTCCGTGTAGAAGGAATTGCCGTTTGAAATAGGAAAAGATATGTATGTTATAGGCTATCGAGACGGCAAACGCCAACAGCATAGGTATCATCATCATACCGCTGTCTATCGTCATGCCGACATATCCCAACAGTCCATACACAATCACAATTGAGCCTGCCGCCGTGATAAGTGGAACGACAACGCCCCGTAGGGAGCGTGTTATGAGTAACAAAATAAGAATGGAAACGAGTGCGGCAATGCCCATCACACGGGGCATCTCTTTGCCAATCCATTTCATCTTCATGGCGGTAACGTAGGGCAAGCCTGTGCCTTTGGGATGGAGCTTTTGGTATTTGTCTTTAGTGATGATATGCTCCAGCTCATTCCCCGTTAGCACTTCAGGAGAAACGGCATTCTTACCTTTATTCCACACTGAATCTTTAGGAAAGGTACGCAACTTGAGAATAATCCACGAGAGCGTACCATCTTTGGAGACAAGCCGCTCGGCAATATGTGGCTTCATATAGGCTTTGCGACGTATCGTTTCCAGACTTGCCGCATCAGTGGGAATAAGGTCAGGCACTATCTGCTCGATAGTCATTCCTTCTTCATTCCCTACCATAAATTCGATGTCAGTGAGCGAAGTGATTTTGTCGGCGTATGAAATGCTATCCATCATTTCGTTCGTGAGTTCGCGGATGAGCTCTAAGTTCTCTTTCATAAACGAATTGTCGCATTGGGTCAGTACGGCGGCAAAATTGTCATTGCCGAATATATCCTTGAATTCTTTGGTCTTGACAAGCATCGGGTCGTCTTCGAGGAAGTAGTTTTCCCACGAAGCACTCACCTTGAAATATCTTAACCCTGTAAATCCTATGGCGAAGACGAGGATAAACAAGCTTAGTACAAGCCATCGTTTTTGTACCATCCATCTGCCCTGACGGGCAAACCAGTCATTGATTCTTTCTATTTTCATATCGTTTGTTATTGGTAAGTTCATTCATTTCAACACATTCAGCAGCGTGACGAGAAATAGCTTTCCACTTTGGGGCTACATATGATAATGGTGACAATGTGCGTGGACACAAGAATGCTCTTTGTGGGCATCATGCACGTGACAACGGCAGGAGTGAGAAGTGTTCATATTCTTTCTTTTTTTTACTTATGTTTTTTATATTACTTAGTCTTGCTAACACAACATCAGCAGGTTGAGTGCCATAACCGCCATGCCTGCTACCAAACCATAGATAGTATGATGGTGCTTACCGTATTCTTCGGCAGCGGGTAGTAACTCATCAAGCGAGATAAATACCATGATACCGGCAATCATCCCGAAAATAACGCCGAAAACATGGTCATTGAGGAATGGTGCCAAGATAAGATAGCCGATGACGGCTCCTACCGGCTCGGCCAATCCCGATAGAAATGAAAGCCAAAAGGCCCGTTTACGATTACCTGTAGCATAATAGATCGGAACGGAGACGGAAATGCCTTCGGGTATATTATGTATGGCGATGGCACAGGCAATAGGTATAGCAATGTTTATATCCTTCAATGCTGCAAGAAACGTAACCATACCTTCCGGGAAATTGTGTATTGCCAGCACCAAGGCTGTCACTACATCGACGCGTAATAATTGAGGCTTTATTTCAGTCTTTCGTTCTTCCTTTAAGCTCATTTCTTCCACCCGATGCATTTCGTGTGGATTTTCGTAGTGAGGAATTAGCTTATCAATAAGTAGAATCAATACGATTCCCCCGAAAAAAGAAAGTGTGGAATGAAGAGTTCCGTCGTCCTTGCCATGTATATTGGCAAGAGTCTGCAAAGAAGAGGCAAACAGATTGGCGAAAGACATATAAATCATTACTGCTGTTGAAAATCCCAATGAAAGAGAAAGGAATGAAGTATTGGTGCGCTTAGCAAAAAATGCAATCGCACTGCCTATCCCTGTGGATATACCGGCAAACGATGTTAGGAAAAATGCTATAAGTACTGGTTGAGACATGGCTATGATGGATTGGAAGTTAGTGCGTCAAAAGAGAACAAAAGTTTGTTTTGTTCAGAAGCAAAGCGAGCCGCTCTTTGCAGGCGGCTCGCTCGGTAGGAGAAACAGTTAGATTTAGAAATAAGACGTTTCATGCTTTTGGCAACTAAGTTTAGTTCGGTCAGTCTGCGGATGTACGATGTTGGTACTTTGATCTTTCGTCCCAATAATTTCTTTGGGCAAAACCTTTCCGATACGGGAGACTGCCCTGCTTTGCGTAACCCATGACTCCTCGCAGAAGAAAAGCCCGTTGACTCCTTGTACGAGTGTTAATTCGTCGTTGCTGATGATGTTGATGATACTCATATGCTGATTATTATTTAGTGATTCTTCTGGAATGACTCGGCGTTCCAACTCCTGCATCAAACGAAACGCTGCCTGACAAGATTGCAGCATCTGTCCATGCAGGCTATAGGTGTGGAGTCGAGCAGAAGGTAGCTGATGCCTATTGTCTCGGAATCAAATACAAAAGAGATTCGATTGTTTACAATCGTACAATCATTTCCGCAAGGCTTGCATTGCAGACAAGACGAGAAACGGATGTTTTGATTAGTTATCTCTTGACAGACAGGATGTTTCAATAGTTCTGCCTTCATCTTTCATTCTTTACATTCATGAGTTTCTTCCATCCTCCCGTGCTAAAGCGAATATACTCACTGATGAAACACTCTATCTCTTCGCAGGAAAGTTCCTTATGTTGCACCACCTCTTTCATCATATTAATCCACCAAGAGCAGGTGAAGTGCATGAAGAACGGAGAAATATCGGTATGTAGTTCCGGATGGAGTCTTCTCATCTTTTCCATATATTCCATCCCTATTGTGGCACTCTTCTCAATCCACTCTTCCAAATAATCTTTGAGGCGAGAATGCTGCGTAGAGAAAAACAGCAAATTTAATTCACTTCGGTAACGAGTTATAATGCCCATAAGCTCCTGCAAAGATGCACGATGATATTCATCTGAGATAAATATGTCAAGGGAGAAATTCTCCGGTCGGTTGTGATCTTCCAGCATCCTGTACATAGCAGCCAAAAGAGGACGCAACACATCAACCAGTAAATCGTCCTTACAGGGATAGTAATTGTATATATTGCTCAGACCAATGCCCGACAACTTAGAAATCTCACGCATAGACACCGACTTGAAGCCCTTTTCGAAAAAAGCTTTCTGCGCTGTTTCCAGCAATAGCTTACGTATATAATCCTTCGTTGTTTGCATAGGTCAGAACATAATTCTTTATTTTATAACGCAAAATTAGTCACATATTTTTTCGGTTGCAATACCTTAAAATGATGATTTTTTTACTTACCATTCCCCATTTATGGTAATTCAGCAAATGAAATTTATAACTTTCAATATGCTACTCCTAATCATATCAAAGCTACAAATACTCACTTATTTACAATCTCTAGCACTCACTTTTTTTTGTTTACTTTTGTCTGTAAACCGCTACTGACGTCATTAAATACATAGTAATATGAGCAAAAAAATCAAAGACCAAGAAGTTCTTTTGGTCAAAGATCAGAAGGACGATAGCCTCCGAGCCGTAGTCGGAGCAGATGGGAAAAGCGGACTGAAGTTGCATTCTTTCAAAGTCTCCTTTGAGAGTGTCGTTGCCAGCGTGCATGTATACCAATAGACGATTACTCACTACCAATATAAGGAAAAGTTGCATGCAAATGAAATTTATCATACGCCATGCAACTTTGGAGCCAATTCATAAGAAGAGGAGCTAACGGAGAAAAAGAACTTTTTCAGTGCCCTCAGATTTCGGGCTTCCTTTTTTATTTACCTTCAACAACTCCAAATATTCTTATTACATCAATCTTCGATAGTACATACACTTACACGGTTCCAATCCGGTTCGGTAAACATGTCACCTACTCCCTGATCTTCGGCAGTAATACGAGACGTATTAATCTTGTATTTATTAACAAGGATTGTTTTTACAGCTTCTGCACGTGCGGTAGCAATTTTTGCGTTGATCTCAACATTGCCTTCTGGAGAAGCGTACCCTTTAATAATGACTTTTGAATCGGGATATTTCTTCATGTAGGAGGCTACACGTTCCACATTCGGTAGCTGTGATGCATCCACTGATGAGCGACCTTGTCTGAAAGTAATGATAGATTCCGGAACGCGGGCAGTCTTGACTACTGTTTCAATGGGAACGACCTTTGTACGACATTCTTCCAACTCTTTATGCAAACCGCTAATTCTTTGGTTAGCATTGTTTAGTTCTCTGTCACGACTGCCCACCTGTTCGCGAAGTGCATTAATAGCAACATTCAAATCATCAATTTCGCTCTGATTGTAGACTTTTACTTTAGTAAAGTAATGATTCCCAGTACTCATCTTGAAGTGATAAGTCAATCCGGCAGTCAGTTCAAATGTTGCATTGTTTGCATTGAAACGACTCTTTGCCTGATTAAAATCACCTTGCATATCATATACGATAGCGGGCTTAATTCCCAATGTCCATGCTTTTGTTTCACCGAGGTTGAAATTAAGATTCAATCCGAGACGGGTAGACCATGAATTGTCATCTCCTTTACCATTTACATAATAATGCAACCACCCCATTCCGGCAATAGCTTCTATCTCAAACAAACGAGGTTTGCCCCGATAGCTTGCAAATAGATTTATTAAGTTAATTTTGCTTAATAAGCTGACATCTAAAACATCAAAAGCTGTTTTACTCGGAGTTGTATTGATATATCCCATTCCCTGAAATTCCAAACCGAAAACTAGGAGTTAATTGTTTGGATATTCCAACTCCGAAACCGGGACGCATCCCTTTAAAGAAAGAGGCGTGAGTGAGAGGGGTAACTGCTCCTGCATTCACTCCTACAGACCAATTGTCCATAAACTTTGTTCCTTCTACAACTGATTGGGCATTTACAATAAATGTTCCCAAAGTAAAAACTAATAAAATAGCAATTTTCTTCATAATCTATTGTTTTATTTTTTTCGAATGCAAAAGTAAAAAGATTGCAGAGCTTTTTAGTTGTAGGACAAAAGAATAAATCTAATACATTGATTTTTATTTTACTTATAATCAGTAGTTTGCAAAAATGGTTCAATTAATAATCTAACACATATCTAACACCCTTGATAAAATTCAAAAAAGCACTTACACTTACACCTTTAGGGTAGTCAAGTTTATTTTTTAACAACAACGAGTGAACTGATACTTTTACTCTGAATAGCAATAACTTACTGCTATTTTGTACTATTACGATTATACATATTATATAATATGCTAATAAGCAATTATATATTGTTAGGCCCAATAAAAAATATATATAAATAGCGAGCGATAATCATATAAGTTAAAGAATAATTTATATTGGTAAAATATTCCTAATCGCCCATGCAAAAAATAAAACACATTATTATATTCGCAATATGAAATGTAAGATTATAATTGGACTATCAGCTATTCTCTATTTTACAGGTTGTTATAACAGGGAACAGACCCCTCGCCTTAGTGAGGCTGAAAAGCTAATGCAGAACAACCCGGATAGTGCATTAGCAATACTACAAAAACTCAAACCAGAAGGCAACCGGGCTGAACAGGCCAGATATGCATTGCTCTATTCCGAAGCTTTGGAAAAAAAACAAATGAAAGTTACTGACGATTCATTGATCCGCCAGGCTTGGCAATATTATAAACATTACCCCAAAGATTTACGTCACCAGTGTAAAACTCTATATTATTGGGGAAGAATTAAATTACGCACAGGTGATAAACCGGGAGCATTACGTCTTTTTCTCAAAATAGAAGAGAAACTGACAGATACCGATGAATCTTATTACAAAGGGCTTTTATACAGACAGATCGGTGAAGTATATTATAAACAAATGAACTACAGCCGGGCATATCATTATTTCCACGAAGCCAGA
>NZ_JAPQKZ010000022.1:0-109291 GCF_027257075.1 Bacteroides sp. LFL-34 | reverse complement strand
CAGTGAATAAAATTAAAGCGGTAAAAAGACAGATGTACAATAGGGCAGGAATTAAACTACTGAGAGCGAAGATTATTTATTCACAATAGAAGAAGTACCACCAAATTTGACGAAGAACCGTATTTATGATTTTCATTTCTCATATTCTCATTCATTAATCATAAATAGCAGAAAACTAATAGAATAGACTATGAGAAATGATTTCTAAGACGGCATTTCTCATAGTTTTTTCCGTCAAATACCCCGTATTTTACCTTGTTTCTCATACTTGTTAGATTCATTTCTCATAGTGTTTTTCCAATCAACCTATACAAGAATAAAGAAGCAACTAGTCAACGATTATCAGGGAAGTACATATTCTTCTTGTCCCATATATTGTGGGAAGGTATTCCCTATTAACAGGGAAAAGATTCTCTTATTTTGTGGGAATAAATTCTCATAATATTAGGGAACATTTTCCCATAATATATGGGACAATCGGAACTACAGTTTATCTTCAACCAGAAAAAAGGAGAAGTATAGTATTTAACTATGAGAAATACTCTGAAATACTATGAGAATAAGGTGAATTTTAAGCTAAAATAGAAGGTGTATTATGAGAAATGCCGTCTTAGAAAGTATTTCTCATAAGCTATTTATTTGATTATTTGTTGTTTATCAGTCACCTATGAGAACATGAGAAATGAAAATGAAAAATCTTCTCTAGAGGCTGCTGAATTTTTTATTGATACATTTAAAAACGCACCGTAATAAACTAAATTATCATTTAATTTAAGTCTGTGCAGAAACAAAATTAATTTTAGGAAAATTGTCTTGTGAATGGACTTGAAGTTAATCGCCTTGATTATTATTTTTATATGCTTCTTTTTAAATTTCTCTTTAGTGGTTTCTCAAATATCAAGCGTTCATAGTATAAAGTTCAATAGATATAGGTAAAAAGTTAGGATTGGTGTTTGAAATTCCACAATATTCCTCCGGTCTGTTTATTCTTCTTTTATGAGTGACCGGAGGAGTTGCTGGAAATCCTGTTTGACCAAAATGAAAATATGATATCATGAGGACTGTTTTCAAAGCTTTTGATTATGCAATTGCCAGACTAAAATCCGTTGGCGGAACTAATAACTAAAATAATATTTAAATGAGAAAAAGAATATCGTTATTGCAAATGGCTGTTTTCTTCTTTACGGCTCAGGTAGCTTGGGCAGGTAATATAAAAACAGAAAAAGTAACACTGGTAGGAAATGGAATTGTAGAATTTATCCCCGTAGGGTATGATGTTTCCCGTACGCCTTCATTAATTCTCTCCCATGAACCGGAAAAGAAAGGTGAAGTACCGGAAAACTGGAAATTAGTTCCTCAATTTACGATGACTGATGGCAAGGCAAATGCCTCATTGGATGTTCCAGCCGGAACAAGTCTGTATGGAGGTGGTGAAGTGACCGGTCCGTTGCTACGTAATGGGCAAAAGATTAAAATGTGGAATACGGATAATGGTATGTATCGGGTTGATGGTGGCTCACGTCTGTATCAAACGCATCCGTGGGTATTGGGTGTTCGTCCGGACGGGACAGCATTTGGCGTATTGTTTGATAGTTTTTGGAAGGCTGAATTGATTACTAATTCAGATAAAATTGAATTTAATACTGAAGGAGCACCTTTTCGTACTTATATCATAGATCGTGAATCTCCGCAAGCTGTATTAAAAGGACTTGCCGAATTGACCGGTACTATAAGTATGCCTCCCAGATGGGCAATTGGTTATCATCAGTCTCGTTTTTCTTACGTGCCGGAAGCTAGAGTGAAAGAAGTTGCCAATACTTTTCGTGAAAAGAAGATACCGTGCGATGTAATATGGTTTGATATCAACTATATGGATGAATTCCGTGTATTCACGATTAATAACAGGGATTTTCCCGATCCGAAGCGCATGAATAAGTATCTGCATGATAATGGATTCCATTCTGTGTATATGATAGATCCGGGCGTAAAAGTGGATGATAACTATTTTGTGTATAAAACCGGAAAAGAGCAAAATGCTTTTGTTTGTGATATCTATCGTAATGAGTTTCACGGGAAAGTATGGCCGGGTGCTTGCGCATTTCCTGACTTTACCCGTCCGGAGACGCGCACTTGGTGGTCCGGACTTTATAAAGACTTTATGGCTAATGGAATAGATGGCATTTGGAATGATATGAATGAACCGTCTGTATTTGATGGTCCTGGGGGAACGATGCCGGAGAACAATATTCATTTAGGAGGAGGCAATTTACCTATTGGTAGCCATTTAATGTATCATAACGCTTATGGTCGTCTGATGGTCGAAGCTTCTTATAATGGCATGATGGCTGCTAATCCAGGCAAACGTCCATTTCTTCTTTCCCGCTCCAATATTATTGGCGGACAGCGTTATGCAGCCATGTGGACGGGCGATAACGAAGCTACTTATGAACATATGAAACTTTCTATACCGATGTCTATTACATTGGGGTTGTCCGGTCAACCTTTCAATGGTCCGGATATAGGTGGATTTGCTGGGAATACGACTCCCGATTTGTGGGGAAACTGGTTAGGCTTCGGTGCATTTTTCCCTTTTTCCAGAGGACATGCTTCCTGTGATACAAATAACAAGGAACCGTGGGCATTTACTAAAGATATAGAAAAGGAATCACGCATGGCATTAGAACGTCGTTACCGTTTGCTGCCTTATCTCTACACTGCTTTTCATGTGGCTCATAAAGATGGACAGCCTGTGATGGCTCCGGTTTTCTTTGCCGATCCGAAAGATGAAAGTTTGCGTGCTGAAGAGCAAGCTTTCATGTTGGGGACAGACCTGTTGATAATTCCTGCATTTGCAAAGAATCCTTCTCTACCCAAAGGAATTTGGGAAAATTTATCTTTGGTTAAAGGAGATACAAAAGGTAAATATCAGGCTAAATTAAAAGTGAGAGGTGGTTCTATTATTCCAGTAGGCAAAATAATTCAGAATGTGAATGAAAATTCATTCGACCCATTGACTTTAGTTGTTTGCCCGGATGAGGATGGCAAAGCGGAAGGCTCTCTGTATTGGGACAAAGGAGATGGATGGGGATTTCAGAAAGGAGATTATAAACAGCTAACTTTTAAAGCAGAGTTAGTAGACGGGCATCATCTTATTGTAAAAGTGACAGACGATAAAGGGGAAGACCAAATTGATTTTGGAATGATAAAGGTAGAAGTATTGCATGCTGGTCATACTTATAAATCTTCTGGTGATATAGCTAAAGGCATTACAGTGAAATTGTAAAGGAGAATACAATAAATGAGGAGTTCGTTTATTTAACCATCTTCTTTTTGTACTGTTTAGAACTAAACTTCATCCTTATAATCCAAATGTGATTACTAAAAATAGCTTCCAGTCAAAAACATCAGTAAAAAAGGTTGTTGACTGAAAGCGAACCGAAAGCAAAAAAGAGAGATGAGTTCAGTCTCTTTTTTAGAGCCTCTATATTCGTTCAATAGAGCCTCTGTTTAAGTGAAATGCAGGCTTCGTTTCACTTAAACAGAGGCTCTGTTTTACTCACCTGACGTGTTAATGATTCTCATCCTGCATATCAATGATTCTAAGCCTGTATTTCAGCGTTGCCAGGCTTCCGCTCTGTATTCTTTAGACTACGTGTCAGGTATATATATCCAGTATGGTGATTATATATCTACACCACACTGGATATATAGATCCACCGGCAAACGCAAAGAGACTGAAAGTATTGAAAGTACTCCTCCTCCTTATCTTAAATCTCTCTCTGTAGGGGATATTGTAATTCGCTTTTGGTTGCTATCTTCTTCTATCAAGGAGTTTGTGAACAATACTAAAACGACTGAAACTAGATTATGACGTAAGTTTATCAGGAACGATCTAGCCAGATTGCATTGGAAGGTTTACCCGTTTGAATAGGATATTATATGTCGCTTTTCTGGCTATATATCATACTCTTATCAGAAAGTAAAAAGGGGATGCATCACATGGACGCATCCCCTTTCTACATCAATACTATTATGAGTATTTATCGGTTTATTAAAATGTAAGTTGTACTCCTAAGTTAAACACGCGCTGGTTCATGTATGCATCACCGGCGGAGTTGGACTTGATTTCCGGGTCTTGTTGATACTTATCAAAACTTGTCCATGTAAACATATTGTAAGCATTGAGGTAGACACGGAGGTTTGTAAGCCATGAAGGCAACACTTTTGTGGGCACTTGATAGGAGACGTCGATGGTTTTCAAGCGGATGTACCAAGCATCAATTAACCAAAAGTCGGACATATACGCTGCTGCGCTGTTTACAGTTGACGGATTGCTTGTTAAGCGCGGAAATTCGATGGCTTCACCGTTCAGGTAGCGTTCTAATGTCCAGCGTTTCTGGTGTAGAGGTTGGAATTGACTCTTGAAAGGTTCGATACCTGTGCCGTTTACCGAGAAACTGTAGTTGAACGAACCTTGGAAGAGTACGCTCACTGACAATCCTTTCCACGAACCACCGATTGTCCATCCCAACGTGGTGTTGGGTAAGTTTGGCTTACCAATAGCTCCCTTGTCGAAGTCGTTGATAACACCGTCTCCGTTCAAATCTTTGTATTTCAAGTCACCGGCTTGGATAGGAACGTCGGTATTGGGCACAGCCGGTGCATTTGCGGCTCCTGCATGAATCAAGTCCACTTCTTCAGGTGTATAATAACCTATCCAAGTGTAACCGAATGGTTGACCGATAGGACGACCTGTTGCCGACAACCAATCGTATCTTTGTTGTGCTTCGGCATTAAATTCTACCTTATTCTTAGCATACGAGAATACGAAGTTGGTATTGAAGTTGAACTCACCGAAACGGTCTTGATAACCAATCTGTCCGTCGAAACCCATATTGCTGGTGCGTGCCACGTTGATAGGTGAAGTACCCACACCTAAGATCTGCGGTATGTCATTGCGTTTCACAAGCTGATTGTATCGTTTGTCATAGAACCAGTCGAAGTAAATGAGAAGCGGTCGAATGCATTGAAGTCGAGACCTATATCAAACTTCTTGGCTTCTTCCCATGTCACACTGCTATTGCCAAGGTCACCTTCCGTAATAGCAGTGGAAGTGACATCGCTTTGTCCGAAATTATAAGCATTATCAGTTGCTGTATATATCTGGTTGTAAAGGTAGCGGTTACCCATAGCTACGTCCGAACCTACAATACCATACGAAGCTCTGATTTTCAATAGTTGGATGAAAGATATGTTATCCTTGAAGAACGATTCTTCGGAGATACGCCAACCCACACCAATAGCAGGGAATATTCCGTAGCGGTGTCCTTCGGCAAAACGGTCGGTACCGTTGTATGCAACATTGAAGTCGACCAGATATTTATCTTTATATTTGTAACCTACGGTAGCGGTAAGACCCTGAAAGTTTTCGGGAATCTTTTCTCCTGTATCGTCTGGATTTTTTTCTACGGTACGGCTTTGGCGGCTATACAGCAACGTGGCACTAACGTCATGTATTCCATTGAATATGCGTGCATAGTTGATGGAGGCCTGAACATCCAGATTTTTCACAGCCTGGTTGGTTCCGGCCGTCAGAGCATACTGTGAATAAGCATATTTACGGTTGGGGTTGATGTTATACTGATCCGTAGTAGGATCGTAGTGGTAGGTAGGGTATGCATCTTTTCCACGGTTTACTTTGCGGAAGACTTCGTCAATGGTAGAGTAAGCAATACGAGCATTGGCTGACAATCCTTTGGTGAGCCAATCCATCTTCCAGTTCACACCATAGAGAATGTTGTTATCGTTACGGCGTGTACGCGTGTAACCTTCGTTAGCCAAACGTGCATTCAGTGTAGGTCCGTAACCGTCCACATCTGAAAGATAAGCATACGATCCGTCCGGATTGAGTACCGGTGCCGAATAGGGGTGCATAGCGGTGAAATTGTAAATCTCGCCTGTAGCATTCAGACTACTCGGTTCGTTGATGTTCATGAAGCGCGAACTGAAGTCCAGACGCATAGTCAGATTATCAGTAACAGTAAAGTCCAAGTTGGTACGGTAGTCAAAACGGCGGTAAAAATAGCCGGTATTCACATCGTCATCCGCTTTAGCAAAGTTACGAACCAAACCACCTTGTGAGAAATAACCCCCGGATACGAAGTATTTCAAACGTTTGGTACCACCCGATACGTCGACATTGATGTTCGACTGCATAGCCGATTTTTTGAACACTTCGTCGTACCAGTTTACATTAGGATGTCCGTATGGGTCGGAACCGTCTTTAAACAGTTCCAAATCATGTTGTGTAAACATTTTAGTCAAACCATCGTTAGTACGTGCCTCGTTGACTAACAGGGCGGTGTTGTATGAGTCTAAGAAGTTGGGTTTACGGACAGGTATCTGACCGCCGGCTTCTGCACGTACATGGATCACTGGTTTTCCTTCTTCACCGCGACGTGTCTTGACTACCAACACACCGTTAGCTCCCTTGATACCATAAATAGCAGTAGTGGATGCATCTTTCAAAATAGATATGCTTTCAATCTCATTGACATTGATTTGTGACAGCTGTTCGTAACTGTATTCCACATCATCAACCATAATAAGCGGCTTGTTGCCGTCCTCATTCAAGGAACTGACACCACGGATGAAGAAGTCGGAAGCATCTTTTCCCGGCTGACCGGAACGTTGCTGACTGAAGAAGCCGGGCAGTTTACCCGATAATGTATTCTGTAAGCTACTTGTAGGAACTCTACGCAATTCGTTGGCTTGAATACCGCTCACGGCACCGGTCAGAGTGATACGTTTCGCGCTACCGCGACCTGTGATAACAACTTCGTTCAGGTTGTTGGCTTCGGAAACCCTTAATGCGATATTCAGTGTGCGCTGATTTGTTATTGCGACTTCCTGATTTTGATAGCCCACAAACGAAAATACCAATGTTTCGCCACGTTTCACTTCCAGCGAATATTTTCCATCTATATTGGTGATGGTACCCCTTCCGGCTCCCTTTACCAGAATACCAGCTCCGATAAGCGGTTCGTTGCTTTCCCCATCAATAATGGTACCGCTTATCGTAAACGATTGGGAGTATGCCTGTACAATGCAGAGGAGGCACAAGAATGTTATAATTACTCTTTTCATAAGATATTACCAATTAGGGTTTTGAACCATATTCTTATTTTTTATTACTTCCGAATAAGGAATCGGATAGAAATAACGTTTATTGTCCCATTGTACATTGAGTACAGATTGCGGAACATAGGTCGTGGAAGTCTGTGATTTAGTGATGTACATTCCTTGAATAGGCTGTGCATAGACCTGTTCGGCAAGTCGCCAACGACGAATGTCCCAATAGCGATGCTCTTCAAAAGCCAATTCAATGCGGCGTTCATTCTGAATCACTTTGCGCATTTCGGCTTGCGTCAAATTGTGTGTCTGCTCATTGGTTGTTAGTCCATACAAATTCTTTTCACCAGGTTCGATACCTGCACGTCGGCGCAGGGCGATGATAGCATCATATACAGCTTGTGAAGGAGTAGACAAATATTCGTTTTCGGCTTCGGCAAAGTTCAGAAGTATTTCGGCGTAACGGAACATCACCCAGTTGTGTTGTGTGTCTTGATATTCGTTGGCTGCTTCGAAATCACCCATAAACTTGCGCATGTAATAACTCGTGAGCGAGTACGACGAACCAAGAGGATTATTGGCTCCACCCTGCCATGTTTCCATCGTAGAGTTCACCCATGACGAACCATTGTGTATAATGGTATATTCCAAACGTGGATCACGTTGTGCGTAAGGAAGCTGTTCATTGTATTCATATTTACCTTTATCATTGATAAAGTGACCGTCTTTCATTAAAAAGGCATCGACTAAATTCTGTGTGGGATTGGTGCGGCCGTTTCCTTGTTTGGCACCGCTAAGTCCCAATGGACCGTTAGCTGTTTCCACCGTCTTATCCATTGCGTTTTCACGGAAGAAGATAACTTCTTTATGTTCGTTTGAATACCAATTGGTAAATACATTCTTGAAATTATCGTCAAGTCCCATGATAGCTCCGTCACCTGTTCCGTACGTGTTAATAAAGTTGCGGGCGGCATCGGCTGCTATTTTCCAACGTTCGCGATCGTAAGAGGCATAACCTATCAACTCGTTACCAGATTCAATGGGCTTTTCGTTGAATAACGGACTTGCTGCATAGAGCAATACACGAATCTTCAGTGCCTGGGCAGCCTGTGTGTTTACTACGTGTGCGCTAGCCGCGGCGTCAGGTAGTGGCAGCGAACGAAGGTCATCTTTGATATCGTCAAGCTCACTTACAATATACTTGATACATTGCTCGAACGTGCTACGTGGCAATTCTATGTTTTCGTTCAATTCGTACACTTTATCACCGATAATGGGCACTCCACCGTAGCGCTTCACCAATTCAAAATAGAAGTAAGCACGCAGGAACCGGGCTTCGGCTTTCATAGAATCATTGAGCCTGCGTGTATTACCGAGTGCATCAGTGTAAGTAGTGTTGAAAGGTACTACGTCAATGCCACTCAACAGAATGTTCACGCGGCGAATCACCAAATAAGGGTCGCTCCAAATCATATCCGAGTTAATAAGATTGGAGGCACTGTAACGTCCGATGGCCAGTTTGTATACATCGGACTCGGACGAAATAACAGAGAGCGCATCGTCGGAAGCGGCATCCAGGTAGTCACCATTTACGCCGTTGTGTCCATTACGCATGTAATAGTAGATGCAGTTGAGGTATTTACGTACTACAGTTCCGTTGGAGTCGGTCTTCGAGAAGAGATAATCTTCTGTAAACATATCTACAGGCGTACTCTCATAACTGTCTGTACATGCGGCAGCACTCAATAACAGCATAAATGCTCCTACTGCCCATGTGCCATATTTATTTTGTTTCATATCCATCATTTTTATTAGAAGTTAAGATTGATTCCAGTCGTAATGGTGCGCTGTAACGGATAGCTGGTGAAGGTAACTTCAGGGTCTTGCAAACGGGTACGTGACCATGTGAGTAAATTTTGTCCCTGTACAAATATCTTCACGCGCAGTCCGCCTAAGTAATTACGGCAGAAGTTTTCGGGTAGTTTGTACGATACGGTGGCGTTCTTGAGACGAATGTAGTTTCCGTTCTGTACAAAGAGTGAAGAGTTCCAGTTGTTTCCGTAGTTGTACATATTGCCTCCGGCAGTCAGTCTCGGATACGTAGCTGTTTCAGCAGTTTCGGGTGTCCAACGATTCAGCAAATTGGTGTAAGCTTGTCCGTAGCTTTGTCCGATCACTTGGAATCCTTCGAGCAACGTGCGGTCGCTATTATATAAGTCGCGGTTGTAAGCACCTTGGATAAGTGCTGTAACTTCCAACCCTTTCCATTCAAAGCCTAAATCAATACCAAAATAGCAAGTCGGTTTGTCGCCACCAATCACAGTACGGTCGAATTCGTTGATTTCGCCGTCACCGTTCATGTCTTTGTATTTCACGTCACCCGCTTGAATATTGTTGAAGCCGTTCATTACGGGATAACCATCGGCTATATCTTTAGCTGTGAGGAATCCGGTAGCTACCAATCCGTAGATGGTACCGGTGGGTTGACCTGTCATTTTCAGATAGTCGTAAGGTACGTATTGCTCGTCCATGAACAACCGTTTGTTCTGTTCCATACTCCAGTTGGCTGATACATAATAGTTCACCTTACCGATGTGATCTTGCCAGCTAAGTTGTGTTTCCAATCCGTAGTAACGTGTTTTTCCGATATTTTCTGCCGGATAAGCAATACCCAGCAATTCGATGCTCTTACCACGTGATTGCAATATGTCATAGTAGTAGTCATTGTAATAGTCGGCCGAGAGAGTCAAACGATTCTTTAACAAGGTTAAATCTAAACCTACATTGACCTTCCTTCCTTTTTCCCATGTCAGGAGGGTATTAGCCAATGGGGATATTTCCGACACTGAACCTCCGTTGCTCATGGATGTACCGTTGCTATACCAGAATCCGCCATCTTCATTGTATCTCTTTAAATAGCTGAAGTAACCGGCATTGTCGATTCCGTTTCCTGTATGACCGTATGTGGCACGTAACTTGAGTTGGTCTATCTTCGATGCCTCCATAAACTTCTCTTTGCTGATATCCCAACCCAGACCTACTGCCCAGAATGTTCCCCAGCGACGTCCGTTGTCATAGCGGTTGTAATAACTTTCCGTTACGGCTGCTTGCGCGAAGTATTTGTTATCGTAATTGTATTCAACTTTCTGTCCGATGTTCGACGGAATCATAGGCAGGTCGTAGTTGTTAAGTATGGTACGTGTATCGCCCCAAAGTGAAGCTTTTACACCATGCATACCGAATTGGCGTTCCCAGTCTACATACATTTTGCCATACATATATTGGTACGTCGATACTGAACGGTAGCTATTGGTTTGTGAACTTACATCTCCATACTTGTCATAAGCCTCGTTGCCTTGTTGGGTTATGCTGTATTGAAATACTTGTGCCTGTTTGGTACGAACGATAGCATTGCGCACTTGCGATGAGATGTTTCCCGTTGCACCAACAGAAAGTCCTCTCACCAATTTATCGAAGTCATATTTCAAATTAATGGTTCCTACGACGTCGCGGGTATTGCTTGAGATATATCCCGAACCAGTGGTCTGTGCATAGAGGTTTTGGGTATACGAAGCGTTACCACCATACGTACCGTTGGGATTTAAGACGGGATAAGCATTGTTGGGAGTTTGCCATACGTTGCTCAAAAGGTCGCTGTATCCTGTCCCCGAAATACCTCCAGGTTGGTTTCCTTCTTCTATACGTCCCATTAAAGACATGCTTACCTTAAATTCATCTGTCACGTTGATGTTTACCTTCGATGTGATGAGATACCGGTTGTACTTGAAATTGGTGTTGTAGCTATTAGCATCGCTCGTCTTGAACAATCCGTTTTCGCTGTAATATCCCAAACTTACAAAGTATTGAGCCACTCGTCCGCCACCTGTTACATTCAGGTTATAGGCTTGCGACGTAGTAGAATTGTTCATAATAGCATCTTTCCAATTTACGTCGGGATGCAGATAAGGGGAAGTTCCATTACGATAGGCTTCGAAATCATCATACGTATAGAGTGGTGATTTGCCATCATTGAGCAATGCTTCGTTGAGCAAATAAGCATATTGATAAGCCGAAAGTGGATTTGGGCCAGATTTCAATGCACTGGATATACCAAACTTTCCGGTGAGTGAGAGATGGAAACCACCTTTTGCATCAGGATTTTTGGTAGTAATAATCAATGCACCACGTGAACTGCGCATTCCTAAAAACATATTGGAAAGGGCATCCTTTTGAATGGTAACCGATTCAATGGCTTCGGGATCTATGGAATACAGGTCACGTTCTACACCATCGACAATAGCTACAGGCGATTGTCCGCGTGCTGAAATGAGAAACTCCGAATTATCTCCGTAGATACCTCCACCTACATTAGGAATAGCTCCCACTATATCGGATTTAGTATTGGCATCAGTCCGTAACAGTTGCATGCCACGGAAAGGTGATACATTAAGACCTTTCAATCGTCCTTGCAATCCGGTAAGGATGGTGGCTGACTGATATTTTATCAAGTCGTTGGTATAAACCGTTGAAGATGCTCCTAGGGTATTACTTTTAGTGTGATCCACACTGTCTATCGGTGCATCTTGTGCCTTTAGTGCGACGGCAGCTATACATAGTAGTCCCGTCGTTATCATTTTATACATATTCTGTTTCATTATCAGTAGAATATAAGGTTATCACTCGCAATAGAACGTATATATGAATGGTTCCTTCTGCGGAGGAAGAGGTATATTTAACATTACGAAGTCATCATCAGACTGTGTAACGGAGATAGATCCATCGGCATTAGTGAAGGCATATTCAATACTTACAAGCTCTGTTCCTTCAGGTACATTGAAGAACCCTTCCGGCCAGAATGTGATATTGTATGTTTTGGTATACTGATTCTCTCGTTTCATCAGGGTCTTGTCACTCTTCTCATTTACGGTATAACGGTGTCCGTCGCTAGCTACCGCCGTTCCTTCAAAATAGATCTTATCGGCCTTGACAAGTGCATTTTTGTCGTCCATGCCTCCTATGAAGCTAAAGGTTACAAAGTCGTTTTGCAATGCTGTTAATGGAGTGGTTTTGTTGAAGTGTTCGCTACAGAAGTCAGTGACAAGTCCTTCACCTTCTACTACCTCAAAACATCCGGCTTCCTCACATTTCTTTGCATCTGCACTTGTACTGAAGTTATCGTCAGTACTGTTAATAAAGAATGATGGTTTGAAACGCAGATTTTTGTTTCCTACCGGTACACGGACATAGATTGTAAAATGAATTTCATCTGCGACACCGTTATAGGGTCTTGTCCAATAGGCTGCCCATTCCATATCTTCCAGAATATTGGTACCGACACCGTATTCCTGCATGAGAGCAGCCGACCACGACAATCCTGGTTTGTTGCTAGGTTGTTCGGTCAATGGGATAAGCGTCATGTTTTGCTCACCTATATTCGGATCAAATGTATCTTCTGTGTACGAAACCCTGGCATTTTGTGCCAGATTCCAACTCTTAGGAGCCAAAAAACCGAAAACAAGTCGTTTGTCATTGCGTGGGTCTCCTTGAACCTTAATGTGTCCATGCATTTTGAAAGTAGCAGTCGTTCCGGCCTTTGCATAGTTTACGGCTTTTCCATCTATCATTTGGGTTATATCGACAGAATCGATAAAGAGGCAACTCATAACGATGAAAGTCATAAGTATAGTTGATAACGCTACGATGTGCCGTTTGCGTTGAAGCAAGCTGATTAATTTCTTTTTCATAAAGCGTTATGATTTTTAGTTTTCTGATATTTTCTTGAATACATAGGTGTAGGTATTCGAACCACACCCGGGGCTATGAGTAATCACGATGTTACGTTCGCCATTGGTAATGGGGAATAGGATATCGGTACTGGCCTGCTCCGTGGCTCCATCCTCTGTGAAATAGAGGCGAAAAGGATAATAGATATCGTCAACTTTCCACGTGCCATTGTGGCGTACCACAAAAGGCAGATAGTTTTCAATTGTGTACTTACCATCTTTCTTCAGGTCAATTTGGAACTGGCTGAAGTCCATGGTTTCGGTAATATCATTACTGTTGCGGCTCACTGTGGTGAGTTGCCACGTGCCTGATATGTCTTTGACCTGCTCCGTGTTTTTGTCAGGATCAGCAGGAGCAGAGAACGTATCACACGATGTCACAAGCAGAGTAGTCAGCAAGGCTATTGCCGCCAAATGTATGCTATGTTTCATATTTAGGGTATTTTATTAATTATAGTAGGGATTCTGTAGCAAATCTTTCGACTTCACCGTTTCATTGTAAGGAATTGGGAAGAAGTACATAGCCGGACGCCATACATGCGTGCGTACATCAAATTCTTTCCAAGTCTTTGTTCCGTCAGTGGCGCGAGTGATTTCAATGCCATGCATGGTTTTGCTTTCGGTTTGCGGAGCAATCATCCAGCGGCGTACATCAAAGAAGCGATGTCCTTCAAAAGCAAATTCAAGGCGGCGTTCTTCCTGAATGGCTTGGCGCATCTGTTTTTGTGTCATATTCTTTTCAAGTCCATACATACCATCTGCACCGGGCTCGATGCCGGCACGCTTGCGAATGAGTTTTAATATAGGATAGCAACCAAGTTGTTGTCCACCTAGTGTTTCTTCGAAATCGGGACCATGATATTCATTGGCTGCTTCAGCATACATCAGTAAAATGTCGGCGTAACGTATCAGTGGATCGTTGTGACGGCTTGGGTTCCATGTACTACCTTTACATAAGCGATCACATCCCTTGCGTACATAGAAACCGGTGGCAGTGCCTTGGTATACGGCATCGCTTGTCTGCCCTACGCCAATCCATGTGTTAACAACTGTGGTAGCACTGTAAGTATCGTCGGCAGGGACCAAAGCACCATCATAAATCACGGTGTTGTTGAAACGTGGATCACGATTTTGAGCGGGATTCAGAGGATCGAATGTGTATTGGCTGTTGTCAATGGGTTTACCGTCAATCATAGGGAAGGCATCTGCCAATTCTTTGTATATATACCCGCCGTGGCGTGTTCCGGAGTGACTGCCACTAGGTGGATAGTAAGCAGCTTCATGTCCGGACTCACGTTGATACTTACGGTCGAGGATATTGCCGGCAAAGGCTCCGTTATTGTTTTTACCATCATCATCGGTTAAATTGGCATTTCGTGTATCGCCGGCTTGGAATACGACGTAGAATCCGAAACCTGGTTCGGCTTTGCCGTTCAAATCTTTACTTCTAATAAAGAGATTATAGGTTCCTAGGTTGATTACTGCGCGGGCAGCATCCATTGCCGTTTTCCAACGTTCTTTATCATAAGAGGGATAGCCTACTAATTCTTTGGTATCAGTAGGAGCGAAATCACTTCCATTGAATAATGGACTAGCTGCATAGAGGCAGACACGGGCTTTAAGACCCAATGCCGCTGCCGATGAGGCGCGACCGTTTTCTTGACCTGTTCGTCGCACGGGAAGTACATTGAGTTGGACGATAGAGTCACATTGATGGGACACATACTCTACACATTCTGCCCATGTATTGCGCGAGGTTTTCATTGTTGAAGTGGCATCATACACGTTATTACCGATAATAGGTACACCACCGTAGTGTTTCATCAAAATGAAGTAGTACCAGGCACGCAAGAAAAGTGCTTCGGATATGTATTGAGCTTTCCGGCTTTGTACCATCGGTGATCGGTCGATGTTGGCAAGGAATACGTTACACCGGCGAATGTTAGTGTAGCATTTCGACCATGCATCATCACTCACCGTAACCGGATTAACCGTACCGGTAGCAAACATCATGTTTGTCCAGATGGTTGACGAAGGATAAAATTCAGCTTCGTCACAAGCGCTTTGCAGCCCACCACCATTAGCCAAAAGGTATGTCCATCGGTTGTAGTTGATATCAAACCCGATGTCGGTATAAATTCCGGTCAGGAAGTTGGCGGTATACGTACTATCTGCAAAAACGGTCTCACGATTTAAATCCGAAGTTTGGGTTTGATCGAGGAAACTGTCATTACAGGACGCAACTGTTCCTAAAAATAGGAGTAGCGTTAATGATTTCATGTACAATTTCATAGTAAAACTTATAAAATTAAAATTAAACAATTTAAAGCCAATAAGCCGAGACTAATTCACGACTTGAATTTGTATTAAGACGATTGACAAGATATACACCACTAAACACAATACTTTTTTTTCACGTATTATTATTCAGTGAAAAGGTCATTGTATTATTCGAGCAATGATAGTAAATCAAATACATCTAAAGAAAGAATTATCCGAGTTAGTGGTTTTTCATTCCTGAATCGTCTTTATCCTAAACTCTAATAGTATAACATTATGAGACGCATCTTTTTGTCAACCTTTATAGCTTGTATTATCGGCTTTACAGGTGCAGAAACAAATTAAATAATCTTAAATATCTTATTAAACATGAAACCAATTCATCTTATCCTAAGTATCGCACTCCTCGCCGGAGGAGCATGTGGTGACCAGCAAGAACCTTATTACGGCAATTCAGAAGTGAAGATGCCTCAAATTGATTCCGAATGGAATCTCGAACTAATGCCAAATCGATCAGGACAATATTGGAAAGTATTCGTCTACAAAGACTTGAAATACAATGCCCTTTTCACTCGGTCGTTGGGCTGGAATGGAGGAGACGGTGTGTTCACCACTGGTTTGCCTGACGGGAATATATTTTGGTCGTTCAATGATAGCTTCTATGGCGTAATCAATGAAAATCGTTCACGAGGTAATTGTAGTTTCCCTCGTAACAGTATTATGGTACAAACACCTGGTGAGAATGATGAAAATCTTGTTTGGTTAGCTGATTACGTACAAACCAACGATCCTAATGCGGATAGATACTATCAGGTACGTACTCACATTCGTCATCCGAAAGCTACACTATCGGATGAAAAAATACAAGCTGGAGAAATCGATCAGGATTATCTTTATTGGGCAGGAGATGCTACGATATATAACAATCAGATGCAAATGTTGTGGGGAGCCGTTGATAATACCGATCCGAACAACTTGATGCGCCGCTTTGGTACTTGCTTGGCTACTTATAGCTTGGAGGGAAAGCCGGGTGATGCTTCTTATATGAAACTTATCAGTCGTAATGATAATTTTAACGACCACACTTTAGGTTATGGCGACACTATGTGGGAAGACGAGGACGGACATATCTATCTTTACACAACTTCCAATTATAAGGTGGCTGTAGCACGTACCGCTACACGTGACCTTGGCAGCCAGTGGGAATATTATGTGGCCGACCCGCAAGGACATTTCTCGTGGACAACGCAGTACCCTTCAACCCAAGATGCTGAAAATTCTACAATTATCCCTTTGGAAAGTGCATGTTCTATGCCTTGGGTATTTAAAAAAGGTGATACCTACTACATGATCGGACAATCCATGTGGTTCGGGAGAGACGTGCTGATGTTCCGTAGTAAGCACCCTTATGGGCCGTTTGTCGACCAAAAGACTCTTTTTACATTACCCGAATTTCTTGATAAGATTGGCGAACAACGTTATCAACATGTTTATATGGTAAATATTCATCCGGCTTTATCACGTACCGGTGAATTGGTGATCTCTACCAATACAGACTGTTCCAACTTTTGGGATAATTTCAATGCACCGGGTAGTGCTGACTTCTATCGTCCTTATTTCTACCGTGTATTTAATTGGGAATCATTGTACGATAACGATGCTCCACTTGAGTAAAAGGGGTTACTATCTCTGGCGTTGATCATAAGTTTCACTGGGCTGATGCTGTGATTGATGGTAATTCCATCATCGTCTCATCTCCTGAAGTTGCTTTCCCAATAGCAGTGCGTTATGCTTGGGCAGATAATCCAATTTGTAATTTATACAATGGAGTTAACCTTCCGGCGTCCCCTTTCCGTACAGATGACTGGCGGGGTATTACTTATGGTAATAAATAGATATAGTTGTTTCGATTTGCCAAGTGAAATAGATGTAACACATAAAAAAAGAACCATGAACAAACTCATTTATTTAGTGATCTTCTCTTTTTTCTCAACAGGTATATATGCCCAAATGAAAGACCTTGTGCAATATGTCAATACACTGCAAGGTACCGACTCTCATTTCGGATTAAGTTATGGAAATACATACCCTACTACCGGTATGCCTTATGCCATGCATACATGGTCTGCCCAAACAGGGAAAAATGGAGAAGGCTGGAAATATCAATATGCGGTAGATAATATCAGAGGATTCTGCCAGTCTCACCAATGCAGTCCGTGGATGAGTGATTATGCAGTGTATTCCTTTATGCCGATGGTGGGGAAATTAGTTGTAAATCAGGAGATGCGGGCAACGAAGTTCAGCCATGATAATGAAATAGCCAAGCCGCATTATTATAAAGTGATGCTGGATAATGGAATTACAACCGAGATGGCTCCAACTACTCGTGGTGTACATTTACGCTTTTCTTATCCCTCTACCGAAGACGCCTATCTGGTAATTGACGGATATACGGATATGAGTGAAATTAAGATTGATCCGGCAAAGAGACAAATCTCCGGTTGGGTGAATAACCAACGTTTTGTAAATAACTCTAAGACATTCCGTAGCTACTTTGTAGTGCAGTTCGATAAAGCATTTGAGGATTACGGTATGTGGGAAAATCAGAAAGATGAGATTTATCCTAAAAAGTTGGAAGGAGAAGGCAAAGGCTATGGTGCTTATATCAAATTTAAGAAAGGATCGAAAGTACAGGCAAAGGCTGCCTCTTCCTATATCAGCGCAGAGCAGGCTGTGATTACACTGAACGACGAACTGGGTAAAGATAAGAATTTGGAAGCCACCAAAATACGTGGACATAAAACGTGGAATGAATTATTGAACAGAATCCAGGTAGAAGGTGGAACAGACGAACAAATGAAGACTTTCTATTCCTGCCTGTTCCGTGCCAATCTCTTCTCACGCAAATTCTATGAACGTAAAGCGAACGGAGAACCTTATTATTATAGTCCTTATGATGGCAAAGTATATGACGGATATATGTATACAGATAATGGCTTCTGGGACACTTTCCGTTCTCAATTTCCATTAACTAATATTCTTCATCCTACCATGCAGGGACGTTACATGAATGCCTTGCTTGCCGCACAAGAACAATGCGGATGGTTACCTTCCTGGTCAGCACCCGGAGAAACAGGAGGAATGTTGGGCAATCATTCCATTTCGTTGCTGGCAGATGCGTGGGCAAAAGGGATTCGGACTTTTGATCCGGAGAAAGCCTTAAAAGCATACGCGCACGAAGCCATGAATAAAGGTCCTTGGGGAGGTGCCAACGGACGTGGTTTCTGGAAAGAATATTTTGAACTGGGATATGTTCCTTATCCGGAATCAATGGGATCGAGTGCACAGACAATGGAATATGCATACGATGATTTCTGTGGCTACCAACTGGCTAAAATGACCGGAAACAAACACTATCAGGAAGTCTTTGCCCGTCAGATGTATAATTATAAAAACGTATTCGATCCGTCTATCGGTTTTATGCGTGGAAAAGGCGTTGATGGTAAATGGCAGGAACCGTTTGACCCATTGGAGTGGGGTGGACCTTTCTGCGAAGGTAATGCCTGGCATTATACCTGGTCCGTATTCCATGATGTAGAAGGATTAATAGACTTGTTCGGAAGCGACCAAAGATTTACGACCAAAATGGATTCGGTATTCACCCTTCCCTGCACTATTAAACCGGGAACTTACGGAGGAGTGATCCATGAAATGAAAGAAATGGAATTGGCGGGTATGGGACAATATGCACACGGCAATCAGCCGATTCAGCACATGCCTTATTTGTATAGCTATGCCGGCCAGCCATGGAAAACACAGTATTGGGTACGCCAGATCGTTGAAAGATTGTATAATTCCACAGAAAGAGGATATCCGGGAGACGAAGACCAGGGTGGTATGTCATCATGGTATATCTTGAGCTCATTAGGCATTTATGCCGTTTGTCCGGGTACGGATGAGTATGTAATTGGCAGTCCGTTATTTAAGAAAGCTACTATAACGATGGAAAACGGTAATAAATTCGTGATTGAAGCGGATAACAATAGTAAAGAGAATCTCTATATCCAGTCTGCTACCTTAAATGGACGTGTGTTGAATAAGAATTTTATCAGATACGACGATATAGCAGACGGAGGAATTATCCGTTTTGAAATGGGAAGTCAACCGAATAAAGAACGATGTACGTCGAAGTATGCTGCTCCTTTCTCATTGTCGAAAGAATAAGAAACTAAAAAGATATAAGAAGAATACAGTATGAAAAATAAAATTTTAACAGGTTTATTATTGGTTTTGATTGGAGGGTGGGGGAGTCTCTCGGCGCAGAGCGCTGGGAGTAATTATGCCCGTCAGGTAAATACCCTAATAGGAACGAAGGGCGTGGGTTTGACTTCGGGATATCTTTATCCCGGAGCCACCTATCCTTATGGAATGGTGCAGTTCACCCCCTCTTATTTTTCCAAACGTTCCGGATTCGTCATCAATCAGTTGAGTGGTGGCGGTTGCGAACACATGGGCAACTTTCCCACTTTTCCGGTAAAAGGTAAACTGAAGATGTCTCCGGACAATATTCTCAACTACCGCATCAATATTTCTGAAGAAAAAGGACACGCCGGTTATTATGAAGCAAAGGTGCAGGAAGATATTCATGCAAAACTGACAGTAACCGAAAGAACCGGTATGGCGAGTTATGAATATCCGGCAGATCAGCAATATGGTACGGTAATTATCGGTGGAGGCATTTCCGCAACTCCGATAGATCAAGCCGCCATCGTCATTACTGCACCGAATAAGTGTGAAGGATATGCAGAAGGCGGTAATTTCTGTGGACTCCGTACACCGTATAAAGTCTATTTTGTAGCAGAGTTTGATACGGATGCGTTGGAATCGGGAACATGGAAAAGAGATGAACTGAAGCCGAACACGACTTTTGCTGAAGGAGAATACTCCGGAGTCTATTTTACTTTTGATGTAAATAAGAAGAAAAATATCCAATATAAGATTGGGGTTTCTTATGTATCAGTAGAAAATGCACGCGAGAATCTGAAAGCGGAGAATACCGGATGGGATTTCCTGCAGATTCAGAATCAGGCAGAATCCAAATGGAATCATTATTTGGGTAAGATTGAAGTAGAAGGAACCAATCCGGATCGTACCACTCAATTTTATACTCATCTGTATCGTTCATTCATTCACCCGAATGTATGCAGCGATGTGAACGGAGAATACATGGGAGCTGACTTCAGAGTGCATAAATCCCGTTCCAAGCACTATACTTCTTTTAGCAACTGGGATACCTATCGTACACAGATTCAACTATTATCAATCCTTGATCCTGAAGTAGCCTCTGATATTGTTATTTCTCACCAATTGTTTGCCGAAGAAGCTGGTGGTGCTTTCCCGCGTTGGGTGATGGCTAATATAGAGACCGGCGTGATGCAAGGAGATCCGACTCCTATCCTAATATCCAATGCTTACGCTTTTGGTGCCCGCAATTATGACCCGAAACCGATTTTCAAAACCATGAGAAAAGGAGCGGAAGAACCGGGAGCAATGTCACAGGAGGTTGAGGCTCGTCCGGGACTGAAACAGTATTTGGATAAAGGATATTACAACGCTTCTATACAACTAGAATATACTTCCGCTGATTTTGCAATCGCACAATTTGCCTTACATGCCGTAGGAGATGAGTTTGCAAGTTGGCGTTATTTCCATTTTGCACGTTCATGGAAGAATCTGTATAACCCGGAAACCGGATGGTTGCAATCACGTAATCCGGATGGTTCGTGGAAACCACTGACTGAAGATTTCCGTGAATCGACCTATAAGAATTATTTCTGGATGGTGCCATACGATATTGCCGGGCTGATAGAAATCATCGGAGGCAAAGCAGCGGCAGAAAAACGCCTGGATGAATTCTTTACCCGCTTGGATGCCGGTTATAATGATGCCTGGTTCGCTTCCGGCAATGAACCGAGCTTCCACATTCCCTGGATATACAACTGGGTAGGAACTCCCTATAAAGCACAGGAGATTATTAACCGTGTATTGAATGAACAGTATTCAAGTAAAATTGATGGTCTGCCGGGCAATGATGATTTAGGGACGATGGGCGCCTGGTATGTGTTCGCTTGTATCGGTCTTTATCCCGAAATACCGGGAGTGGGAGGCTTTACGGTGAACACTCCGATATTCTCATCCGTGAAAGTTCATTTGAAGAAAGGGGATATAGTGATAAAAGGCGGTTCGGAAAAGAATATTTATATCAAGTCCATGAAGCTAAACGGTAAACCGTATGACAGTACATGGATCGATTGGGACCAACTGAATAATGGGGCTACAATAGAATACACTACCTCGTCCAAGCCTGACGTGAAGTGGGGAACTAAAGTGACGCCTCCCTCTTTTCCTTAAAGCAAATCAACGAGGTATATGAATTTATGATATAAGATAATTTTGTAAGAGCACTTATTTATAACATCAAACGTGAAAATGAAAAGAAAACTACAAAACATAGCTTATCTACTGATGGCTGCCGCATTAATCACTTCCTGTGGCGAGAAGAAGCAAACAGCAGAGTTCCCGGATTGGGCGTGGGCAGATTTCCAGCGTCCGGAAGGTATTAATCCGATTATTTCTCCTGACACTACTACCTTTTTCTATTGTCCGATGAGACAGGATTCAGTAGCATGGGAAGCGAGTGATACGTTTAATCCCGCTGCTACTGTTTATGATGGGAAAGTAGTAGTCCTCTACCGGGCTGAAGACAATTCGGCAACCGGTATCGGATCACGTACCTCCCGTCTGGGATATGCCTCTTCTGACGACGGACTACACTTCAAACGAATGTCCGTACCTGTATTTTATCCGGCAGACGATAGTCAGAAAGAACTGGAAAATCCCGGCGGTTGCGAAGACCCACGTGTTGCCGTAACAAAAGACGGACTTTACGTAATGCATTACACACAATGGAACCGCAAACAGGCGCGTTTGGCAGTGGCTACCTCGCGCGATCTTCAAACGTGGGAAAAACATGGACCGGCTTTCGCAAAAGCATACAACGGAAGATTCATAGATGAATTTTCCAAATCTGCCTCTATCGTAACCCAATTAATCGACGGCAAACAAGTGATTGCCAAGATTGACGGCAAATACTGGATGTACTGGGGAGAAAAGTTTGTGAATGTAGCCACTTCCACAGACCTTGTCAACTGGGAACCGATGTTGGATGAAAATGGAGAATTCCTGAAAGTGATGGTTCCCCGCGCAGGTAAGTTCGACAGTGACCTGACCGAATGTGGTCCTCCTGCCATCCTGACTGACAAAGGAATCTTGCTGCTTTATAACGGCAAAAATAAATCGGGCGCAGAAGGAGACACACTGTATACAGCCAACTCTTATTGCGCCGGACAAGCCTTATTTGATGCCAAAGATCCTACTAAACTAATCGATCGCTTGGATAAACCTTTCTATATTCCCGAATCAGACTTTGAAAAGAGCGGACAATATCCAGCCGGAACCGTATTTATAGAAGGGCTTGTATTCCACAATCAGAAATGGTTCTTATATTATGGCTGTGCCGATTCACGCGTGGCAGTTGCCGTATATGATCCTCTCAAAAAATAAAGAAAACGTTCATAATGAAAATAACAGTTTATAAAATAGAAATTAAGACATGAAAAAACTTTTTGTATTGATTGCAGCGGCTTGTATGACATGTACTGCTGCGTTTGCACAAACTGTGAAACCTTTTAAGGAGGGTGAGAGAGCAGTGTTCCTGGGAAATAGTATAACGGATGGTGGGCATTACCATTCATACATCTGGTTATATTATATGACTCGTTTTCCGGATATGCCTATCCGTGTTTTCAACGGTGGTATTGGTGGAGATACGGCGTATGATATGAATAAACGCCTGGATGGTGATATTTTTGCGATGAAACCTTCCGTGTTGATGGTTACTTTTGGTATGAATGATTCCGGATATTTTGAATATAACGGTGATAAGCCCAAAGAATTCGGTGAGCAGAAATATCAGGAAAGTATAAAGAATTACCAGCAGATGGAGAAACGTTTTAAAGATCTTCCTGATACCCGTATCGTGATGGTCGGAACTTCTCCGTATGATGAAACCGTACAACTGAAAGAGAATACACCGTTCAAGACAAAAAATGAAACTATCAAACGGCTTGTTGAATATCAGAAAGAATCGGCAGCTAAGAATAATTGGGAATTTACCGATTTAAATGCTCCTATGACAGCTATTAATCAGCAATATCAGCAGAAAGATCCTACCTTTACCCTTTGTGGCAGTGACCGTATTCATCCCGATAACGACGGACACATGGTGATGACCTATCTTTTCCTGAAAGCCCAGGGATTTGTAGGTAAAGAAGTAGCGGATATGGAGATTAATGCTAATAAAAAACAAGCCGTTAAGTCGGAAAATTGTACCGTTTCAAATATAAAGAAGAATGGAAAAGATTTGAGTTTTGACTATTTGGCAGAAGCTCTTCCTTATCCTTTAGATACTATTGCTCGTGGTTGGGGACAGAAAAAGAGCCAGGCAGAAGTGCTGAAAGTTGTTCCTTTTATGGAAGAGATGAACCGTGAAACGTTGAAAGTAACAGGACTGAAAGGCAATTATAAGTTGTTGATAGACGATGAAGAAATTGGAACCTGGAGTGGAGATGAACTGGCAAAGGGCATTAATCTTGCTGCTGAATCCAAAACTCCCCAATACCAACAAGCATTGACGGTGATGCACCTGAATGAATATCGTTGGGAAATTGAAAGAACATTCAGAGAATATGCGTGGTGTGAATTCGGCTTTTTCCAGCAAAAGGGATTGCTGTATGCTGACGACAGAAAAGCGATCGAGGTGATGGATGAAAACTTGGATAAAAACGTTTGGTTGAAGGGACGTCGTGATATGTATTCAAAGATGATGTTTGAAGCTGTCCGTGATGCTCGCCAACAGGAAATGGATGTTCTTATCAATAAGATTTATGAAATAAATAAGCCTGTTGTAAGAAAGATTTTACTTAGAAAGATATGATGTGATAACAACGTACAAATACGATAGAATACTCACCGTAATGAGAAAGAATTCTCACTGTAATGAGAACTTTTTCTCATTGCGATGAGTATTTTTTCTCATTACGGTGAGAATCGTTGAGAATATATGAATAGATAAGTACTCTTTGTAATAGCCTGATAATGTACTCCTTATTGTAGCTTTTGCATTAAAGAGACTACCTTTATTGAATTCTTAATTCTTTTTCCAGAAATCGGAAGTGAAAAGTAGTAATACTGTAAACAATTCCAAACGTCCCAAGAGCATTAAAAAAGAAAGCAGCCATTTGGCGGCATCAGGCAATTGACTCCATGAAAAAGCCGGGCCGCATGTACCGAGTCCCGGTCCCATATTACCCATACTTGAGATTACGGTTCCGATTGATTCCAGAAAACTGACTCCCAGCCCCATCATGATAAGTATGCTGATGATAGCGATGACTGCATATAAAAAAGTAAAGGCCAATACTGTAGACTGGATGGAAGGAGAAATAACCTGTTTGTTAACTCGCACCGGGAGCACGGCATTAGGGTGAAGAATATGTTTGAATTCGTTTTTCACAACCTGAAACAGGATAACCATACGAATACATTTTATACCTCCTGTTGTACTGCCGGCACAGGCTCCGATGATCATCACTATTACAAGGCATCCCCAAAGGATAGAAGGCCAAAGCATATAATCGGCTGTGGCAAATCCCGTAGAAGTTTGCAAGGAAATCACTTGGAAAAGTGATTTACGGAACGCCTCTTCTATCTCCATAGAAGAAGTCTGATGAAGCCAGACTGCAATAAATATAGTAAAGAAAGAAACACACCAGAAATAGAATTTTAGCTCTGCATCATGAATGAACTTCTTTATTTTTCCATTGAACATCAACAGTAATAGCGTGAAGTTGATGCCCGAAAGAAACATGAAAATAGAGATTACATAATCTATATAGGGTGAGTGGTAATATTCGATACTTGCTTGTTTGGTAGAAAATCCGCCAGTGCTGGTTGTCGTGAAAGCATGGCATATACTGTCAAACACACTCATACCTCCAAATACTAATAAGACAATCAATGTCCCTGTCATTCCGGCATAAATACCCCAAATCCATTTGGCAGTGATACCAATACGGGGATGCACTTTGTCATGAGTAGGACCGCTGGCTTCTGCTGCAAACACCTGAATCCCGCCCACACCGAAAATCGGTAGAACGGCAATGGTGAAGAATACAATACCCAAACCGCCTATCCATTGTGTCATAGCCCGCCAAAAAAGTATTCCATGAGGCATTGACTCTATATTATTCAAGATGGTGGCACCCGTACTGCTGAACCCGGACATCGTTTCAAAAAATGCATCCGTAACACTTGGGATATACCCTCCTATATAATAAGGTAACATTCCGAAAAGGGAAAAGGTGACCCATGCTACACTGACTATGACATATCCATCACGGCGATTCAGGGATTTCACTGCGTCTTTCCCGATGGCGAGCAACAGAATACCGATGCTAGTGGTAATAGCCGATGAAACCAGAAAACTCTGCAAGTCATTCTCCTTATAAAAAAGAGAAACACCCCCACAACATAATAGCATAACTGTTTCTATTAGAAGCAGAAAACCCAGAATCCGGAATATCATCTTCGAGTTAATCATATACAAGTATTTGTTGATACTTAGTGAAAGAACTTCTCAATCTTTTTAATCATCATGCTTAGGCAGAATACGACTACATGGTCGCCGGGGCGGATTTGCGTATCACCTGTCACCAGGATACCTTCTCCGTTACGGATCATTCCTCCGATGGTGGTGCCTTTGGGAAGTCCCAGGTCTTTAATCAGGTGTTTGGTTATTTTGGCCCCTTCCGGTACGGTGAATTCTGCAACGTCCGCATTGGCAAAAGTCAGGCATTTCACATTAGACACGTCGGCGTCCAACATCATTTGGTAGATATGGCTGGCAGCAATCATTTTTTTATTGATAACTGTGCCGATGTCAAGACTCTCTGCCATACCAATATAGTCGATGTTCTCCACTTCTGCCACCGTCTTTTCCACTCCCATACGTTTGGCGGCGAGACAGGCAAGGATATTCGTTTCCGAGTTGCCGGTCAGGGCTACAAATGCTTCGGTATTCTTTAGCCCTTCTTCGATAAGCAGATCCATGTCGCGACCGTCTCCATTGATAATCATTGTTTTGTCATCCAGTAGCTCTGTCAGACGGTTGCAACGGTTCAGGTCATTATCCACTATTTTCACCTGCATATAGTCCGGCACATATTGTGCGGTACGGACTGCGATACGGCTACCTCCCATAATCATTACATTGCGTACGTCGGCATAGTCTTCTTTGCCGGCTATCTTACGTATATAAGGAATGTATTTGCGGGTAGTGGTGAAATAAACAATATCATGCAATTTAATAACATCGTCTCCGCGAGGGATAATCGTTTCCGTTCCGCGTTTGATGGCTACTACATGGTAAGGAATGTTGGGACCGCCTAATTGGTGCAGCGGTATATTCAGGATTTCAGCCTTTTCGCGCATCTTCGTACCAATCAGAACCAGCGAACCTCCACAGAATTCCCACCATTGGCGTACCCAGCTCATGCGCATGGAAGATACGATTTCTTTAGCAGCCAGCATTTCCGGGTAAATCAGCGAATCTACTCCCAGCTTCTGGAAAAACTCTTTATTTTTGGGTAGAAGATATTCATAGTTGTCGATACGCGCCACTGTCTTTTTGGCTCCCAGGTTGGTAGCCAGCATACAGGCAGTCATGTTGCGGCTTTCGTCCGGTGTGACTGCGATGAACAGGTCGGCTTCTTTGACGCCCACTTCTTTCAATCCGGAGATGGAAGAAGGAGAAGCGGCAACAGTCAGCAAGTCAAAGTTGGCGCTAAGAGCACTTAGTTTCTCTTCGTCATCATCCATCAAGATAATATCTTGCTTTTCGCGCGATAACAGTTTGGCCAAATGGGTGCCTACGTTGCCGGCACCGGCAATAATAATCTTCATGTCAATTGATAAATTCTTTTATTTTAGTCAGAATCCCTTCTTCATCCATGCCGCACAGTTGGTATAGTTCGGCAACTGCCCCATGTTCTACAAATATATTAGGGATACCGATACGCTTCACGGTCGGTTTGTATTCGTTGTCTGCCATAAATTCGAGGACAGCGCTACCCATACCGCCTTTGATAATTCCGTCTTCGATAGTCAGGATACGTTGGAATTTACGTCCTGCCTCATGCAACAACTCTTCATCCAGCGGTTTCAGGAATCGTAAATCGTAATGGGCGATGGACAGACCTAAATCTGCTTCTGCCCGGGTGATGGCACGGGCGGCTACGTTTCCTATCGGTCCGATAGTAATCACTGCAAGGTCGCTACCCTCTTTTAGTTTCCGTCCTTTTCCTACCGGAATTTCTTCCAGCGGACACTTCCAGTCTACCAGTACACCGCGTCCACGGGGATAACGGATCACGAACGGTCCCTTGTCCGGCAATTGTGCAGTATACATCAGGCGACGTAATTCATGTTCGTCCATCGGGGAACTGATAGTCAGGTTGGGGATCGGGCGTAAACATGCCATATCAAAAGCTCCGTGATGAGTAGGACCGTCTTCGCCAACCAATCCGGCGCGGTCGAGACACAAAACAACTGGGAGATTCTGAATCGCTACGTCGTGGATGATATTATCATGCGCCCGTTGCATAAAAGAAGAATAGATATTGCAGAACGGTTGCAGTCCGTCTTTAGCCATCCCTCCGGAGAAGGTAACCGCATGTCCTTCGGCAATGCCGACATCGAAAGCGCGTTTCGGCATTTTCTCCATTAGTATATTCATCGAACAGCCGCTGGGCATGGCGGGAGTGACACCGACAATCTTCGGGTTGGCTTCGGCAAGTTCCACCAGTGTATTTCCGAATACGTCCTGGAAAAGCGGGGGCATTCCTTCGGTGTTGGCAATGAAACGTTCGCCGGTGACGGGATCGAATTTGCCGGGAGCATGCCATTCGGTAGCGTGTTTCTCTGCCGGACCGAATCCTTTTCCTTTGATAGTATGCAGGTGCAGGATTTTAGGTCCTTGCATATCTTTGATATCACGTAATACTCTTGCCAGGTTCTTTACGTCGTGTCCGTCTATCGGACCGAAGTAACGGATATTCATCCCTTCAAAAATATTCTGTTGCTGTGCCGCCATTGATTTCAGGCTATTTCCGAAACGGATGAGTGCTTTGCGGCGTTCTTCGTTTAAAATGCCAAGCTTGAACAGCATGCGCGAGAGCTTGAAACGTAGCTGATTATAGCGGTTGGAAGTCGTTAAGTTGAAAAGATACTGCTTCATGCCTCCTACGCTGCGGTCGATTGCCATATCATTGTCATTCAGGATAATGAGCAGGTTGTTCGACGTGGCAGATGCGTTGTTCAGTCCTTCAAAAGCCAGTCCGCCACTCATTGATCCGTCGCCGATAATGGCTACTACATGGCGTTTGGCGTCTCCTTTCCGGGCGGCTGCGACAGCCATACCAAGAGCGGCAGAAATAGAATTGGAAGCGTGTCCGCACGTGAAAGTATCATATTCGCTTTCTTCCGGAGACGGGAAAGGGCGGATTCCACCGAGTTTCCTGTTTGTGGAAAATGCTTCACGGCGTCCTGTAAGAATTTTGTGGCCGTATGCCTGATGCCCCACGTCCCATACAATACGGTCGTATGGTGTATTGTAGACGTAGTGCAGAGCTACGGTTAGTTCCACGGTCCCCAGGCTGGCGGCGAAATGTCCGGGGTTGCAGCAGAGTTCTTTAATAATGTCTTGTCTTAGTTCACCACATACTTCCGGTAGTTGCTCTACGGTTAGTTTACGTAGGTCTTCGGGGTAATTGATGGAGTTTAACAAGTTATATGTTGGTTCACTATTCATGATTCTAGGAAATTTAGTGCAAAAATACGAAAAGAAAGTATATTCGACCTCCTTTTTTTTATAAAATCTTATCCGGTATAAAGACGTATCTGTTTTTCTATGCTTCTTAAGATTATTGAATCGTGAGGAAAAAGAGGGCGGAAATAGTTTTTTGATTACTTTTGCACATGAAACGTAATGAAATGATGGAAAATCGTATGAACTTTCAAACATCTGTAGAATTACCTGCCGGGATGCCGTCGGTCAGTCATGCAGATCATATTCTTCTGATGGGGTCCTGTTTTGCGGAAAATATCGGGCGACAATTAATGGATGCCGGATTTCAACTGGACCTGAATCCTTTTGGTATTCTTTATAATCCTTTATCCGTCTCATCTGCTTTGAGGGAGATTATAAGAAATAAGGAATACAACAAACAAGATCTGTTTGCCTACAAAGATTTATGGCATAGCCCGATGCATCATGGCTCTTTTTCTGCTTTTACGCCCGAAGAGACATTGCATACCATAAATTCACGTCTTCACCATGCTTATAAAAAACTGCCGGAATTGAACTGGCTGATAGTGACAATGGGAACTGCTTACGTTTATAAACAAAAGGAGAGTGGACAAGTGGTAGCTAATTGCCATCAATTGCCGGAGAGTCACTTTTTGCGTTACCGGCTGTCTGTTGAAGAAATTGTAGAAGATTATACAGCACTCATCACCGAAATGGCCGCCCGGAATCCGGATCTAAAATGGCTGTTTACAGTCAGCCCGATCCGTCATATACGCGACGGGATGCACGCCAACCAGTTAAGCAAATCGACTCTGCTACTCGCCATCGACCGATTGCAACAACTGTTCCCGGAACGAGTGTTCTATTTCCCCTCTTATGAAATCATATTGGACGAATTACGTGATTATCGCTTCTATGCCGACGATATGTTGCATCCGTCTCCTCTGGCGATTCGTTACCTGTGGGAACGCTTCTCCGAAACCTTCTTTTCTTCTGAAACAAAGCAGGTTATCGTAGCTGTGCAAGACATCCGCCGGGACTTGGCGCACAAGCCTTTTCATCCCGAGTCAGAGGCGTATCAACGCTTTTTAGGACAAATAGTGTTAAAAATAGAACGACTTATCGGAAAATACCCGTACTTAGATTTTCAAAAAGAAACAGAACTATGTCATATGCGATTGAATCCATAGCCAAAAGTATCGGTGCCCGCCGTGTGGGCAAACATAAAGCGACTATTGATTGGCTGCTAACAGACAGCCGCTCTTTGAGTTTTCCGGAAGAAACTCTTTTTTTTGCTTTAACTACCAAACGAAATAGCGGAGCCCGTTATATCCCCGATTTATATGACCGGGGCGTACGTAATTTTGTAATTACGGAAGAAGACTTTAAAGAAGTTGAGAATGGAGAGTTGAGAGTTGAGAGTTCTATGCAGCATGATGGTGCGCAGCCCACTCTCAATTCTCAGCTCTCAACTCTCAACTTCCTCATCGTTCCCAATCCTCTGAAAGCTTTGCAGAAGCTTGCCGAAACACATCGTGATAAATTTAAGATCCCTGTGATCGGTATCACCGGCAGTAATGGAAAAACCATTGTGAAGGAGTGGTTGCACCAGTTGCTTAGCCCGGATCGTTGCATCGTTCGTTCTCCACGCAGTTATAATTCGCAGATTGGAGTCCCACTTTCTGTGTGGCAACTTTCTGAAGAAGCCGAACTGGGTATTTTCGAAGCCGGCATTTCCGAGATGGGGGAGATGGGAGCTTTGAAACGAATGATTAAGCCTACCATTGGTATTCTGACCAATATCGGTGGTGCCCATCAGGAAAACTTCTTCTCCTTGCAGGAGAAATGCATGGAAAAGCTGACGCTTTTCAAAGACTGTGATGTCGTGATTTACAACGGTGATAACGAGTTAATCAGCAATTGTGTCGCAAAATCAATGCTGACGGCACGTGAGATTGCCTGGAGCCGTACCGACATTGAACGCCCGTTGTATATCAGCCGTGTGACCAAGAAAGAAGATCATACCGTTATATCCTATCGTTATCTGGAGATGGATAATACTTTCTGTATTCCTTTCATCGATGACGCTTCCATTGAAAATGCACTGAATTGTCTGGCAGCTTGTCTTTACCTGATGACACCTGCCGACCAGATAACTGAGCGGATGGTCCGTCTCGAACCGATTGCCATGCGTCTGGAGGTGAAAGAAGGGAAGAATAACTGTGTACTGATTAATGATAGCTATAATTCAGACTTGGCATCATTGGATATTGCTCTCGATTTCCTTGTACGCCGCTCGGAAAAGAAAGGCTTGAAACGGACACTTATCTTGTCGGATATACTGGAAACCGGGCAAAGTACCGCTACGCTTTATCGGCGTGTGGCACAATTGGTACAGAGTAAAGGTATTAATAAACTGATTGGAGTAGGGCAGGAGATATCTTCTTGTTCCGCCCGTTTTGATGATGATCTCGAACGCTATTTCTTTCCTAACACAGAAGCACTCCTTGCATCCAATATACTCAAATCGCTTCATTCGGAAGTGATTTTGGTGAAAGGTTCCCGCGTGTTCAACTTTGATCTGGTATCCGAAGCCCTCGAATTGAAGGTGCATGAAACCATTCTCGAAGTAAATCTCGGAGCGATGGTAGCCAACTTGAACCATTACCGTTCTATGCTTCGCCATCCGGAAACAAAGATGATCTGTATGGTGAAAGCATCAGCTTACGGAGCCGGTTCGTATGAAATTGCCAAGAGTTTACAGGAACACCATGTCGATTATCTGGCCGTAGCCGTTGCTGACGAAGGTTCCGAACTCCGCAAGGCAGGCATTACCGCCTCTATTATCATTATGGACCCGGAACTTACCGCATTCAAAACCATGTTTGATTATAAACTGGAACCGGAAGTCTATAATTTCCATCTGCTTGACGCACTCATCAAAGCTGCGGAGAAAGAAGGAATCACCAACTTCCCCATTCATGTGAAACTTGATACAGGTATGCACCGTTTGGGCTTTGCGGTGGAGGATATTCCATTGCTTATCCGTCGACTGAAGAATCAGAGCGCGGTGATTCCCCGTTCGGTATTCTCTCATTTTGTAGGAAGTGATTCGTCACAGTTCGACGCTTTCACCCGCGGACAGATTGAATTGTTTGAGAAAGGTTCGCAAGAATTGCAGGCCGCCTTCTCTCATAAGATTCTCCGTCATATCTGTAATACGGCAGGAATCGAGCGTTTCCCCGAAGCACAGTACGATATGGTGCGCTTGGGAATCGGACTTTATGGAGTCAGCCCGATAGACAATTCGATAATACATAATGTAAGTACGCTCAAGACCACCATCCTTCAGATCCGGGATGTTCCTCAAGAAGATACGGTAGGATATAGCCGGATGGGGCATTTGGTACGTCCTTCACGCATTGCAGCTATTCCTATTGGTTATGCGGATGGACTGAACCGCCACTTGGGACGCGGCAACGCCTATTGCCTGGTGAACGGAAAGAAAGCTCCTTATGTGGGGAATATCTGTATGGACGTTTGCATGATTGATGTGACGGATATTGATTGTCGGGAAGGCGATCAGGCTATCATCTTCGGTGATGATCTGCCGATTACGATGTTGTCCGATAAGCTGGAAACGATTCCTTATGAAGTGTTGACAAGTATATCGACACGGGTGAAACGGGTATATTATCAGGATTAATTCACCACAGATTACACGGATTCACACAGATTGAAGAGAATATATAGTAGCAATAAATCGAAAGATAAGCTATAAATCTGTGTGAATCCGTGTAATCTGTGGTGAAAATGATTATATTTGCAGCAACTATTAAAAACCTCTTATATCAAATAAACTTATGACAAACTTATTATTGTTAGGCTTTTTGCCCAGTGGTTCCGAATGGATTATTATCGCTTTGGTTATCCTTCTTCTTTTTGGTGGAAAGAAAATTCCTGAACTGATGCGCGGATTAGGCAAAGGCGTAAAGAGCTTCAAAGACGGTGTAAACGAAGCGAAAGATGAAATAAACAAGGCTAAAGACGAGTTGGACAAACCTGTAGATCCTTCTAAGAACTAAAAGAGCACAACATACGGATGGCAGAAATGACCTTTTGGGATCATTTGGACGAATTGCGTAAGGTACTTTTTCGGGTAGTTGGAGTTTGGTTTGTATTGGCAATAGGCTATTTTATTGCTATGCCCTACCTCTTCGACCATGTAATACTTGCGCCTTGCCACAATGATTTCATATTCTACGATTTATTACGGCATATCGGTAAAACATTTGATTTGACCGATGACTTCTTCACGCAACAATTTTATGTGAAGCTGGTCAATATCAACTTGGCTGCTCCTTTCTTTATTCACATGTCGACAGCATTTTGGATGTCGGTGGTGACGGCTATGCCTTATATCTTTTTTGAAATATGGCGTTTCATCAATCCCGCCCTTTATCCGAATGAGAGAAAGGGCGTGCGTAAAGCATTGACTATCGGAACACTGATGTTCTTCATCGGTGTACTGTTGGGCTACTTTATGGTTTATCCGTTGACTCTCCGTTTCCTTTCTACTTATCAGTTGAGTTCGGAAGTGGAGAATATCCTGTCGCTCAATTCTTATATCGACAATTTTATGATGCTGATTCTCTGCATGGGATTGGCTTTTGAACTTCCATTGGTTACATGGTTGCTTTCTTTAATGGGAGTGGTCAACAAGTCCTTCCTGCGGAAATACCGCCGTCATGCGGTTGTCGTCATAGTGATAGCTGCTGCTATTATTACTCCGACGGGAGACCCGTTCACCTTGAGTGTTGTTGCTATTCCGCTTTATCTGTTGTACGAGATGAGTATTTTGATGATAAAGGACAAGAAGAAAACAGAAGAGGAAGTTGAAGATGAAGCTGGAGATGAAGTTGCCCTGTCCGAAGAGTGAAGCGATAGAATCTTATGAAATCCTTTTAGCAGTTTGCCGGGCGGAAGATACCCATCTTGCCGTAGGATATAAGCAAATGCGCGACTTGCTGGAGCGTATTTGTCGCGCGCAAATGCAAAACGAAAGCTTACAGATGACCGACCTTTCCGCACGAATCAGTTTCGTGGCGGCTAAGGTCGGTCTTTCTGTTGCAGAGCAGAACCGGCTGCATACTTTCCGGCTCACTTCGAATGCTATCTTGAACCGCCAGCAGGAGCCCAACCGGGAACAACTCTTGCGCGATGCGAAAACATTAGCTTTCTTTATTCGTAAACTCCTGGAAGAGGATATTCCCTTGGAATTATACCGCCTACTTCCGCGTGCGGATGCCACCTACCTGGTTGCGCCTCCTGCCCGCGAACGAGTGCAGCGGATGCGTGTCTGCTTCCAGTATGCCGACGAGCAATATTTGTATGTGACTCCCTTGGACGAAGTCTCGGAGAAACCATATTTAGTTCGTTATAATATCCCTCAAATCAATGAAGAGTTTGCAGAAACGTGCAAACTGCTTTGGCGTCATGCCCAGGTCAATTTATTGGATGTTGCAGTGGATGAGGCGGGAATCCTGACTCCTTCTTTCATTGTACTCGAACCGGATTATTTACTTGACATCAGTTCTTTGGCAGAGTGTTTCCGTGATTACGGGCATCATCCGGCCAATTATTTTCTTTCCCGTCTTCAACCGATCGAAAATGCCCGGCCTCTGTTGCTGGGAAATATAGCCAATCTTTTCCTGGACGAATGGATTCATGCGAAGAGTGAAGACATAGATTATCGTACCTGTATGCAGAAAGCCTTCCGGCGTTATCCTATTGAGCTGGCTGCCTGTTTCGATTTGCGCGACAAAGAGAAAGAACGCCAATTCTTTGAGGACTGCAAACTGCACTTCGATCATATTCGTGAAACGGTCAATGATACCTTTCATGCAGCCGGTTATGAACTGGACAAGACGGATGCCGTGCTCGAACCGTCTTATATTTGTGAAGCACTCGGACTTCAGGGACGTCTCGACTATATGCAGCGGGATATGTCTTCTTTCATAGAAATGAAATCCGGCAAGGCGGATGAATACGCTATTCGGGGCAAGGTAGAGCCGAAGGAGAATAATAAAGTACAGATGTTACTTTATCAAGCAGTCTTGCAATATTCAATGGGAATGGATCACCGGAAAGTGAAAGCCTATTTGCTTTATACCCGTTATCCGCTTCTTTATCCCTCCCGTCCTTCATGGGCGATGGTACGTCGGGTGATTGATTTGCGTAACCGGATTGTGGCCGATGAATATGGCGTCCAATTACGCAACAGTCTGGAATATACGGCACAAAAACTGGAAGAAATCAATGCCTCCACCTTGAATGAACGAGGATTGAAAGGACGTTTTTGGGAAACATACCTGCGTCCCTCTATTGATAACTTTCAATCGAAACTGAAAGCTCTTTCTCCACTGGAAAAGAATTACTTCTATGCGGTGTATAACTTTATTACAAAGGAACTTTATACCTCAAAATCCGGTGATGTGGATTATGAAGGACGTACCGGGGCAGCTTCTTTATGGCTTTCTACATTAGCGGAGAAATGCGAGGCCGGAGAAATCATCTATGATTTGAAAATAAAGGAAAATCATGCGGCCGATGAACATAAAGCCGGACTTACTTTTTCTTTCTTTAAAAAGGAAAAGGCTGGGGAAACTTTGTTGAATGAGTCTGCCGTAAATGACATTACCGGAGATAAAACTATTGGAAATGATATTACTGGAAATGAAGCCTCTGCAAGTAAGACTGTCAGAAGTGAAGCTCTTGAAACAGAGACTTCTCTCCCTAATTTCCGTCAAGGCGATGCCATTATCCTTTATGAACGTAACCGCGATACAGATAACGTTACCAATAAAATGGTTTTCAAGGGTAATATTGAATACCTGACAGAAAACGAAATAGGTATCCGCTTACGTGCTACCCAGCAGAACCCATCCGTACTTCCTGCCGAAAGCCTTTATGCGATAGAACATGATACAATGGATACAACATTCCGCTCGATGTATCAGGGGTTATATATTTATCTTTCTGCAAGGAAGGAGCGGCGTGACTTATTGTTGTCACAGCGTCCTCCTCGTTTTGATGAATTATTGGATTCCATGATTTCCCGTTCGGAAGACGATTTTACGCGAATCGCCCTGAAAGCAAAAGCCGCACAGGATTATTTCCTTCTTATCGGACCTCCGGGAACAGGTAAAACTTCATGTGCCCTGAAGAAAATGGTAGAGACTTTTCATGCAGATAAAGATGCGCAGATTCTTTTGCTTTCATACACCAACCGGGCTGTCGATGAGATATGCAAGTCGCTGGCTTCCATTGCTCCGGCTGTTGATTTTATACGTGTGGGAAGTGAATTATCATGTGATGAAGCCTACCGCGGGCATCTGATTGAAAATGAATTATCCTCTTGTAACCGTCGTTCGGAAGTGTATGAACGCATCCGGAATTGTCGGATTATTGTGGGAACGGTAGCGGCTATTTCCGGCAAACCGGAACTGTTTCGTTTGAAGCATTTCGATGTAGCCATTATTGATGAGGCTACCCAAATATTGGAACCGCAGTTGTTAGGCATTCTCTGTGCACGTGGAGAAGACGGAAAAGATGCAATAGATAAGTTTGTGTTGATCGGAGATCATAAACAACTGCCTGCTGTGGTACAGCAAAATACGGAGCAATCGGCCATTTATGATGAATCTTTACTGTCTATCGGGTTGACCAATTTGAAAGATTCCTTGTTTGAACGCCTCTACCGGAACTGTACTGCAACGGTTCAACGTTCCTACGATATGCTGTGCCGTCAAGGGCGAATGCATCCGGAAGTTGCTTTGTTTGCTAATCGTGCCTTTTATGGAGGGCGTCTGATCCCTGTCGGCCTACCTCACCAAATAGAATCATCCGATACCATCTGTCGTTTGGCTTTTTATCCCTCTGTGCCGGAGAAGGTCGGAGCGTCTGCAAAGATCAACTATTCGGAAGCACGTATTGTTGCCGACTTAGCTGTTCGCATTTATGAAGATCATCAGGCAGATTTTGACGAATCCCGTACTTTAGGAATCATTACCCCTTACCGGAGTCAGATAGCATTGATAAAAAAAGAAATAGAATCATTAGGTATTCCAGCTCTGAACCGAATTCTAGTTGACACAGTAGAACGGTTCCAGGGAAGCGAACGTGATGTAATAATCTATTCCTTCTGTGTCAACTACCCTTATCAATTAAAATTTCTATCCAATCTGACGGAAGAAGAGGGCGTTTTGATCGACCGGAAACTGAATGTTGCCTTGACCCGTGCAAGAAAACAGATGTTCATTACAGGAGTTCCCGAACTACTCGAACGCAATCCACTCTATAAAAGTTTATTAAAATTAATAGAAGGCTCCTGAAAATTGCATCATTTTTGCAGATGTTAGTTTTTATTCTCTCTTTATGCAATTCATTAACACCTCTATATTGAACAAACGCCTATATTTGCAACACGTTTTTTTCATAGAGATTTAGATTTAAGGTTAGAAGAATTGTGGAAGTCGTGAGACTTCCCTTTTTTTCATCTTAACGTTTACTATACTTCATTATAGGAATGCAAAAACACTGTTTCTAGTGTTTCGGTTAAAAATTTTGCAGGAGGATGATGCAGGATAAGTAAACCTAAAAAGCCTTCTTCGTGAGAAGAGGCTTTTTTATTTTTCTTTTCATTTTTCATTTTTTTGAATAATTGGTTAAAAACAAAAGAGTAACTCGGCGACGAGTTACTCTTTTGTTTTTAACGATTCTATTTGTACGAATAGATTTAATCCAATACGATAGGTTTGTATTTCGGAACTAATGCCTTCATGATAACCCAACCCAACAGATAAGCTACTGCACACACGCAGAAGATGATGAAATATCCGGCCGGTTTACCTTCGAAGCCCATAAATGTCATGGCAGGGTGAACAAATTGTGCCCCTTGTTCCAACAACTCTTTCGTCATTTCCACCTCATGACCGTCAACCATCGTTGTTCCGGAAGCATATACGAACAAGTTACCTGCCACTTTCTGAAGAATCATAGAGCCTACGCCTCCTGCCATACCACCTATACCGGTGATACTTGCAATAGCTGTTCTTGGGAACATATCGCCTACGGTAGAGAATATATTGGCCGACCAGGATTGATGAGCAGCTCCACCAATACCGATTAAGATAACCGGAAACCATGGAGAAACAGTACCTAACGGTTGTGCTAACAGTACAACCAGCGGGAAGAAGGCGAAGATTAGCATCGCTTTCATACGGGCTGCATACGGATTCATGCCTGTTCTGTTGATGAAGATAGTAGGTAGTTTACCACCATAGATAGATAACATAGTCACTGCATAAAGCGTAAAGATCAACGCCATACCTAGCGGGTCGGAGGTTTTGATACCGAATTGTGTATTCAGATAAGACGGAGTCCAGAAAAGGAAGAACCACCATACGCCGTCAGTCATGAACTTACCGAAGACAAAGGCCCATGTTTGTTTGTAGCTGAAACATTGCCAGAACTTCATTCTCTTTTCATCTTTTTCGTCTGTCATTGGAGCACTGCCTGCTTCGCGATTATCTTGCTCGATGTAGTCAAGCTCTGCCTGATTGACATGTTTGCTTTTCGACGGGGCATCATACATAAACACCCAGAATCCCATCCAGATAAAGCCAAGTCCACCAATTACGATAAATGCCATTTCCCAACCGAACATTTTTGCCAGGATAGGAATGGTAAGAGGAGCGATCAATGCTCCGATAGATGCACCGGCATTGAAGATAGAAGTAGCATAAGCACGGTCTTTTTTAGGGAAGTACTCTGCGGTTACTTTAATAGCGGCAGGGAAGTTACCGGCTTCTCCTAAAGCGAGGATACAGCGGGCGGCGAGGAAGCAGTACATACTGACCGTAGCAATAGTCACTACCACATCTCCTGTGGCACCGGCCAGTTCTGCTGCGCTATGAAGCCCAACTTGTGCTTCTGTAACAATACCACAAACGGCATGAAGACAAGCACCTGCCGACCATACACCGATAGCCCATAGAAAACCTTTTTTAGTTCCCATCCAGTCGACAAAACGACCGGCAAACAGCATACATATAGCGTATACAATGGAGAAAACAGAAGTAATAGTACCGTAGTGAGATTCGTCCCAGTGGAATTCCGGTTTGATAAATTCATCCCACGTCAATGAGAGAACCTGACGGTCGAGATAGTTAACTGTAGTAGCAAAAAATAGCATAGCACAGATGGTCCATCTGTAGTTTGTCATCTTTTCGCCTGTTTTTTGAAATGCATTCATGATAATGGATTTAAATAGATTTTGTTTCGTTGACAAAGGTCGGTATTTCGACTGAATTTTATTTGTAAAAATTGGTCAAAATCATGTATTATTCGTTGCATTATAGTTGGATTTTGTTACATCCTATATATAATAAGGTAACGAGTATTTGTTCTCTGGGGGAAGAATACGTAAAATCCGGAAAACTTCATCCCTTTCTCCCGCAAGAGAAAAGAATGAAGTTTTTCGGATCATTGATTATATGCATGAACAGGAATACGCAACGGTTAGCGCATTTCTGTATATTTGATCTTGTCCATGTCTCCGTAGTCGAGGTTTTCACCTGCCATTCCCCAGATAAACATGTAGTTGCTTGTTCCGGCAGCAGCGTGGATAGACCATTCCGGTGACATGATAGCCTGCTCGTTCTGCATCCATACGATGCGTTCTTCTTGAGGTTCGCCCATGAAGTGGCAGATAGCATTTCCTGCCGGTACATTGAAGTAGAAGTATGCTTCTACACGACGAGAGTGAGTGTGTGCCGGCATGGTGTTCCATACGCTACCCGGTTTCAACTCTGTCAGTCCCATCTGCAATTGGCAAGGACCTTCCTCAAGTACGTTGTTAACAATCAACTGGTTGATAACGCGGTCGTTGCTTTCTTCCAGCTTTCCGGCAGCGAATGAGTTTGCTTTCAGAGAACCTTTACGTCCGTCGATAGTAATCAATTGAGTCTTGTATTCCTTGTGGGCAGTAGCCGAGTTGATGTAGAATTTGGCAGGATTGCTGGAATCTTTGCTCTTGAAAGTCACTTTCTGCTTGCCTCTACCTACGTACAGGGCATCTTTGAATTTCAGCGTATATTCTTTACCGTCTACGGTTACGATACCTTCGCCACCAATGTTGATGACACCCAGTTCGCGGCGTTCGAGGAAGAATTTAGATTTCAGCGGGTCGATTGTTTCAAGTACCAATTCTTTTGTTGCAGGTACTGCGCCACCGAAGATCAGACGGTCGTACATAGAATAAGTAACGTTGATTTCGTTCGGAACCATTACTTTTTCCATCAGGAAGCTACTGCGCAAGCGGTTAGTATCATACGTTTTCACGTCTTGCGGGCTGCAAGCCACTTGCATCTTGTAATTCACCTGGGCGGAGGCAGACATTGCTGCGATACCCAACATCATTGCAATTGCTAATTTTTTCATCTTTCGAGTTTTTTATTGAGTTATATATTATATACCACTTATTATTATCAGTTAAAGGCTTTTCTACTTATTCCTTATTACTGTTCAATGCGTTCTTTGCGTCGTTTCTAGTCATGCGGATACGGTTGTAGATAGCCATTCCGAGTGCCAGTGCCACGAGGATGGCAGGGCCGATAATCTTCAGACTGTAAGTAAGGTGGAAGATACCCCAGCAGAAGAGACTGGAAGCAAAGTCAAGTGCGCCGCCTTCAAAACCGGCGGGGATGTTTACTGTCGGGTCACCTGTTGCTTCGTATACATCTTTAGCAGCCAGTGTGAAGAAGCCTGCCAGTCCTGTTACGAAATACAGACCTACAATCAATGCTACCAGGCCGATAATAAATGATTTCACTACGTTACCTTTTGTAATAGGCAGAATCATCGGGAACAGGTAGAACATACCTGCCAGAGAAGCCAGCGGTAAGAAACGGTTGCCCGGAAGGATAACAGCCAGGAAGATAGTGACAGGGATCAATAGCAGAGATACCACCAGGGTAGTCGGGTGACCGATAACCAGTGCAGGGCTCATACCGATGCTCAATCCGGTGTTATTCTTATATTTCTTAGCGATCAGTTCGCGGGTAGCGTCAGAGATCGGTTTCAACCCTTCGATAAAGAGGCTGGTGATACGTGGAATCAATTCCATCACCGCACCCATCTTGATACCCAGTCCTAAAATGCCCGGAATATTATCCAATACTTCTTTCCAGCTGGCACAACCCAATGCGCCGATACCGCAACCGATTACGATACCCAAGAACAGCGGTTCACCCATCAATCCGAATTTCTTTTTCATACCTTCAGAATCAATATTCAGCTTGTCGAATCCCGGAATTTTATCCAATAGTTTATTGATTACAATAGCAAACGGAACGAAACTTTGGCAGAACGGTTGAGGAATAGAGATACCGTCCATTTTATCATAGAACTTCTGGAAAGCAGGAGCAGTCATATCAGCCATTACCAGCGTAATGATGTAGCAGATGATAGCAGCGAAGAATCCCCAATAGATATTGTCGGAAGCAAAGTAGACGATAGCACCGATAAATGCGAAGTGCCAATAGTTCCAAAGGTCGATATTAACGGTACGGGTTGTTTTGGTAAGCAACATTAATAAATTGACTCCCAAGCAAACAGGGATGATGAAAGCACCGACTGAAGTGTTGTAAGCTACCGCCGCAGCAGAAGGCCAACCCATGTCGAAAATTCCCAATTCCAATCCGTAGATTTCAACCATTTTACTTAATGCCGGACCCAGACTGCTGGTGAGCAATGCCGTCACTACTGATAAACCAACGAAACCGACACCAACCAACAAACCGCTCTTCAGCGCTTTGGGAAGTTTAATACCGATACATACTCCTAAAATCGTGAAAATGATTGGCATCATTACTGCCGCTCCAAGACCGATAATGTACTTAAATACTTCTTCCATTCTGTTCTATTTTTTCTCTGTTTTAATGATAAATTACCTGTGTTTCCCCAGAGGGTATTAGTTGTAAACCGTGCCAAAAGTAAGACCTTTTTTGCTTTCTTCCAAAACGAAACTCTTAATTTATGAGATATTGCATCAAAAATGGACATTTTTGACGTTTGCGTGCACAAAATTAGTCGTTTCCGTGCACGAAAAACAAAAAATGCACCTACTTGACTAAAAAATCCCACTGGGTTTGGAGGAAAAACACTACTTTCGTACCGTGAAAAAAGACTATGTTGAATCCTTAAAATAACAAACCATGAGACGAACTCCTTTTTATAATTTTTTTATAGTGGCTTTATTGGTTACAATGACCGCTTCCGTATCGGCACAACAGGTAGACAGCAAGCTTCCCTGGTCTGTGCGACTGACTGAATCGGAAATGATCCGTTACCCCGAATCCTGGCAGCTCGACTTTCAGCCGAAACTGAAGTGGGATTATTGCCACGGACTTGAACTGGGAGCCATGCTCGATGTGTACGACGCTTATGGCGACAAGAAAATTCGCGATTACGCTATCGCGTATACGGATACAATGGTGCACGAAGACGGAAGCATTACCGCTTATAAATTAACCGATTACAGTCTCGACCGCATCAACTCCGGAAAAATCCTTTTCCGTATCTATGAGCAGACCAAGAATCCTAAATATAAGAAAGCGCTCGACTTGCTTTATAGCCAGTTTGAAGGACAACCGCGCAATGAGGACGGTGGTTTTTGGCATAAAAAGATTTATCCCCACCAAATGTGGCTGGACGGAATTTACATGGGAGCTCCTTTCTACGCGGAGTATGCATTCCGTAATAATCTTCCGCAGGACTATGCAGATGTAATCAACCAGTTTGTCACTTGTGCCCGTCATACGTACGATCCTAAGAATGGTCTTTATCGTCATGCGTGCGATGTAAGCCGCACTCAACGTTGGGCGGATCCGGTGACCGGACAGTCGAAACATACGTGGGGACGTGCGATGGGATGGTATGCGATGGCATTGGTGGATGTGCTCGAATTTATTCCGCAGCATGAAGCCGGAAGAGATTCCCTGCTTGATATATTGAATAATGTAGCTGCGCAGGTGAAGAAACTTCAGGACCCGAAGACCGGAGGATGGTATCAGGTGATGGACCGGAGTGGTGATAAGGGTAATTACGTAGAATCTTCCTGTTCCGCTATGTTCATTTATTCGCTCTTTAAGGCGGTTCGTTTGGGATATATTGATAAGTCTTATCTGGATGTGGCATTGAAAGGCTACAAAGGATTCCTGGATAATTTTATCGAAGTGGACAAGAACGGATTGGTAACCATCACCAAGGCTTGTGCAGTGGCAGGATTGGGAGGAAAGGTCTATCGTTCCGGCGATTATGACTATTATATTAATGAAACTATCCGCAATAACGATCCTAAAGCCGTAGGACCTTTTATTATGGCTAGCTTGGAATACGAACGTTTACAAAAGTAATTTCCGACAATGAAAAGGAGTATTTTTAAAGGAATGATGTGTTTGCTTCTACTGGGTGTGGGAGCAACATCTGTTTATGCACAGCAACAGCAACGCAAAGACACATTAGTCGTGGCACGCGACGGGACAGGGGAGTATCGTAACATTCAGGAAGCCGTGGAAGCTGTCCGCGCTTTTATGGATTATACGGTGACGATCTATATCAAGAATGGTATATACAAAGAAAAGCTGGTCATTCCTTCCTGGGTGAAGAATGTGCAATTAGTGGGCGAAAGCGCAGAAAAAACGATTATCACTTACGATGACCATGCTAATATAAATAAGATGGGTACCTTCCGCACCTATACGGTCAAAGTGGAGGGAAATGACATCACTTTCAAAGACCTGACGATTGAAAATAATGCGGCTCCACTGGGGCAAGCGGTAGCTCTTCACACCGAAGGTGACAGACTGATGTTTGTCAACTGTCGTTTCTTGGGAAATCAGGATACTATTTATACAGGAACCGAAGGAGCGCGCCTTCTATTCACGAATTGCTATATCGAGGGAACTACCGATTTTATTTTTGGTCCTTCCACCGCTCTATTCGAATATTGCGAACTGCATAGTAAACGTGATTCGTATATCACTGCCGCTTCCACTCCTCAAAGTGAAGAATTCGGTTATGTATTTAAAAACTGTAAGCTGACAGCCGCTCCGGGAGTGAAAAAAGTATATTTGGGTCGTCCGTGGCGTCCTTATGCGGCAACGGTCTTTATCAATTGTGAGTTTGGTAATCATATCCGTCCCGAAGGATGGCACAATTGGAAGAATCCGGAGAACGAAAAGACAGCCCGTTATGCCGAATTCGGAAATACGGGTGCGGGTGCAGATACTTCCGGGCGTGTGGCATGGGCTAAACAGTTGACAAATAAGGAGGCAATGAAGTATACTCCGCAAAATATCTTTAAGGAAAGCAGTAATTGGTATCCCTATAAATAAAAACACGTAGGGTTTCCGACTGTTTATGTAGCTTGAAATTTTTGTTTCCGGGCTTGGCTCTTTGCTTTCCCTAGCTTGAAACTCCCGTTCCAAGGCAGGAAACTGCAGTTTCCCTATGTGGGAACTGTCGTTTCTCTACGTGGAAACTAGCGTTTCTTCCCGGGGAAACTATAGTTCCTATACGTGGAAACTGAATTTGCCTGCGTGCAAAACAGGATTATATAAGGTGTTGCAGATAAACATCTGCAACGGTATCTGCAACAGTATCTGCAACGCTGCAATCAGTTGATTGCAAGTAAGATACAAGCAAAACGTTGCAGGTGGCAGATAAAAACAAAAAATAAAACTCGTAAGAGGGGATGAAGAATATGAAAACACTTAGGGTTAAAATGGTAGGGCTACTTGCAACGGCTCTTATTCTTTTTTCTGCATTTCGTGCAGACAAACCGGTCGTCACTATCTTTATGATAGGTGATTCGACAATGGCTAACAAGAAAATAGACGGAGGAAATCCCGAACGTGGTTGGGGAATGGTACTTCCCGGATTCTTCTCCGAAGACATACGGATAGACAATCATGCCGCCAACGGTCGAAGTTCTAAGAGTTTTATCAGCGAAGGACGCTGGGAAAAAGTAATTTCTAAGGTGAAGAAAGGAGATTATGTCTTTATCCAGTTCGGCCATAATGATGAGAAAGCAGACTCTACTCGTCACACCGATCCAGGTAGTACTTTTGATGAAAATCTTCGTCGGTATGTGAATGAAACCCGCGCCAAAGGTGGAATACCGGTGTTGTTCAACTCTATCGTCCGTCGAAACTTTGTGCAGCCGAAGGATGATGCCATCGCAAAAGATGTCCGCCGTACACCGGGGGAAAAGGAACAACCGAAAGAGGGAACCGTTTTATTTGATACGCATGGTGCCTATCTGGATGCTCCCCGCAATGTGGCAAAAGAACTGGGAGTGACTTTCATCGACATGAACAAGATTACTCATGACCTGGTGCAGGGACTTGGACCTGTAGAATCAAAGAAACTATTCATGTTTGTCGAACCCAATCAGGTGCCGGCTTTCCCGAAAGGTCGTGAAGACAATACTCATTTAAACGTATACGGAGCACGAACAATTGCCGGACTGGCAGTGGATGCCATCGGCAAGGAAATTCCGGAACTGGCGAAATATATCCGTCAATTCGATTATGTAGTGGCCCAAGACGGTAGCGGTGATTTCTTTACCGTGCAGGAAGCTATCAATGCTGTTCCCGATTTTCGCAAAGACGTTCGTACCACTATCCTGATTCGTAAAGGAACTTATAAAGAGAAGCTCATCATCCCTGAATCCAAGATTAATATCTCTTTGATTGGAGAAGACGGTGCGATACTGACTTATGACGGTTTTGCAAACAAGAAAAATGTATTCGGCGAGAACATGGGAACTTCCGGTTCGTCCAGCTGTTACATCTATGCCCCCGATTTTTATGCGGAGAATATCACATTCGAGAACTCATCAGGTCCCGTAGGACAAGCAGTTGCCTGTTTCGTATCTGCCGATCGTGTCTATTTTAAGAACTGTCGTTTCCTCGGCTTCCAAGATACCCTCTATACATACAGCAAGCAAAGCCGCCAATATTATGAAGACTGCTACATCGAAGGAACGGTTGATTTTATCTTCGGCTGGTCTACGGCTGTTTTCAACCGTTGTCACATTCATAGCAAACGGGATGGTTATGTCACCGCTCCCTCTACAGATAAAGGAAAAAAATATGGCTATGTATTCTATGATTGCAAACTGACTGCGGAACCGGAAGCTACAAAAGTATATCTGTCTCGTCCCTGGCGTCCGTATGCGCAAGCTGTATTTATCCGTTGCGAACTAGGTAAACACATTCTCCCTGTCGGTTGGAATAACTGGGGCAAGAAAGAGAACGAAAATACAGTCTTCTATGCCGAATATGAGAGTCGGGGCGAAGGAGCCAATCCGAAAGCGCGTGCCGCTTTCTCCCAACAACTGAAAAACCTGCAAGGATACGAGATTACGACTGTACTGGCAGGCGAAGATGGATGGGGTCCGGTAGCGGACGGAAACAAACTGATAACAGTGAAACGTTGACTTGACGAATATGTAAAGAAATGAATTACTAAGCAAAAAACAATGGATATATAAAAGACAATAGATCACTTGTCCTATAGAATGGTTCGATTCTGTTAAATAGCCGCTAAAGATTGCATAAAAGTACAACTATTTTTCTATCTTTACGGCACAGAACCTAGTTATATGATGAAGAAAACCTTAATTTCAGTAATTCTTTTGCTAGCTATTGTGTTCTCGACACATGCGCAGCAGCACTGTTTTTTCACCCACTATTCTACTGAAGATGGATTGTCCCAAAATACGGTGATGAACATCTTGCAAGATCACAAAGACAACCTTTGGTTTGCCACTTGGGATGGAATCAACCGTTTCAACGGTTATACCTTCAAAACATATAAGGCTCGTCAGGGAAATTACATCAGTCTGACCAATAATCGCGTAGACCGTATCTATGAAGACCGTTATGGTTTTTTGTGGCTACTGACTTATGATAATCGTGTCCATCGTTTCGACCCGAAGACAGAGACTTTCGAACAAGTACCTGCTGCCGGAGAGGAGGGGAGTGCTTTCAATGTGCATACCATTGAGGTGATGCCGAACGGAACCGTCTGGCTGCTGACAGAAAATGACGGAGCTATCCGCATCCTGACTCATCCAAATGAGAATCATCGCCTGACATGGGATATTTATTCCAGTAAGACGGAACTGTTTCCCTCTTTACATGTATTCAAAGTTTATCAGGATAAAGCAGGCAATGACTGGCTGTTAACAGACAACGGCCTCGGCATGATCCATCCCGGAAAGAAAGAACCGGATTCCTATTTCACGGAGACAAAAGGAAAGTTTGGCGGAATGAATCAGGCTTTCTATGCAGTACAGGAGCGGGATAAGGACATCTGCTTTGCTTCGGATCAGGGACGTATCTGGTCTTATCAGAAAGATAGCGGAGAATTTACGTTGATCGAACTTCCTACAAAAGGGCAGATCACTTCCATTCACCCCGTTGCACCGGACGTTTCTGTAATTACTACCGATTCGGATGGTTTCTTTACTTATAACCTGCGGACCAAAACAAATGTGCATTACTCATTCCTGACTTGTAAGGCTTTACCCGCAAAACCAATCCTTTCTGCTTATGTAGACCGTTCTTCGGAAGTGTGGTTCGAGCAGGAAGAACCGGGTGTTGTAGCCCATTTTAATCCCTCGACCAGAGTGGTGACCCGTGAACAGATTCTTATTGAATACAGTAATCCTGAACGTTCCCGTCCGGCCTTCCATATCCATGAAGATGTAAACGGGTATCTTTGGGTACACCCTTATGGAGGAGGTTTCTCTTACTTCGATCCTCAAAAAAAACGATTGGTTCCTTTCTATAATGGACTGGGTAGTCGTGACTGGCGTTTTTCCAATAAGATTCATTCGGCTTTCTCCGACAAACAAGGTAATTTATGGCTTTGCACCCACTCCAAGGGATTGGAGAAGGTGACTTATCGGAATGTACCTTTTGCGATGATGACTCCCATGCCGCATGAACATGAATCATTGCATAATGAGGTACGTGCCCTGTGCGAAGACAAACTGGGTAATCTGTGGGTTGGCTTGAAAGATGGTATGCTTCGTATGTATGATGCCGATAAAGCTTATAAAGGATACCTGACCGAAAGCGGCATCGTTTCTACTACCGGTACTCCCATGTTGGGAACTGTTTATTTTGTTATTCAGGATTCGAAAGGAATCATCTGGATTGCAACAAAAGGAGACGGACTTGTCCGTGCCGAGCCGACTTCTTCCAACGGAATGTCTTATAAACTGACCCGTTATCTTCATCGTGAAGAGGATATGTACAGTTTGAGCGATAATAATGTGTATTGTATCTATGAAGATCATTATGGTCGTATTTGGGTAGCTACTTTTGCCGGAGGTATCAATTACATCACGCAGAATGAAGCAGGAAAGACATTGTTTATCAATCACCGGAATAATCTGAAAGGGTATCCGATTGATCCTTGCTACAAAGCGCGTTTCATTACTTCCGATAATAATGGACGCCTGTGGGTAGGTACAACTACGGGAGCTGTTGCTTTTGATGAGAACTTTAAGAAACCGGAGGATGTGCAGTTTTATCATTTCTCCCGTATGCCGAACGATACGCAAAGTCTGAGTAATAATGATGTCCATTGGATTATTTCCACTAAGAAAAAGGAACTGTATCTGGCTACTTTCGGTGGGGGACTCAACAAACTGATATCTATCAGTAAGGACGGCCACGGAGAGTTCAAATCATATTCCGTACTGGACGGTCTTCCTTCCGACGTCTTGCTTTCTGCCCGCGAAGATAGTAAGGAGAATTTATGGATTAGTACGGAGAATGGAATTTGTAAATTTATCCCGTCTGAAGAACGTTTTGAAAGTTACGACGAACGTAGTATTACTTTCCCAGTGCGCTTTAGTGAAGCGGCTTCCACATTGACGGCTAAAGGAAGTATGCTTTTCGGTGCCAGTGGGGGAGTCTTTATATTTAATCCCGACTCTATTCGTAAGAGTAGCTATATCCCACCTATCGTATTCTCCAAACTGATGGTGACTAATGAGGATATTACGCCCGGAGATAACTCCTTGTTGAAGGTGGATATTGACGATACCGACCCATTGGTGCTCTCACACAAAGAGAATATTTTCTCCGTTCACTTCGCTGCACTCGATTATACTAATCCGCAGAATATACAGTATGCTTATATTCTCGACGGATTTGAGAAACAATGGACTTTTGCCGACAAGCAGCGTAGTGTGACTTATACGAATCTTCCGAAAGGAGAGTATGTGCTCCGTGTTCGTTCAACGAATAGTGATGGTGTGTGGGTGGATAATGAACGTATACTGAACATTGTTATTCTGCCTTCTTTCTGGGAGACGCCGGTAGCTTATGTGCTTTATGTTCTTTTTATTCTGATTATTATTCTCGTAGCCGTTTATATCCTGTTTACTATTTATCGGTTGAAGCATGAAGTTTCGGTCGAACAGCAGATTTCAGATATAAAACTGCGTTTCTTTACTAACATATCGCATGAGTTGCGTACTCCGCTTACGTTGATAGCTGGTCCGGTGGAGCAGGTCTTGAAGAATGATAAATTGCCGGCTGATGCTCGCGAACAGTTAGTGGTGGTTGAACGGAACACCAATCGGATGCTCCGTCTTGTCAATCAGATTCTGGACTTCCGCAAGATTCAGAATAAGAAGATGAAGATGCAGGTGCAGCGGGTGGATATTGTACCTTTCGTCCGTAAGGTGATGGATAATTTTGAAGCTGTGGCCGAGGAACATCGGATTGATTTCCTGTTCCAGACCGAAAAGGAACATCTTTATCTTTGGGTGGATGCCGATAAGCTGGAAAAGATTGTATTCAATTTGCTTTCCAATGCATTTAAATATACGCCGAATGGCAAGATGATTACGATGTTTATCCGGGAAGATGAAAAGACAGTTTCTATCGGTGTGCAAGATCAGGGGATCGGTATCGCAGAAAACAAAAAGAAGTCACTGTTTGTCCGTTTTGAGAATCTGGTAGATAAGAATCTTTTCAATCAGGCTAGTACGGGTATCGGACTTTCATTGGTGAAAGAGTTGGTGGAAATGCATAAAGCGACTATTTCCGTTGATAGTCATTTGGGAGAAGGGAGTTGCTTCAAAGTCGATTTCCTCAAGGGAAAAGAACATTACGATAAGGAAGCCGAGTTTATTCTGGAAGATGCGGATGCTCCGGCAAGAATGGGACAGGTAGTGGATATTGCCAATTCTTCCATTCAGTCTGAAACGTTGGTAAGCGATGATTCGGAGAAGATTGATGATGTGTATGGGGAAGAATTTGCGAAAGAAGAGAACTCCAAAGAATTGATGCTGTTAGTCGAAGATAATCAGGAGTTACGTGAATTCTTGCGCAGTATATTTTCTCCGATGTACCGGGTGGTGGAAGCTGCTGACGGTAAGGAGGGGGCAAACAAGGCTTTGAAGTACCTGCCGGATATTATCATCAGTGACGTGATGATGCCTGAAAAAGACGGTATCGAAATGACGCGTGAACTGCGTGCGGATATGACGACCAGCCATATACCTATCATTTTGCTTACTGCCAAAACTACGATTGAAAGCAAACTGGAGGGATTGGAATATGGTGCGGATGATTATATAACGAAGCCTTTCAGTGCTACCTATCTGCAAGCACGTGTGGAAAATCTGTTGATGCAGCGTAAGAAACTGCAAAGTTTCTACCGGGATAGTCTGATGCATATCAATATTTCTACCGGTCAGGAGGAAGTGCCTGTGGCTACGGATATGCCGTCTGCTGAAGAAGATGTGTCCGAAACTCCACCTACAACTCTCGAAATGTCTCCCAACGACCGTAAGTTTATGGATAAATTGATTGAATTGATGGAGCAGAACATGGATAATGGAGAACTGGTGGTAGATGATTTGGTTCGGGAACTGGCTGTCAGCCGTTCTGTCTTCTTCAAGAAGCTGAAAACACTTACCGGATTGGCTCCGATTGAATTTATCAAAGAAATGCGTATCAAGCGGGCTACACAATTAATAGAAATCGGAGAATTTAATATGACCCAGATTTCGTATATGGTCGGCATTAATGATCCGCGTTATTTCAGTAAATGCTTTAAAGCACAGGTTGGAATGACGCCTACAGAGTATCGGGATAGAGTGGGGAGATAATAATAGGAAAGGAAAGAAATAGAAAGGGGGATGTTCAAAGCTCCCCTTTTATCGAAATCACCCTCACTACAACTATCTGTGGCGAGGGTGATTTTTTGTTTATGAGAGTTCCGATACATTTACCCTCATCTTGGTTATCCGAAATTATTTTTTAGGGTATAGATGATTCACAAGGCTGTTCATATACATTTCCAGGTTTGTATATTCCGGGCTTAATGTATATTTGGCTCCGTCTGAAGGATCATTGGGATTAAGGTTGTGTTTCTTTTCCCATTCATCGGGAATACCATCACCATCTGTATCAACAAGTGCTGTTTCTGATTTATATTCCGGCCATCCTCCTACATCAGACGGTTGGTCAATCATTCCATTCGTGCTTCCGTGAGAACCTTCGTAAGTATAAGTGCCTTTGAGAGTTTCATCTACGATGCGTTGGTCTATGGCGTCACGGCGATATGAAGCACCGGCAAACTCGAGAACATCTTTGTAGGCTTTCTTGGCAGGTTGCAAAGAAGTATGTTCGGCTATGTCAAATGCTTTTTTAGACAGTACTTCCTTTTCTGTGGCAAAGTCCTTTTTGATAACCAGTCCGTAAGAGTTATCCATATTCACTTTATAAAGAGCCTCTTTCTGCTTATCGGTCAGTTTGGGACAGGTAGGATCCATATAGTTACCTTTGAAATAGAATACACCATGAACACCTGCTTTATTGTTGTTTTTGCCATCATCGGCATACGCTGTAAACAAGCGTTTGAAAGAACCTTTTGTCGCACTGAAAGGTCCCGGTTTATAGTAGTTATTGATAAAGTTGTAGGAACCTCCTTCACCGGCATAAGCACCGTCACTGCCATAATTATAAATCACATTATTGAATAATTCCACTTTTTCATCTTCCGGACGACCCGTATAACGGCTTCCGCAAAGACGGGGTGTGCGGTTAGTGTGATGGGCGAGTAAGTTATGGTGAAAAGTAGCAGGTTGTCCACCCCAGATACCCCCATAACCATGTGCTCCCTTTTCGTGGATAGAATTGGCGAGACTTTCACTGATGATGCACCACTGAAGTGTGAAATTACGGTTATCATAGAATGTGGCACATTCGTCCGTACACCAACTCATGGAGCAGTGGTCTATGATAATGTTTTGGTGCGCTTTAGTACCATTCATTGAGTCGTCACCTTTTTGTTTGATGTCGACTCCCATACGGGAACGGATGAAACGGACGATAACATTGTCTGCCTGAATAGAGAATGTATAGTTTTTCAGGCAAATGCCATCACCCGGAGCTGTCTGTCCTGCAATGGTCACATCACCATTGCTGAGTTTTAATGCTTTTTGTAATTCAATAATTCCGCTAACCGCAAAGATAATGGTGCGGGGACCTTTCTTGCTGATAGCCCAGCGAAGTGTCCCTTCCGAACCGTCGTCTGCCAGGGACGTAACAGTGTATACAGTACCTCCGGCACCACCGGTGGTATATTTTCCTGCTCCGTCGGCACCGGGGAAGGCGAGAACTTTGGAACGATCCGGGGTAGGATAGTCCTTTGATGTTTTTTCAACCGAAATGGCAGGTTGCATGGCTTGTCCCACTAGAGGAAAAGCCAATATCAAACTACAGATTGCTAATATATTCTTTTTCATTACTAATTTATCATTTGGGTTTGAATTTACTAAAATTATTCTATAACACTGCCACCTGTCGCACCATTTACCATGATTTCGTGCACCAGACTATTGAGATACATTTCCAGATTAGTGTACTTCCCGTTTTTGTCAATAGTCGTTTCTTTTCCATCAGCAGATTTCTTGGGATTCAAACCATATTCTTCTTCCCAGTAGTCGGGAATACCGTCACCGTCCGTATCTTTCACGTTTGCATTGGTTACAGATTTCAGAACATCGTAGGGATCACTTACTCCTAAGGCTGTGCAGACATCTTTCGGGTCGTTGATATATCCACTTTTGTTTTGTGAGTAGCCGGAAAGACCTTCCCATTTGCTGGCATCTCCCGTGCAACTTGCTTTTCTGTTTTTAACGTCGCTAATTATCAACTCGTCGACTTTATCACGATAGTTGCTGGCTCCTGCATAGCTCATCACACGTTCATAAGCCTCATCCGGCGTATGAGTTCTTACATTTCCTGTCTTAACTACCGGTGAACTTGATTTTATCTGGGTATGTTGGTTCCAAAGCTCCGTAGTTGCACAGTTTTTATTATCCATTTGTTCAAATACGCCTTTTGTCCAGTTATCATTGCTAACAGTCGTATTGCCTACCACTTTATTTCCGTCGATATAAAACTTCCCCCAAGTTTGAAGCCATTTTTTGTAAGCTTCGCCGGAGTAATTTTCCGCATATACATCCGGCTTGGCGATACGGTAAGCACGGTCTGCTTTACCGCTTTCATCGGTTCCGGGGCCTGGCTTGTAGTAGTTGTTAACGATATTCACGTGTTGCGCTTCACCACCGTAGCAGCCTTCGCCTCCCCAATTGTAGTAAACATTGTTGCGCATATCCACTCGCTCTCCATCGTTGTTGTTCAGTGCTAATGTAGTATATCGGGGACCAAGGCGTGGAACACGGCTTTCGCAATGGGCTATCAGGTTATGGTGGTAAGAGGCATAGTTTCCTCCCCAGTTACCGCCATATCCGTGAGAAGCGAATTTACCTGTGGCAGCATTGATCTTTACATCAGTCACACGTAAGGCTTGATAAGCTAAACACCATTGTACGGTAGAATTTTGCATACCATAGACAGAAAGACATTCATCGCTTCCCCAGCTTACTGAACAATGATCGATGATTACATTTTGTTTGTCACAACCTCCTAATCCGTCGCAGTCTACGTTAGAGTTTCCGGGGCGAAAACGGATGAAACGAATGATGATATTGCTGGAATTAATCGTAAATGGGTAATTGGCGATACAGATACCGCCCGGTGATGTTTGTCCGGCAATGGTCAGATCATCTTTCTGGGTTTTTAATTCCGATTTCAAATAGATGGTACCCGACACATCAAATACAATCGTTTTAGGACCGTCTTGTTTCATAGCCCAGCGCAGACTTCCGCTGATACTTCCACTGGTGTCGTCTTCAAGGCTAGTCACATGATAAACTTTTCCTCCGCGTCCTCCGGTGGTATTGCGACCGTGGCCTTCGGCGTATGGGAAAGCAAGAAGTTCTCCATAATCCAGTTGCTTGACATCAGAAGATGTCCCACCTGGATTATTTGTTCCTCCACCTGTATCATCTACAGGATCGTCGGAAGAGCATGAGGTACATAATCCTGCGATGCTGAATGCAATAGCTACATAAAATAGAGATATTTTCTGCTTCATTATCTTTTAACTGTTTGGGGATATAGACGATTTATTTGTTGGGATACAACGTTTCTACCAGACTGTTGAGGTAAACCTCCAGATTGGTATACGTTTTACTTAGAGTATATTTGGCACCGTCGGCCTTACTTTTGGGGTTCAAACCGTTGGCAGTCTCCCATTCATCAGGGATGCCGTCGCCGTCGGTGTCTTTTGGACCGGTTTCCTTTTTATATTCCGGCCAGCCACCTACATCGCTGGCTTTATCAATGAGTCCCTTTTCACTGCCATTGCTGCCGTCTGCCGTATAATCTCCGTTGCGAACGTTGGCTATGATGCGTTTATCGACATCATCATATTTTAAGGAAGCACCGGCATACTTTAATACTGATTCATAAGCTTCTTTTGCCGATTGAGTGAATTCGGATGCATCTTCGGAAATAGTAAATTCGTTACTTGACTGAAGTGCTTTTTCTCCTCCATCGGGTAAAGGAACGGCTTCTGTTGCATTGGGGTGTAACCCTTGCCAGTTGTCATTGTTTACAGAAGTAAGCAGAGATTGATATTCGGCTTTCAATTCAGGACATGTGCCATCAAAATAGTTTCCTTTCAGATAAAAAGTACCCCATATACCTTTGGTGTTTTTATTTGTACCGTCATCACCGTTAGGTTGGAAGATACGGTTTACAATATTTTTCTTGGTATTGGTAACTGGTCCGGGCTTGTAGTAGTTGTTCACGAAATTATAGCTTCCTCCTTCTCCTGCATAGCCACCATTGGTCGGTCCCCAGTTATAGAAAACATTATTTCGTAAATCGAGTTTTTCATTTTCCGGTTTCCCTGTATAGCGGCTACCGCATAAACGTGGTGTACGGCTGCTGTGGTGGGCTAATAAATTGTGGTGGAATGTAGCGGGTGATCCTCCCCATATTCCTCCGTAACCGTGATTACCTTTGGTGTGTACCGAACGATTCAAACTTTCGCTGATGATACACCATTGCATGGTAAAGTTAGTGTTATCGTAGAAAGAAGCACATTCATCAGTGCTCCAACTCATCGAACAATGGTCAATGATAATATTTTTATGTTGCTTTCCCCACAATGCATCACCGCTGTCGGCTTCTGCTTCTGTTGTAAAGTTGTCCGATCCCATGCGGAAACGCATGAAACGGATGATTACGTTGTCCGCCTGTACGGATACGGGATGTCCTTTCAGGCAAATACCGTCACCCGGTGCACTCTGGCCGGCAATCGTTACATCTCCGTTGGTTATCCTCAAGGGGCTTTTCAGTTCTATCAATCCACTTACTGCAAATACGATCGTGCGCTTTCCCGTGCGATTTAATGCGTAGCGTAATGTTCCTTGTGTTGTCTTATCGTTGTCTTCAAGCGAAGTTACTATATATACATCTCCGCCTGCTCCGCCGGTAGTATAACGACCTGCACCGTAAGCACCCGGAAAGGCATAACGCGTTTCGGCAGGTGTCTCTTCTTCACCACCTTCGTTCTCATTACCACCGTTACCGGTATTCTGTCCCGGTGTTTCATCGGTGATACTTGGGTCTTCGCTGCTGCAAGCAACCGATAGGTTGATTACACAGAAGCACAATAATCCCATTTTAATAGATTTGAGCATACAAATTATCTTTTAAAAAAATAGAGTTCTTTGTCTCATACATTATATTTGCTGATGATGTGACAAAGAACTCTTTATTAAATCTTATTGGTTTTATTCGCTTACTGTACCGTACTGGCTTACAGTTTTCACTGTATAAATATTGCTTTCGTCAGTGTTGGTCAGTGTAACGGTAGTGTCTGTCGTTTGCCCTGCATAGTTACCATTCATAAAGATGAGGTAGCCGGCAGCACCGGATACTGCATCCCATGTCAGAGTGTTTCCCGACAGATTGACATTGGTAGGTGCTGCAAGGGGAGTTTCCATATACTCTTTCGGGTTCCAGCTGTCAATAGTTATTATATTCTCATATGTATATTTAGCAGCTTCGGATGCTGTTAGCACTGAACTAGTGAAGGAAACGTTTCCGGAGGTGATTGTTTTACTTTCCGCAATCATATTTCCATTCTTGTCGATAGTGTTATATTCAGCATATAGTGTAGGTACTTGTCCACCATATCCCCAGTGTGAATCTATAATATCCATTTTCAACTTGGTGTTGATCCAGACAGTTTTCGTGGTTGTGGCTTGGGAACGTCCGAATGAGAATTTTGTATCATCACCGTTTACCGTACAATCTTTTATAACATATCCGTATTTATCGCTTTCACTGGTACGCGAAGCAGTTATAACGCTACCACCGTCATTGCCTGTATTATAGAATGTACTGTTTTCGATAAGTACATCGCCACTTCCCCAGATATAATCTGTATGACCTTCAATCCATGAGTTATAAACGTATGCACGATGAGGGGTTGTATTGTTCCAATAACGGGTCCACCATGTATCCTGGTAGGAGACAAGCAAACAGTTATTCAAAGCAAAGCGGTCTTCACGGTTTATCAAGGCTTCTGCCTGTCCGTTTTTACCTAAACCACCAGTGTGACGATTTGAGAATGCACCATAAAGATTGATGATTGAAATATTTTCAGCATAAAAGTCTGTGGCTTCAATCAACACTACTGTGTTTTGGTCTTCACTATATCCGGCTTTGCGGGCTGGTGAATTTTCGTTGAAAATAGAATAAGGCCATGAGGTAGCATTACTTGAATCATCTACACGGTTTACTGCAAACTGGATTTTAACACCATCACGGCTCTCACCGATTAAATGAACAAATGGTTTATTCTTATTGATCCGGACACATTCATTATAAGTTCCGTTGGCAATGAAGATTTTATAAGGACTGGTAGGTGGGGTAGTGATGGCGTTGATTGCAGCCTGGAGAGTAGTGTAATCACCATTCCCTTTTGAATCAACAATTGCATCGAATACTTTTCCACCGCCCGAAATTTCAGATTTGGCAGTAAAGCTTAAAAAGAAGTCTTCGTCGTAAGCTCTTCCCTGCATATCCGTTAATGCTCCGGCAGGAACTTCGAAAGTACATTCTTTGTTTTCCATACCAGAGAAGGTATAACGTACTTTTTCGTAGTTGATGGATACACGCACTACTCCTCCGTTGAAATAGATTTCTGTATCCGGAGCCTGACGCATAGCTTTGCTGAAAGTCAGTTCTACATATCCGCTCGGACCTACTACATCACCATCATTGATATTCTGTGAAATCAGAACAGGGATGCTTGTATCTTCTGCATCATCGTTGTCATTACAGGAAGCACCTGTAAGAATCAACAAGAACAGAAGTAAGTATTTACTTATTGTATTGATTGAATTTGTATTCATAATATCTGTTGCTTTTTAGAGAAGATTCTCCGTCAAGTAAATGCAAATTCCAGACTTGACGGAAAACCTTGTAGTTTTATTTAGTTATTTGTTCCAACGTTGGTCACCGACTCTGTATTCTTCAGGAACATCTGCTCCAAAAGTCAAATCTTCACTTGAACCATTAGGGAATAGCTGATCGGAAGTCAGAGGAAGACTAGTATAGTCTTTTCCCCAGTCGGGTGTAACAAATGAAAAGTCAGAAGCCTTATACAAGCCGTTTACGTTCAGGGTTGTAGCTACGGAACTTGTGTTGTAGAAAGGTTTAACTCCACCTTTGGCAAACAGGGTGTTTGATATAGTTATTGTCATGTCTTTTGTATCTCTGCAGAAAGCATCACTTGCTGACATATCATAGAATGTACAATCTTTGATTGTTATTGTACCGGGTTGTCCTGACTTGTGTCTTATGAATTGAGACGCAGAAGCTCCCTTGGATACAATAATAGAAGTGTTGGAAACCACTAAATTGAGAGTTGTTAATGTTACCTTGTCAGAAAGAAGTAATCCATAATGATTGGATGTTGCTGCTCTTCCCAATCCTTTGATGATACAGTCGTCAATAGTAACAGACATAGCATTACTTGTACTTGCATTCATACGAACGATACCACGGATATTGGTAATTGTACACGAGGTAACTTCTATTTCTTTGATGCAACCTGAAGCACCGTTTTGATAAATAAGGGTTGTATTTCCTTCATCGGTAATATTCAGATTATGGAATTCTACTTTATCACATATTCCGCTGGCACCTATGCCTTTTTTAATAGTCATATTAACCTGTCCGTCTTGACTGTCACCCCAGAAAATAAGGTGAGTCACGCCAGCAGCAATGCTTTCTTTTTCTTGTGCAAATCCTTCTGTTCCGGAAACATTGATTAATACTTTTCCTGAAAGATTATCCCAGTTGGCAAGGGCATCTTCCCATGTCATTTCAGTATACCCCGTCGGTTTACCTTTCTTAGTTGTAAAGGTGATACGAGAACATATAGAGCCGTTTGCGAAAGCATAAGCCGTATATTCCGTACTGGAAGCCAAACCTGTGATTGCCACCTTATGTGCAGCAATATCTGCTGGTGATAATTGGGTTCCTGATTCAGGTACTCCTTCGGTAGAAAGAACACAAGCATATTCATCTACATCCACCGTTTCTTCCCATGAGAATACAGCTGAATTTGCTGTTATATCACTGATGGTAGATTCTATTTCCAAACCAGGGATGGTAACAGTCTGTGAACCACGCGGATTATTTCCATTATAAATAGTAATCGTGTATTCAGTGAATGACTTCAAATTTTCAACCCATGCTTCACCTGCGGCAGCTTCTGTTGACGAAATAACACGTGAAGTTGCTTCTGTGGCACCCGTTTCCATGATTTCGAAATGATCGACTGCTAATCCGGCTTCCCATGACATACGTACTTTTCCTTGACCTTCAGGTAAGTCTTCAGTAGTTGGAATATTTAGGATAGCTTCTTCCTTAACTGAAGCAAAAGTCTTTTTATAATTTACCCAACGAGATTCCTTCTCTCCGGAAATAGACTTGATACGCATATAATAAGTCGTATTTACCGCCAGATTATCCATTGTGTAAGGTGACTGCTTGATCCGGTTGGCAGGATCATTTCCATAAACGATATTTCCATTTTCTTCTGATCCCATTGGAGTTTCGTCAGTCATCTCGTTAGGACTAATCTCGATAATGTAATAGTCGGTATTGGATGTTGAGCTCCAAGTTACTACCGCTCTGGCTACTTTACTGTCTGTTTCTATACTGATTCCGTTTTCATCAGTTCCGAAAGGACGGCTATAGGAAGAGTCAATATCCCAATCACTTTTCTCTGTACACGAAGATACAGCCAAAGAGGTCAGGAGCATGAAAGCTCCCATTCCCAATATATTTTTTATATTCTTCATCATTTTACGATTTTAAGATTAATCCGAATAACCATAAGAGTTATGTAATTTACCGTTTGAGGTAGAGATGGTTGTAGAAGCTATCGGCAATAAATAACGATTCTTCACAGCCTTGTTCAATCCGCCAGAAATACTAGGCAAGTTTACTTTCAGATTCTTTTGCTCCTTGTCACTGGTTTCAGCTCCGAAAAAGCTCTTGTTTTCATATTCTCCACCTACTTTAGCTCCAAATACGAGAGAAGTCATATCGATATACATCGGATTGTCCGTGCGATATTTATAGTTCACATACTGTGGATATGTACCATTATACACTGCATTTGTATATTCGTTTTTGAATTCGTCTATTTTTTCGCTCAACAGGTTCCAACGGATTAGGTCGAACTTACGAACACCTTCTCCTGCCAGTTCCCATGCATTTTCGTCAACAATTGCATCGAAGAAGTCTTTTCCCATTAGAGCAGTCCATGCAGCATCACGTTTGGTTGCATCGGTGAAAGCACGGTCGTGTACTTCTTTCAGGGCTGCTGTGGCTGTTAATGTACAACCTTCGGCTGTTGCACCCTTACCATAAAGTTCGTTCACAACTTCGGCATACATCAGCAATACTTGCGGATAACGCATTTTCACTACGTTGATACCGGAACAAACTTTCTGATCGCTGGCCAATACAGCTGCGTACCATTCAGAGTTTTCCATCATCTTACGATAATCCCATTTTCCACAATAAAGACCGAAAGGAGCATTTCCTAACATATATTCTTTAAATACTTTGGTGTTTTTGTCTGTAGAAAGTTGTGAAATAGCACAAGTCAGATCGCGGCGGATATCTCCTTCGCCAAATGACAGATAATAAGGAGCAGTCAGTTTCAACTTACCGGATGAGTTACCTTTCGGACCAAATAGGGAACTGGCACCGTTTATACGATATCCGATAGTATATCCCAGCTCACCACTTTTGTTTAGTCCCATTGGAATCTCGAACAGGTTTTCTTGATAAGTCTGATCTAGTTGTCCGATATTTATTAAACGCCAGTATTCTTCTACAGAAGGATTCAGTTTATGTTTTCCTGAACTGACAACAGCTGCCAGATGTTTTTCGGCCAATTCGAATAGTTCTCTACGTTTGGTATCGCTGCAACGTTGAGTAGGATAAGTAGCGTCACTGTTATCTCCGGTGATATATCCGTCTTTAGCTTGTTCGCGGATAGCATATCCGGCACGTGTCATTGCAATGTTAGCCAAGAGAGCGTGAGCATAGCCTTTGCTTACATGTTCGGTTGTATAACCGTCTTCACCAGCCCAAGGTAAATATCCGATAGCTTCCTCGAGTTCAATTATCAATTCATCCATGATATCGTCACGATCTGCCTTTCCAATGTAAACATTAGACAGGTCGCTGTTGGAAGATTCTGTTTTGAAAGGAATATCACCGAACAAGCGGATCAGATCGAAATAAATCATCGCACGCAATGTCATCGCTTCTGCACGGAATCTCATCATGCTGGTACGGGTTGCTCCTGCTTGTTGTATCAGTTGGCTATTGTTTATACCATCTACTACCAGATTCGCATTCTCGATTACTCCGTACATGGCATCCCATACTTTGGAAAGTTGTGACCATCCCGGATTAGCGTTGTAGTTCATATTACCACGTTCGCTGGACGTGTTGCTTGCATCCGTACCCAAACCGTCAATCAGTTCACAGTCGGTATTGGTTCCGGCAATGATAGGTAGGAAGTTAGAATAAGTCTGGTCTTGCGTCAGGCTGCCGTAAACTTTATTAAGTGCCAATTCTGTATAATAGGCATTATTAAAAGTTGATTCATTATCCAATTCAGACGGTGAGGTCTGATTCAGGAAGTCCGAACAGGAAGACAGGGCAATTAACCCCAGCCCCAGGAATAATGTCTTATATATTTTCATACGATCAATCTGTTTAATGTTTTAATTAGAATGTAACGTTAATACCACCCACAAATGTGCGGCTCTTAGGATAAGCGGCGTAATCTATACCCGGAGTCATCGCATTTTTCTTACTGCTTGTATCGACTTCAGGGTCTGCTCCGCTGTAGTTAGTCCAACAGAACAGGTTATATCCTGTCAGATAGATTCTCACATTCTGCATAAACGCTCTCCTTACAATTGTTTTCGGAAGAGAGTATCCGATAGTAATGTTATTCAAACGCAGGAATGAGGCTTTTTCTACTGCATAATCAGTCAGCTGCATGGTAGTAGCGCTGGCCGGATTGTACATATTGGCGTTAGCGTTTATTTCATTCAGACGTAATCCTGCTGTTGTCATGTCTCCATAGGTATTGAGGACATCTGTAGAGCTGGACGACAGGTTCAAACCAGTTTCCGGATCAATCCATGTGTAACGGTTAGACAATCTGAAATCATTGTTTAAGTTATAACCGGTTCTTGAACCTGAACGGAAAGAAGCTGCCAGTTTTGTTCCATTGACAATTACATTTCCGAGAGAGTAGTTAAAGAATACATTGAAATCGAAATTACCTACACGACCATCGAATCCAAAACCTCCGGTTGTAGGAGCGATAGTGTTACCCAAACGTTGTTTGAGAGGGTTACCATCTTTATCACATTCCAGTTTCAAACCACCCGGATAGTATTTACCACCGGTGATAGTAGGACTGTTATCTTGCATTCCGTCTTTTAATCCCCATTCGCTACCTGCCCAAACCAGTTCGCCGGTAGGGTTGGTGACAGGATCATATACAGTATAATAACCGTTTGTCTTATATCCCCAAACTTCACCCAAACGTCCGCCTTTCTCTACGCGGAAGTCTTCGTATTTGGCCATTGTACTACCTGACCAGTTACTACTTTGCCAGGGAGAGTCTGTATTCAGTTTATCAATGCGGTTGCGGTTGTAAGCAATGTTGGCATTGAAGTTCAAAGAGAAATTCTTTTTATCAAATAAAACAGCACTAACAGACAATTCTACACCTTTATTGGATGTCTGTCCGAAGTTCTTGTACTGATAGTTATATCCGGAGAGAGAAGGAATTTCAGTACGCATCAATAAGTCTCTGGTTGTATTCCAGTAAAAGTCGATAGCACCGGAGATACGATTGTTCCAGAATCCATAGTCAATACCGATGTTACGGGTGACTGTTGTTTCCCACTTCAAATCGGGGTTGTATAAGTTCGTTCCATGTTCCAACATGGTAGTGCTTTCTCCGTTGAAGAAAGGATTGCGTGCATCATTACCTCCCAAAGAGTAAGTGGTGGAAAGCAAACCGGAATTGATACGGTTGTTACCGGCAGTACCGAAGCTTAAACGTAGTTTCAAAGCTGACAGCCAGTCTTGAGTGTTACTCATGAAAGCCTCGTCAGAGATACGCCATGCCAAAGCTGCTGACGGGAAAACACCCCAACGATTTCCGGAACCGAACTTGCTCGAACCGTCTGCACGTACTGTAACAGCAAGCAAGTATTTATCCATCATAGTATAGTTCACACGACCAAAGAATGATAATATGTTTTCTTTTGCAGCAATGGTAGATTGGTTGGCTAAAGCTTTGCCCGAACCCATATTTGCTTTCATATCATCGAAATTCATAGTAACAGGGAAAGCTACAGATACATTTTCTATTGATTTCCTTTGGCTGCTGCTTACTTCATGTCCGATCAATACATTGAGTTTATCACGACCTTTGAACAGTTTTTTGTTATCATAGGTCAATGTGTTGGCATTACGCCAGCTCATCGTCTTTTCTCTCAACAGGTAGGCTTGTGGCTGACCGTTATATCCATATTTAGAATTAGATACTGCATCTACTCCCCAATACTGTTCTGTATCGTCAAACTTCCATCCATATCCGAATTCGGAACGGAATGTCCAGTTCTTGAATGGTTTCCAGTTTAAACCTACATTGTAGTTCTGGTTGAAAGTATTGCGGGTTTTATCCGTTGCAAGCAGACGTTCCAATGGAGATTTCTGTTGTGCCGAACTGTTTTCTTCGTCGTCATCACTGTATTTAAGTGAATCAACCGGACGGAATACGGTAGCATTAGCCACAGTTGAATTGGCAGCATTGGATTCATTGGTATCAGCACCACCACCTAAACCGTCAATGGTAGAGTAACTTAACCGGGCGTTAAAGTCCAGTGTCATCCATTTATTCAGTTCTGATTTAATTTTTGCATTTACATTGTCTTTTTTGAAGCCGGAATTAAGCATGATACTTTTTTCTTCATTATGGGCATAGCTGACACTATAAGTCATTTGCTTGGTTCCGCCACTTACATTAATGTTATATTGTTGCTGGTTTCCAGTACGTCCGAACATCTCGTCTTGGTAATCGGTACCATCAATAGAACGCCAAATATCCATATCGGCAAAGTTTCCATAATCCAGAGAACCGATTTCACGCTGATAAGCAACGAAATCGTAAGGACTCAAGACTTCAGTCAGTTTGGTTACCTGTTTAAAACCGAAAGAAGCACCGAAGTCTACTTGCGTTTTACCTTCTTTTCCGCTCTTGGTAGTAATGATGATTACACCATTTGCACCACGGGCACCATAAATGGCTGTGGAAGAAGCATCTTTCAATACGTCGATGCTTTGAATTTCCGAGGGAGCGATATCACTAATGCTTGAAACAGGGAAACCGTCTACAATATATAAAGGAGAGTTATCCTGTGATAGTGAACCACCACCGCGAACACGGATCTTTATATCTGCATCGGGAGAACCTTCAGTAGTAGTAACACTAACTCCGGCAAGTTTACCGGTAAGGGCTTCAGATGCACTTGCTACTGGTATAGCAGCTAAGTCTTTGGCACTAACAGAGGCTACAGAACCGGTTAAATCTCTTTTATTGACCGTACCGTAACCAATTACTACGACTTCGTCCAAAGCTTTCGAGTCGTCGACCATTTGTACATTAATTGTTTTTCTACCTTGAACGGCTACTTCTTGAGTTTTCATACCTATGTATGAAATAACCAATGTTTTTTTGCCATCAACTTTAATAGAAAAATTACCATCTAAATCTGTAATCGTACCATTGGTAGTATTACCTTTTTCTACAACAGAGGCTCCAATAACAGGCTCTCCGCTGGTGTCTTTCACGTTACCTTTTACGGTAATCGTTTGCGCAGATACGCTAAGCGATATTGCTGAAAATAGTATTAGCAATAAGGAGCGCATGTTTTTCACTTTGTTAGACATTCTTTGCATGTTTATTAATTAATGGTTGTTGTTTGGATATTTCATAAAAAATCCCGATGAGAGTTCATTCATCGCTACAAAAGTATGAGAATGAAGATATAGTGATGTGCAATATTTGTTTTTCACCTCGTATTTTTTGTTTTTTAGTTTGTTGCGAGGTGTAGTTATTAGCTTTGAAGGGTGTTATTTGTGTTCTAAAGGCCGGCAAATATACGAATCAGAGATTTATAAATTGATTTTTTCACCGGTTTTTATCCGGCATTCATCGGAATTTATACCGTAAATCAACTGAAAAGCCTGTGGAAGCATAGGGAAATGATGTATCTTTGAACCATTAATCAATTAATAATAGAAACAATGGAAGAGAAACAAAATTTTCCCCGTGCTACAGGCTTTTCCGGTAAAATACTGATAGCTTTGCTTTTTATCCTTTCCGGGATTCTACTGTTTGCCCGTAATATGGGATGGATAACTTCAGAAGTATTTGATTTGATCGTATCCTGGCATTCACTCCTTATATTATTAGGTATATATGCAATGATTCGCCGCCATTTCATCGGTGGAATCATCCTTTTTCTGGCGGGTGTCTATTTTCTGATAGGAGGACTTTCCTGGTTACCGGAAAATTCACAGGCAATGGTGTGGCCCCTCGCTCTGATAATAGCAGGTGTTTTATTTATCTTCAAACCCGGCAGAAATAAGAGGGCGCAATGGGCTCGTCAGCATACAATGGAACATCGTCGGCAATGGATGAAGATGCATCAGGGTAGACCCGGCATGAACTTTGAGAGTGAGCAACAACAATCGGAATCAGTAGATGGTTTTTTGCGTTCGGAGAATGTCTGGGGAGCTGCACGTCACGTAGTACTTGATGAGTTGTTTAAAGGAGCTATGATTCGTACCTCTTTCGGGGGGACGACTATTGATCTTCGCCATACCCATATTGCACCGGGAGAAACCTATATTGATTTGGATTGCAGTTGGGGAGGAGTCGAGATTTATGTCCCGTCGGATTGGACAGTCGTCTTCAAATGCAATGCTTTCTTTGGAGGATGTGATGACAAACGCTGGCAAAATGGGAATGTAAACAAGGAGAATATATTGGTCATTCGTGGAACGCTTTCTTTCGGAGGCTTGGAAGTTAAAGACTAGCGTATGAAACCACATCCGATAATAGATTATCCATTCCGCTGGATTCCGATGCTGGTGCTGGCGTTGATTCTGGTTGCGACACAGGTGGTTTTAGTCTGTGGATATACCGGAAACGACTATCTTCCTGCTCTGGTAGATGGAGTGGCAACAATTGGTTGGCTGGCAGCCATAGCCTATTTGGCCTGGTTTGTGGTCGGTCTTGTTTCGTTGTTCCAGACGGATATAATCATGATAATCGTTGGAAGCCTGTTATGGCTGGCGGGTAGTTTTATGATCTGTGATATCATGGTGAGGATTGTAGGCATATCCTATATTCCTTTTGCGCAGACCATACCTTTCCGGTTATTGTTCGGACTGCCAACCTTGATTGCCATTACTTTATGGTATCGCCTGATTGTAACTAAAGAAGAAGTACAGAATCAGGAACTGGATAAAGAATTGGCTGCACATCAGCTAACTGTGACCGAACAACAAGGAGAACCACAGACAGAATTAATAGATCGCATTACGGTGAAAGACGGTTCCCGCATTCATCTGGTAAAGACAGACGAACTGATCTACATACAAGCCTGTGGAGATTATGTAATGTTGATAACCCCTACCGGAGAATATCTGAAAGAACAAACTATGAAATATTTTGAGACCCATCTGTCTCCTGATACTTTTGTGCGTGTGCATCGTTCTACGATTGTCAACGTAACACAAATTTCGCGGGTCGAGCTTTTTGGAAAAGAAACTTATCAGTTGTTATTGAAGACTGGCGTGAAACTTAAAGTAAGTCTTTCCGGTTACCGGTTATTAAAAGAGCGGCTGGGGATCTAAAATTTGTTCAATCTTATCATAAAAACTGATTTTTCCCCCATATCGGTCAAAAAATGAATGTCAGAATGAAAAGCTTCCACTACTTTTGTTTCCATCATCTAATAATGTGAATAAGGAAATGAAAAGAAAATTAGTTTATGTTTGTCTGCTGGCAATGGTTGCGGGAGGAATGATGTCCTTTTCCTATGACATACCCGAAAAACAGGAGACAGGCGGCCGGGAAGATCGAGTGATCTCTTTTCCCGGAGCTGAAGGACACGGTAGATACACGACAGGCGGCCGTGGTGGTAAAGTGTATCATGTGACTTCTTTGGAAGACGATGGTTCGCAGGGGACTTTACGTTGGGCTTTGAAACAAAATGGACCTAAAACGATTGTCTTTGATGTGGCAGGTACGATTCATCTGAAATCGGAATTACGAACAGGGAAAGATCATCTCACCATTGCAGGACAGACTTCTCCCGGAGGAATCTGTCTGGCTGATTATGGCTTTTCTATTAATTCTAATAATGTAATTATCCGTTTTCTTCGTTTCCGCCCCGGAGAAGCCAGTGGGAAAGAACCCGATGGGTTGGGCGGCTGTGATAAGAAAGATATTATGGTAGACCATTGCTCTGTCAGTTGGAGTGTAGATGAATGTCTTTCCGTTTATGGTATGGAAAACTCTACGGTACAATGGTGTATTGGCTCTGAAGCATTAAGAAAAGCGACTCATGTAAAAGGGGCACATGGATATGGAGGCAATTGGGGAGGACATAAAGCTTCTTATCACCATAACCTGATCGCTCACTGTGAGAGTCGCGTGCCTCGTCTGGGCCCTCGTCCTTCTACATTAGCTCTTGGCGAATGTGTTGATATCCGGAATAATGTTTTCTACAACTGGGCTGGAAACGGCTGCTATGGCGGGGAAGATCAGCATGTCAATATCGTCAATAACTATTATAAACCGGGACCGGCAACAAAACAGGCTTCCAAACAGGTGCAATATCGTATTGCCAAAGTCGGAGTTTATCCGCAAGCTTATGTTTACGTTGATGGAGAACCCAAAAAGAACTTGGCTTTTCAACCTTACCTGCAGAAATGGGGAACTTTCTATATTGATGGAAATAAGATAGAAGGTAACAACAAAGTTACTGCCGATAACTGGACGGACGGAGTCTATGCCCAGTTGAAGAATGATGAAAAAGTAGATTTCCTCTGGACAGAAGATGCCAAAGAATCTATCCGTCTGAAAGAACCTCTTGATTTTGGAGTAATCACTACTTATTCGGCTGACAAGGCTTATGAACAGGTGATGAATTATGCAGGTTGCTGTAATTATCGTGATGAAGTAGACAAACGTATCATTTCCGACACCCGGAAAGGAACGGCAACTTTCACCGGAGAAGGAAATAAACCCGGATTTATCAATAGCCCCAAAGACACAGGCGATTCTCCCTGGCCGGAATTATCAATAGCAGGTCTTTCGGCACCGGTAGATTCGGACGGTGATGGCATACCTGATGAGTGGGAAATAAAAAACGGACTTGATCCGAATAATCCCGTAGATGGAAATACAAAAACGAAAGATCCGAATGGACAATATACGAATCTTGAGGTATATTTGAATAGTTTGGTGCAACATATAGTCGATGCACAGAACAAATAGGTAATCAGCAATTCCCCGTTCAATGCGGAGAATTTAGATGATATGCCCTTCAGGTGTTTTATGATAACATTTGAAGGGCATATCTTTTTTGTGCATGGCTATACCAGAGGGGCACTTTTTTACCCCAGTCCGTTTTTTACTCCTTTTCTACTAAATCTTACTCTATCTTCTCTTGCTTAATCCTCAATTTTGCACTGGTGAAAGAACAAAGAATTCACTCTAGCGAAAAACATCATTAATGTACAATGAAAATCTAAACAGAATGAGAAACATGAATTTATTATTCCGGAGTATGAATTCTCCTTGAAAAGCGACCCTGTTCTTTGGGTGAAAAGGACCATAAAAAGGTGGTTGTATTTTTATATTGTATATCTTTAAACTGTATAAACTAATATTTATGAGACATCTAACAAGAATTTTATTTTTATTATTTCTCACCTTTTTCTCTTGTTCACAGCAGGTGGAGGATGGATGGGAGTCTGATGAGTTACCTTGTGAGCACGAAACGCATCCTGTAAGCGTTAGTTTTAGCCGTGCAAGTCTTGAAACCTTTACCGAAGAAGGCATAACGGAGATTGGCATTTATGCGTATCTGAAAGATTCTATGGTATATGGAAAGAATCTTTCTTTAAATGATGGAAACTTACAAATAGATCTTCCTCTCGGAGAAAATCTGCAAACTTTCGCTGTAGCAAATGCGGATCATCTGACCGATGTAGACAGCCTCTCTAAAGTAGTAGTGTATCAAGATATCTATGCACAAAAACAGGTGTATATTTCAGATGTTGTAGATCTGACCTCAGACTATTCTGTCAGTAATCTAAGTCTGGAACTGAAACGTTTGGTTGGACAAGCTACATTCCAGCCTAGAGAAACTGCAGATGAACTCAATGCTATTACTCGGTTTGACCAGTTGAATGTCACTTTTACGAATGTCGGTGTCGCCTATAAAGTAAAGACCGGTGCATGTGTTCAACAGGATACAACGATTAATGTGGATCGGGCTGCAGGCTTTAGTGCATCTGTTTATTCGTTTCCAACAATCAATGCAGACTTAAGAACGTCGGTAGATGTGGTATATTTGAAAGGCGGAGAAGAAGTAAACCGCACAAATAGTCCGCTTGATACAGGCATTGCCTTTGAATCGTCCAAACATTCTATAGTCTATATGCCTATATTAGAGGAAGCGTATTTACAAAATTCGTGGACTCGTAGTCTGGTCATGAGGAAAACTGATATGTTCCCCCAACCATTTACAATAGAAGAATCTGAATTTTAAAACAGGAGTCTTATGAGAAAAAATATAATTTATTCTTTAGTGGGATTGGCACTTCTGCTGGGTACGTATGCTTGCTCTGATGATGATAAGTATTCGACTTCAGTAGTAAATCAAATTGAACTATTTTTGGATGATGAACCGTGGGCAGTGAATACAGGATTGTCAACCAAACCTCTTTTTATATATAAAGATAACGGAGAGTATTTTGCTAATTATACCTCACATTATCGTTTCCAGTTACCTAATGGAAAATATAGGATTTTGTCAACAACACAGACAGATTCGATTCCTTGCCCGAGTAATTTGAATGATATTGTTATTCGGCAAGACCCGGCTGCAAAAGTGAAGTATGCTATTTCAGCTCCTGTGGAATACAGTTCCCCATTCAATGATCCGTTGAGTATTCGTATGTATAACCGGACAGGAGTGATCCGTCTGAAAGCTACAGATAAAAAAGCGGATAAGAGATATTCAACGGTACGCGCTGTGCTTTCATGTCCGATTTCCGGTTATAAAGTATCAGATGCCAGATTCATAGAAACGCCGATAGAAATTATCCGCGATAAAGCTACCAGCAGTGGTGGTGTGAATTATACAGATGATATGGTGTTGTTTGAGACACGGACGATAGGAAAAGAGATAGGTATTCGCATTGATTATTTGGATCAGCATAATAATGTGGTGCAGTCGAAAACTATTGATGGTACATTCCCTATATTGCCCGATGATACTACACAGGTGGCTTTTGCTCTTAATAACGCCGACGAACCGATGATTCAGGATTATAAAGTGACGATAGCGTCGGAAGGATGGGATGAAGAAGAAATAAATCCGGAAGCCCCGATGAGAATACCGGATGGATATAGATATGTGAATCCGGAAGAGAATCTGGAACAGATATGCAAAGCGTTGATGGCGGATGTGACTGTAACTGAAGTGAAGCTGTTCTTGAAAGCAGGGGGAGAGTATAAGTTGGGAAGACAGACTGATTTTGGAAAGAGTCTCTATATTGTAGGACAGAAACCGATAAATGGACAAGAACTGGCCCATATGGAAATGGGTAATATGAGCATATCTACCGGTGATAACAAAATTGATGCTGTTCATTTTGAAAACCTGAATATAAAAACGACAGACTCGGATTTTTTCAAGTTCAAAAATCAACATTTCCATGTGAAAGAGATTTCGCTGAAAGGGTGTGATATTAATGATTTGGGACGCACGATGTGGTATCAGGAAGTAAATGCCAAACTGGCACAAACTGTTGATAACCTTATTATTGAAGATTGCCGTTTCTTCGGCTTAAATTCAGGTAGCAGCGGATTGTTTGGGTTGTCTACTAAACAGGATGCTCCTATTTACAATATTGTGTTCAGAAATTCTACATTCCATGCAAATAATCTGACTAAAGCATTGATAACAGGTTTGAGTTCCATGACCGGTGATTTGAGTATAGCCATAGAGAATTGTACGTTCATCGGAATGGCACCTGTAGGTATGACATTCTTTGATTTGTCGCCGAAGAATACCAGCAGTTTCACATTGACAGTTAAGAATAATCTGTTCAGTGGCATATCCGAAGAAGGAAGTGGTACTTGGTTTAATTTGAGAAATGTAACAGGCAGAACATTTGCAGACAATTATCATACGCAGGGTTTCGTCATGAATACTTGGGGAGTAAACGATAATGAACTTCCGGCTGAAACAACTTCAATGAGTGCACTCTTTACGGATGTTGAGGGAAGGGATCTGACTATTAAGGACAAGAGTTCGGAAGTATATACCAAAGGAATCGGTGATCCGCATTGGATTAAATAATAGTTAAAGTATAAACGAATAAATTATATAGGATATGAGATCATTTCTAATCATATTATTGGCAGGATTGCTTGGGGCTTGTAGTTCGGATGACGAAAAGAACGAAGCAGCATTAGCTAATAACTTGGAAGTATCAAAGAATGAGGTGAAACTCACCAACGTAGGAGGTTCTTTTACTATCAATGTGACTGCAACCGGCGATTGGACAGCTAAAGTCACAGAAAGTAATAGTAGCTGGCTGACTCTTTCGAAAGAAAGTGGAAATGGAAACGGCGATCTTCGTTTATTCTTCACTGAAAACACAGATGACGCGAAGCGTGAAAGTAAGATTAAGGTTACTTTGACGAATGTTAATACGACGATTGAACAGGAAATCTCTGTAGAACAACTGGGTACTGATCCGGATATTTTGCTGGATTATTCAAAGGAAGTGATTCCATTTTTAGGAACTACTCTGATTTGTCAGGTTGTATCCAATGTGGCATGGAAAATAGAGATTGACGATCAAACCGACTGGATCAAGGAAGTCGATCAGTCTGCACAGGAGAGCCGTAGTTTTGTGACAGATAATGTTCACTTTGCTATTGCATTGAACGTGGCAGCGGAGAGAAGAGGGAATATCGTATTTAAGACAGTGGGTGATTACATCATGAGTAAGACTGTGGAGATTGTTCAGGAAGGAGTCAAAACGACTCTGGAAGTAGAGCAGGATGAATATATTATTCCTTATAAGTGTAAGGCACTAACTATTCCCGTCACTCAAGAATATGCAATAGAATATACGATGACTTCAACCGAACCCTGGATTACTTTGGATAAGGAAGCTTCGACAGAAGATGCAATCGTACTGAAAATACAAGATAATACAGATCGTTTTCCACGCACTTCTTCTGTGATCATAAAGAACAGCGTGTTGGAACAGAAGATAGAGATTTTTCAGTATGGTAAACCTGATACGAGTATTGGTGACGACCCATCGGCCGGACAACTTTTGGCTTTCCCCGGTGCGGAGGGAGGTGGACGTTTTACAACCGGAGGCCGTGGCGGTGAAATCTATCGGGTTACTAATTTGGAAGATTATGGCAAAAATGAAACTCCCATCAAAGGAAGTCTGCGTTATGGAATCGAGAAGTCCGACCAGCCTCGGAATATCATCTTTGATGTTTCGGGTATCATAGAACTGAAGCGTGGATTGTTTTTAGTAGATCATCCCAATGTAAGTATCTTGGGACAGACAGCTCCGGGCGATGGTATCACGTTGAAGAACTATAATTTCTCTTTTAATCTGTCGGCAGACAGCAAAGAAATGAATGCAATTATTCGTTTCTTACGTTGCCGTCCCGGTGACAAATACGAGGATTATGCCGAAGATGCTATTGGAGGAAGATATTTCACGAATGCGATTGTCGATCATGTTACTGCCAGTTGGGGAGTTGATGAAACTCTGTCTTTCTATGGTTGTCAGAATTTTACTGCGCAGTGGTGTATGTCAACAGAGAGCTTGAATAATTCCAATCATGCCAAAGGAGCTCATGGGTATGGAGCGATGTTTAGTGGTGATAATGCTTCTTACCATCATATTCTGATGGCACATCATAGTAGCCGTGCTCCCCGAATTTCTGATATGCCGGAACCCGGAACCCAAGGAGCCGGTGACCATATCGGATATTTTGATGTACGAAACAATGTCTATTATAACTGGAGTGAAGCCGGATTTGGCTGTTATGGTGGAAAATATGGAACGTTCAATATTGTCAACTGCTATTATAAAGCAGGACCGGCTACCGGAACAGGAAGTATGTCCTGGAGAGTTCTGTCAAGTGATCCTACCGCCAGAGCATATATCGAGGGCAACCATGTGACTGCCAGTGCAGAAGTTACGGCAGATAACTGGACGAATGGAATCTGGAGTCAATTTTGGCGCGATTTGCATCCTACAGAAGAAGAAATGCATGCAATGAGAATGGCGGAACCGCAGCCATTTAGTAAGGTGACCAGCCATACACCCGAGCAAGCCTATGAAAAGGTATTGCAATATGCCGGCGCCTCTTTGCGCAGAGATATTATTGATCAACGTATCGTGAAAGAGGTCAGAGAAGGTACTTCTACATGGACTGGTTCGAAGGATGAAAAACCGCGCCCTGGAATTATTGATACGGTGGGGGATACAGAAGGATATCCTGAAGTTAAATCGTTGAAAGCCTGGCCAGATACGGATGGCGATGGAATTCCTGATATTTGGGAAGAAGCTTACGGACTTGATCCGAATAATCCGGATGATGCTGCACAGATAAGTACGTCAGTAGATCCCAACGGGCGTTATTCCAATCTGGAAGTTTATTTTCATAACCTGGTTCAGCATATTGTTTACAATCAGAATCTGGGCGGTCAGGTTATCGAGAAGAAATAGTAAACCGTATATTTTGTAACAAAAAACTTTAGTATAATGAATAAACTAATTATAAGTATATTCACCCTGTTATTGGTGGCGGTCAGTGGTTTTGCACAGACCGTAACCGGTACGGTGACAGATAACTACGGGCCGGTAATAGGTGCCGCAGTAATGGTGCAAGGCACAAAAATAGGTACTACTACCGATATGGACGGAAACTTTACACTGACCAATGTTCCTGATGTGAATAAAGCTGTGTTGACTATCCGTTATGTCGGAATGAATGAAGTGAAAGAACCGTTGAAAGGACGTACTTCCGGAATTCATATTCAGATGACGGAAGCCGTCGGACAACTGGATGATGTGGTCGTAATCGGTTATGGTACACAGAAAAGAGGAAATCTGACTGGTTCGGTATCGAGTGTATCGGGCAAGGTTCTCGAAAAAGTACCGACTGCTTCCGTTGCAGAGGCTATTGTCGGTAAAATGCCGGGTGTGCAGGTGACAGCAGTGGATGGTTCACCGGATGCGGAAATTAAAATATTGGTGCGTGGTGGAGGTTCGATCACGCAGGACAACAGTCCGCTGATTTTGGTAGACGGATTTGAAGTGGGGAGTTTAAATGATATTCCACCGACAGATGTAGAGTCCATCGATGTCTTGAAAGATGCTGCTTCTACGGCAGTTTATGGAGCTCGCGGTGCTAATGGTGTCATTCTGGTGACTACCAAACAAGCAAAGGAAGGACGCGTATCTATCAATTTGAATACTTACTTGCAGACAAGCACATTATCAAACAAGCTGGACGTGATGGATCCCTACGAATATGTTTTGATGCAATATGAGAATGCCCGTCAAAAGAATTCCATACCCGACGATTTCTTTAATAAGTATGGACAAGCATATGAATTCTATATTTATCAGGGAGATAAAGGAACGGACTGGCAGGATGAAATTTTTGGAACGAATCCGGTATCTAAATATGTAGACCTTAGTATCAATGGCGGTACAGAGAAAACGAAGTATAAAGTGGCATTTATCCATCAAGACCGTCCTAGTGTGATGGTGGGGAACGGGTTGAAACAGAACAACCTGAATGTGAGTCTGAATACCCAGCTCTTTAAATTCCTGACTTTTGAATACCGCACCCGTTTGTTGCATAAAGAAGTGGACGGTTCCGGTACGGATGGGGTGAGTCTTTTGGATGCACTCCGTCAGGCACCTACTGAAGGATTGGATGAATATATGAAATTGCCGGAAGATGATACTTATTATGACCCTGATTTATTGGATGAGATAACCCGCTTTAACCCGAAAGAAGAATCTGAAAAGAATTATAAGAAAAGAATTAATAAGTCTCTCAATACGATAGGTGCTCTGACTTGGAATATAATGAAAGGCATGACTTTCCGTACGGAATTCGGCTTTGAAAATAATGCAGAGGAGTCTCGACGTTTTTGGGGCACTGATACATCTAACGCCAAGAATAATAATAACCAGCCAATGGCTGAGTGGAGTATGTCTCAAGGTTCCAAATGGCAATTATCCAATGTGTTTAACTACAACTTTATGTTGGATGATACGCATGATATCCAATTGATGGTCGGACAAGAAATGAAGAGTTCCCAATCCAGCCGTAAGACCTATACTACCCGCTATTTTCCGGTGAATACAACTGCGGAAAAGGCATTTGATAACCTGTCTTTGGGTACTCCTTACGAAAATAAGTCTTCTGCCGGTTCGCCCACACGCATTTCTTCTTTTTTCGGTCGTGCTTACTATGGATATAAGGATAAATATCTCGCTACTGTGACCTTGCGTGCCGATGGTTCATCGAAGTTTGCTTCAGGCAATCGTTGGGGATTTTTCCCGGCAGCGGCTGTTGCATGGCGTATGTCTAATGAGGACTTTTTGAAAGAGAGTGAAGTGGTGTCGAATCTTAAATTGAGAGTAAGTTATGGTGCTTCTGGAAATGACCGTATCTCTTCCGATATTTATCAGAAATTGTATGGTATCAGCAGCAGCCGGCCTGCGGGTTGGGAAGAAACGAGCCGGTACTATTATCAATTTTATAACACGAAAGAACTGTATAATCCCCATGTAAAATGGGAGACTACCATTACCCGTAACCTTGCCGTTGACTTCGGCTTTTTCAGAGAACGGTTAAGCGGATCATTGGAATTCTATTGGAACACGGTGAAAGACTTACTGCTTTCTTCTACTATTCCCGGCTATACAGGCTACACACATCTTATGGAGAATGTGGGGCAGACTTCAAACCGAGGGGTTGAGTTGTCTCTGACCGGTTATATCATGGACCGTCCGGACTTTACATTGAACGCGACGTTTAATATCGGTCGTAATAAAAACAAGATCGACAAACTGGCAAGTGGTGAAAAGGAAATGGTGCTTTCTTCTGGCTGGGCTGGCTCTCAACTCTTGAATTCAGATGATTATCGTGCCTACGTAGGAGGTACTACCGGTTTGATCTATGGATTTGTGAATGACGGTTTCTATACAGTGGATGATTTCAAGCCATTTGATTCAAAATCCAGAACATGGACATTGAAAGACGGAGTCGTAAACTCCAGCCCGTTGTCCGGTGACCCGCGTCCGGGTAATGCCAAATTTAAAAAACTCACTCCGGTGGATGAAAATAGTGCCAACCCGTATACGTTGACGGATGACGACCGTACTGTGATCGGTAATACTACTCCGAAGTTTTCGGGAGGATTTGGATTAAATGCAACTTTTAAAGGTTTTGATGTAAGTGCATTCTTTAATTTCATGTATGATTTCGATGTGTTCAATGCTAATAAAGTAATGATGACTACATGGGCAAGCAATAATTACAACAATTTCAGTATGGATATTTCTGCTGCGAAGCGTTGGCGTAATTTTGACGATATGGGTAATGAAATTCGTTACAGTCCGGAAATTCTTGCAGAGTTTAATAAGAATGCGACGATGTGGAATCCGACTTCTATCGGACGTCCCATTGCAATGTCATATGCAGTGGAAGACGGTTCTTTCCTGCGTCTCAATACGGCTACTATCGGCTATACACTGCCACGTGCATGGACCAATAAAGTGGGTTTGAGCAGAGTACGTTTCTATGCGTCAGGTTACAACCTCTTTACGATTACCGGATATAGCGGTTATGATCCGGAGGTAGATATTGCTACCGGATTAACGCCGAATATCGATAATAACAGATATCCGAGAAGCCGCACATACACGTTCGGTGTGCAATTGACCTTTTAATAAACTAACTAAAATGAAAGAACAATGAATAAGAAGTTATTATATTCAACCATAGCCTGCGCGATGCTCTCTTTCACATCTTGTAATGACTTTCTGGATGTGGAGCCTCCTTCAGGATTTACCCCCGGATATGTTTTTACTTCAGAAGAGGAAGCCAAAGCCTTGATGACTAAAATGTATTCTGCAATGACAGAAGACGGTATGTATGGCAGTACGCTTGCCAACAGCCTGAATACGAATACGGATGTAGAAATGTCTTCCTTTAAGAATAATACCGTAGCGGCCACCGGTGCGGATATCGGTTGTTTCGATTCCAAACCCTACTGGAATACGTTGAATAGTACATGGAACAATATGTATTCCGTGATCAATTATGCGAACGACTTCCTGCATGAAATGGAAAATTCCTCTTTGTTCTCCTTACAGATAAAAGAGGAGGGACCGACTGAAATACAACAGATGTACGGAGAGGTGAAAACACTTCGTGCGATGCTTTATCTGGATTTGATTCGTACATGGGGAGATGTCGTCTTTGTGACCGAACCTTCGAAATCCACAGATGATTTCTTTTCAGTCGGTGTGACGGAACGGAACAAGATACTGGAATACCTGATTGACGAGTTGATTGATGTAGAGCCGATGATGAAATATGCCGCCGATCTGGATTACGGGGTAGAGCGTGCTTCCCGCGAATATTGCCAGGCACTTATCGGACAACTGGCTTTGTATCGTGGAGGATGGTCTTTACGTCCCGATAAAGAGAATCCGGACAACGTGGGATATATGGAACGTGGTGACAATTTCGAGCATTATTATGATATCGCTATCACCTATCTGGGTAAAGTAATCAAGGAAAACAAGCATGATTTGAAACAGAGTTACGAAGAACTTTGGTACAATGAATGCAATTGGACGACGGCGAATAATGACGATGTGATTTTTGCTATCCCTATGCTGAAAAGTGTGACCAGCCGTTACGGGTATAATGTAGGTGTAACGATTGCCGGTGACAAGCACGAGTACGGAAGTGCCAGCAATTATCTGCATTATTGTGGTACGTATATGTTTACATTTGATGGGGATGATTTGCGTCGTGACGTTACGTGTGCTCCTTACAAATACGATAAGAACCTGAATCAGGAGATGGATATGGGAATCGCCGGCATGGGAGTAGGTAAATGGTCGAAACTTAAAATGAAGTCTCCGTTAGGCTCTTCCAGTGGTGCGGGAACGGGTATCAATAGCATACGCATGAGGTTTGCAGATGTGTTGTTGATGTATGCTGAAGCGGTGAACGAGCGGTTCGGACCGCGTGATGATGCAAAGGAAGCGATGAAGAGGGTAAGGCGGCGTGCGTTTGATTCTTCTTTGTGGGCTTCGAAAGTAGAATCTTACGTAGAAAGCCTGAATAGTGAAGACGATTTCTTCAAAGCAATCATGGACGAACGAAAATGGGAATTTGGGGGTGAAAGTATCCGTAAATATGACTTGGCCCGTTGGAATAAGTACAGTGAGGTGATCTATAATCTCTATTTTGAAATGATTAATTGGGGGTTGGTTGCCAATGGTACCTATATACCGGGTATTGATAAAGTACCTGAAAATATTTATTATAAGTCAGTCCCTGATCCGGAACATCCGGACAGAACCATTCTGGATATAGTCGGCATTGAGAAAGAAGAATTCGGAACGGGTAAACCTGCCGGTTATCAAACGTTGGCATACGCTATTGGATGGAGAGTCCTGAACTCGGAAACGCAGCAATTTGAGACCTTGAAAGAGATTTCCTGGAGTTTCAGAGGATTTATCAATCTGAATAACGACAAGAGTGTGAAACCTTCTGATCCGTTGAGATATTTGTGTCCTTATCCTTCACAAGTAATTACAGACCATAGAGGGGCTATTCAAAACTATTATGGATATTAACCAGTAAAAATGAATGTTATGATGAAGTTACTATATAGATTGACAACAGTCTTATTGCCTGCTTTGTTGTGGGGAGCGCTTTTCACAAGTTGCCAAGACGACCAATATAACAAAATAGACGATCTGTTTCAGCCCAGATTCGTATTGGAGAAACCGGAGGTGAAGAGTAATTCTATTACTTTGGTGTGGTATAAAGTAAATGATGCATCATCCTATACGGTAGAGTTGCATCAGGATACGTATTACAAAAGTTTGTTTATGTCGGTAGATACAACTGAACCATTTGTCTTTCTGGACGATATCCCTTATGGAACAACGTTCTATATTCGTGTGCGTTCGAATGCGGCAAATGCAGTCAATAATTCTCAATGGACTTATACGAATGCTTCTACAGAGGCCAGACCGGAATATGCGAAGTTATTGGAAGACGTATCAAAAACAGAGATAACAGAAAACTCTGCTATCATTCGTTGGAAAGTAGATGTACAGAATCCGGTGGACAGTATCAGCGTGATGCCGATGATGGACAAAACTTTAGCGAATGTATCCCGTTATCTGACTGAAGAGGAAAAAGCACAGGGACGTGCCGAAGTGACTGGTCTGGATAAGAATACACTGTATGCGGTTAATATTTACGATACAAGTAAGCCGAGGAAATATGACAAACCTTATAATCAGGCTACTTTCCGTACAGCGGGACCGGCTGCCGAATCTATTACGGTAGGTTGGGATGATGATTTGACGAAACTTCTGACTGATAATAATGATAATGCGGAGATTCCGGAGGGTACCGAATATTTCTTGCCGGCTGGCTCTTCTTATCGTTTGAGTCCATTTGCAATAAAGAAAGGTTTCCGTCTGGTCGGTAGCACGGAAGGCATTAAGCCTATTGTCACTATGGAATCTTCATGGAATGTGGTTGCCGGATCTTATATTTCCGGTATAGAGTTTGTAAATGTTGAATTCCGGCAGGAGATATTGAACAGTTATTTCTTTAATAGTGGTAATGCATACACGCTGGAGAATATCAGTTTCGTTAATTGCGACTTCTATGGATTCGGACGTGGATTCTGGCGTCATCAGGGAGCTAACAATAAACATCTGATGAACTTCGAAATGGAAGGCTGCAAGTTTGAACAATGCGGTTGGCAGACAGGTGCATACGGTACGTTCCATCTTGGATCGACCGATAAGGAAGGTAACTCTTATGATCATCTGGAAAGAGTTATTTTCAGGAACTGCACATTTAGTAGAGATAACAACAGTACAGACGGCTGGGGCTGGGGTAACATCTTCTATGCGCCCAATCTGGACAAACCTATTCATCTGGAATATAAAAATGTAACCTTCTACAGCTTCTGTCGCAATCAGCGTATGATTAATATACAGTCTGCTGTTGGTTCGGAATTGGTGTTGGAAGGAGTAGTCTTGGCTTCACCGTGTGGTGAAATTTATTCAATCGGTGCCAATACTACCACTAGCTTCTCTAACAATTATACAACGAAAGATTATGCGTTGGGTGGTAGTAAGATCAATGCAACCGATTTGGATATGACTGCTGCCGAACTGTTTGTTGACCCGGAAAAGGGCGATCTGACAATCAAGGATTCGAATTCTCCGATTGTCACTAATCGTTCCGGTGATACTCGTTGGATTCCATAACCGGATCATTGTCAGGACCATACTGGTTATGAACAGGTAATCGTTTTTCTGAAAACAAATGGCCCTTGGGAAAAGAAACCGGGGGCTGTTTTTTCCTCTATATAAAATTTACACAATTGAAGTATGAAGAAGATACAATGCATTTTACAGGGAGTCATCTTGCTGTTCTCCTTGTGTTCCCCAGTCTGGGGTGCTGATGGGAGGGGGCTTATAGATAGGAATCATTCCGGTGAAAGTAATTCTCCTTTTCAGGCTGTAGTGGCAAGAGATGGCAGTGGTGATTACAGAACGGTGCAAGAGGCTGTAAATGCCGCACCCGAAAATTCAAAAACACCTTGGTGCATATTTGTGAAGAATGGGTCTTATCGAGAGTACCTATTTATACCAAAGACAAAAACATTCATTCATTTGATAGGACAGGACAAAGATAAAACCATCATTCACCACAGTCTGAATGTGGGTGGCAAACCAGAGGCTACTTCGACAGATATCGACTATTGGAGATATTCTGTTCATAATCCGGAATCGGATGTCTATAAATACGATGGTAGTGTAGTGAAGATTGAAGCGTCTGATTTCTATTCGGAAAACATCTCTTATGTTAACGACTGGGGAGTGGATAGCCAGAAAGGGCCGCAAGCTTTGGCAATGAGCAGTCAGGCGGATCGTATCGCATTTAATAATTGTAACTTCCGTTCTTTTCAGGATACATGGATGACTACAGGCAATGATACTGCACGACATTACGTCAAAGATTGTTGGATTGAAGGAGCGGTAGATTATTTCTATGGCGGAGGAAATGTATTGGCGGAAAATTGTACTTTCTATAATACTCGTAGCGGTGCTATTATTGTAGCTCCTTGTCATAAGGAAGCGAAATGGGGGTATGTTTTCAGAGACTGCACGATAGATGGTAACGAAGCGGCGGCTAATGTTAAGAAGTGGGGGGTGAAACTGGGACGTCCGTGGCATAATTCGCCAAAAACGGTTTATATTCACACTACTATGAACATTCCCATTTCTCCTGAAGGTTGGGCAAATATGGGTGCGATCCCTACTTTGTTTGCCGAATATAACAGTCGGGATGCCGCGGGTAATGTCCTGCAACTGGATCAGCGTAAGACGGAATATGAGGGACGTGGTGAAAATGCTCCGAAAGGAACCAGTCGTGCGGTGATAACGGCAGAAGAGGCTGCTACTTATACTTATGAGAATATAATTCCCGGAACAGATCAGTGGAATCCCCGTATGATGATGAAAAAACTTCCTGCTCCCGAGGGGCTTAAAATAAAGGACCGGAGACTGGAGTGGAAAAGTGTGAAGGATGCGACGGGGTATATTGTTTTCAGTGGGGACAGGGTAGTAGGTATGACACGTGGAATGTATCTAACTCTTCCTCAATATCCGGTGATGATATTGCAGGTTTGTGCTGTGAATCAGTATGGTTCTTTGGGAAATAAGGCGATTCTTTCCCGTTGAAAATAAATAGTATATTTCAATAGGTTTTGATACATAATAAAGATAAGTATGAATAGATTTTTGAAAAAGGATTTCAGAGTAATGCTGGTGGGACTCTTGTTATTGGCATCTTGTCAGGCATATTCAGACTCGGAGGATAAAACGATAGAAATGGAAGATTTATATAAAGACCTTCCTTTCTCCATGCCCGCCATAGAGCGTCCCGTCTTCCCCGATTATCAGGTGAATATTTGCGATTTCGGAGCAAAAAGTAATGGCGTGACGTTGAATACGGAGGCTATTAATAATGCAATCAAAGCGGTGCATGATAAGGGAGGTGGCAAGGTAGTCATTCCGGAAGGCTTGTGGTTGACAGGACCTATTGTTTTGCAGAGTAACGTCAATTTGCATGCGGAAAAGAATGCGTTGATTGTATTTAGTAGTGATACTTCATTATATCCGATCATCACCACTTCGTTTGAGGGACTGGATGTCAAACGTTGCCAGTCGCCTATCTCGGCAATGAATGCGGAGAACATAGCCATCACCGGTTATGGTGTTTTTGATGGGGCGGGGGATAGATGGCGTCCTGTGAAGAAGGATAAGATGACGGACAGGCAATGGAAGAATCTGGTGAACTCCGGCGGCAAGGTGGATGAGAACGGAAAGGTGTGGTATCCTAATGAAGGAGCGCTGAAAGCCTCTGTTCTCATGGCCGGCAGCGAAGATAAACGGACTGAAATCACGAGTGAAGAATGGGAAGATATGAAGAGTTGGTTGCGTCCCGTATTGCTAAGTATCGTGAAGAGCAAAAAGATTCTTCTGGAAGGTGTGACCTTCAAAAACTCTCCGAGTTGGTGTCTGCATCCCTTGTCGTGCGAATCTTTGATATTGAATGATGTAAAAGTATTCAATCCCTGGTATTCGCAAAACGGTGACGCGCTGGATGTGGAATCATGCAAGAATGTATTGATTGCCAACTGTTTTTTTGATGCGGGGGATGATGCTATCTGTCTGAAGTCGGGCAAAGACGAGGATGGCCGCAGAAGGGGCGAACCTTGTGAGAATGTGATTGTGAGAAACAACACCGTTTTACATGGGCATGGCGGATTCGTGATTGGCAGTGAGATGTCCGGTGGTGTGAAGAATGTGTATGTGTCTGAATGTTCTTTTATCGGTACGGATGTCGGCTTACGGTTTAAAAGTGCCCGTGGACGCGGTGGTGTTGTGGAGAATATTTATATCAATAATATAAATATGATTGATATTCCTAATGATGCTTTGATTGCCGACTTGTATTACGCGGTCAAAAGTGCTCCCGGTGAACCGGTTCCGAGTGTGAGTGAGGAGACGCCTGCTTTCAGAAACATCTATATCTCGGATGTGTTTTGCAGGGGAGCAGGACGGGCAGCTTATCTGAACGGACTTCCCGAAATGCCGATTGAGAATATTTCCATCAAGAATATGGTGGTTACAGGTGCTAAAGAGGGTATTGTAGTGAATAAAGTGGCAAAGCTCAACATTGAGAATGTGGAAATTGACACTCCCGATCAATCTATGATACAGATAGAAAATACGACGGATATCACCATTAACGGAAAAGAGTTGGGAACGATTTCGGAGAAGCGGTTGCTGACCAAGAACTAACTGTATCATCTGTTTTTATACTGTTTTTATTGTCAATCTGTCAGAGCGGCAGTTAAAGAAATGAATTACAGTATAATACATGCTGACAATAGAAGCTGACAATAGAAGCTGACAATAGAAGCTGACAATAGGCTGACAATAAGAATTAAGTATTCTATTGTCAGCCTGTTTTTTATTGTTTGGCAAGTAAGGATACAAGTCTGTCCATTCGTACATTATAGCATTGATAGGCTGATGAGGCTATATCAATATGCCTATATCGTTCATTGATACTCTCATATCTTTATTAATATACCGATATAGTTATGCTGGCATCTTGGAATTATTGTTTCAAGGTTTTGATGTAGTTGCATTAATATGCCTGTACAGTTGAGTAAGTATGTCTGTATCGTTTGGTTAGTGTGCCTGTATAGTTGAGTTAGTGTGCCTGCATAGTTGGGCAAAGGTGCCGTTATCTTTACCTTCCCACGGTCGTGGTAACATCTTCTCACGGCCGTGGGAAGATCCTACCACAGCCGTGGAGAGATCTCGTCACGGCCGTGGAGAATTAGCAAGATCGGTGCTTTAGTGGAACAATAGCGGCACCCTGGTTGAACAATAACGGTATCTTAGCGGAATAATGCAGGCTTGGTAAATAAGGGATAATAGTTGCATAGTGTAGTTTTAAACAATAATAGGCTGACAATAAAAGACGGAAATCTTTATTGTCAGCCTATTGTCAGTTTCTATTGTCAGTGGGTAATAGCTTGAAAACAATCACTTTATGAAGCCCTAACTCTTGGCCTGACAATAAAAGCCATTTTTTATAAATTCTCAATGTAGCCTAAGTTCAACTTAGCCTCAAATTATATATGAAACGGTATTACCTATTGAATCTGAATACTGCACGTTTGCAAGTCTTTTTCATTTGAACTGTTTCCGTAAAGTATCTTATATGTTCCGTTTAAAGGACGTATGGTATTGGTCGCTGCATCAAACCATTCGAAAGAATCGTACGGAAGCTCTATCTGGACGTTCTGTGTCTTACCTTTAGCAATGCTAACCCGTTGGAAACCACGAAGAGTTTTTTGCGGACCTTCTTTGTCGTCAGGACGGCAGATGTACACTTGAACCACTTCTTCACCGTCTCTCTGCCCGACGTTACTTACCGGGATAGTAAGGATTGCTTTTTCGCCTTTGGTCAGCTTCGATTGGTTCAGGGTAGCTTTCCCATAAGAGAAACGGGTATAACTTAAACCGTAGCCGAATGGATAAAGAGGTGTTTCCGTCATGAAACGGTAGGTACGTCCTTTCATCGAATAATCTTCATAATCCGGTAATTGTTGCATGCTTTTATAGAAAGTGATAGGCAGACGTCCGGCAGGATTGTAATCTCCGAAAAGAACATCGGCAACGGCTGTTCCACCTGCCTGTCCGGGATACCATGCTTGCAGGATAGCATCGCAATTCTGCGTTTCAGGCACGATGGCCATTGCCGAACCGGAGAAGTTGACGAATACTGTTTTCTTTCCATTCTTCTTTAGAAGAGCAAGAACTTCGCGCTGGATGGCGGGCAATTCGATTTCTGTACGGTCGCCGCCTTTGAATCCGGGGTCGGATACCCGCATGGATTCTCCTTCCAATAGGGGGGAGATACCTCCGGCAAAAATAACTACATCTGCGCTTTGCAACTTGTTCAGGATTTCACGGGCATCCATTGGAGTTTGTTTTGCCAAGTCGAAGTTCAGTGCAGGGTTATCTTTAACCTGAATAAAACGCAACTCGATGTCGTAACTCTTTCCTGCTTCGTAGTTGAAAGAATACAGATTGGTATGATTCTTGATGTTGGTGGCTTCTGCTATTTGCTTGCCGTTGAGGAATAAAGTAACTCCTCCGTTAGTCATCACGCGGAAAGTGGCGGCACCGGAATCTGTTGGGCGGAAAGTGGAACGATAGATGGCGGTGAAGTTTTTCAATCCTACACCGGGAGCAAATACGGTAGAACCTTCTGCACTGAAATGGAAAGGAGTGGTCAGACGGTCGGTTGCGGCAATTTTGCCTTTATATTCGCGGTTATTCCAGTAGGTGGCGTTGAATCCGGCTTCTCCGTCGATGCTGCACTGATTGAATAGGCTGTGCAGGGTGGTGTCGTTTGTATATCCGCATACAGGTTCGTAGATGATTTGTGCGTCAGGTAGTTTGGCGCGTATTCCTTCCAGTAGAGTAACGGTATGTGAAGGGAAGCCGTTGTAGTTCCCCCATTGCATTACCGAGTCGTTGGCGTTGGGGCCGATGACTGCGACTTTCATCTGACGGTTTAATGGAAGGATGTTGTTATTGTTTTGGAGTAATACCAGACTTTCATGTGCCATTTTCAGTGCCAGTTCTTTGTGTTTGGGACAGTCGATAACAGAAAATGGAATGTTACTCCAGGGATGAGTCGAATTCATTTCTCCCAGTTCAAAGCGGGCTTTCAGTACTCTTTTGACTGATGTATTGATTTTCTCTTCCGAAATCAGGTCTTTTTTCACAGCATCGGTGATGCTTTTGAAGTTACCGCCACATTCGAGATCTGTTCCGCTTAAAACAGCGTCGGCAGAGGCATGGGCGGCATCGGGATGCGTTTCATGTTTCTTGCGTTGGAAAAAGTCTCCGATTGCTCCGCAGTCGGTGACTACGATTCCTTTGAATCCCCAGTCGTTGCGGAGAATTTGGGTTAACAGACGGTTGCTACCGCAGCAGGGATCGCCTTCGAAACGGTTGTAAGCGCACATCACTTCTTTGACTCCTGCTTTTTGTACCAGTTCCTTGAAAGCAGGAAGGTAGGTTTCCCATAAGTCTCTGGGTGCAATGTTTTCTGCGTTGAAGCTGTGACGGTTCCATTCGGGACCCGAGTGTACGGCAAAGTGTTTGGCGCAGGCATGAAGTTTGTCATATTCGGCATCTTCCGGTCCTTGCAGACCTCTGACTGCTGCCATTCCCATACGCCCGCTTAAATAAGGGTCTTCACCGTATGTTTCCTGTCCCCGTCCCCAGCGGGGGTCGCGGAAGATATTGACGTTGGGAGTCCACATGGTCAGTCCCTGATAACGTTTATATTGTCCTTTTTCATTGAATTGGCGGTTCTTGGCGCGTGCTTCGTCGGATACGGCATCAAATACTTCGTATAATAGTTCGTCGTTGAAAGAAGCGGCCATACCTATGGCTTGCGGAAAGACAGTAGCCAGTCCGGCGCGGGCAACGCCATGAAGAGCTTCGTTCCACCATTCATACGGCTTAATGCCAAGCCGGGGAATAGCCGGTGAGTTGTTTTGCATCAACGCCACTTTTTCTTCTAATGTGAGGCGTTGAAGTAAATCATCCGCCCGTTGTTCCACAGTCAGCTTCGTGTCCTGATAGGGATACTTGCTGGGTTGTTGTGCCTGTACATTTACCCCTTGAATTCCGATAAGACAGGCAATGATCCATTGCTTTTTCATTTTCTAGTTTTTTTGGTTTTTAGATTTGAGACTGCAATAGTACGCGCTTTTCATTATTTTTGTGGGGAATATCCGGTAGAAAAGGAGGATTTCCTATGCAAGGCTTATTTGGAGCCGATAAATCCATAGACCTGTTCAAAGATAAAACATTTTGTTGAATATAGCATAAGCTTTGCAATGTAAATAGATGATACCGAAATGTTGTTTTGATACTTATATCAGAGATATGTCTTGTTGAAATTTGAGTATTTAAGAGATAATTATAGCTGGATTACAGATATTTACTACATTTGCGAACGACTGGTAGTTCTTCTGGTTGTGTATAGAATATCCTTTTGGTACATTGTACGTTGGGGATATTCTCGTTTGTATAAGAAATAATCGTAAATAATGAATATTGGAGGACATAAATGAATAGTGATTATAAAGTTGGCGATTTAATTTATGATGCAAATATTTATGATGGAATGAATACCAGCATGGATGATTTGCAATTTTATAAGCGGTGGTTACCTAAAAACAAGGATGCCCGAATACTTGAGCTTTGCTGTGGAACTGGCAGACTTACTCTTCCTATTGCAAAGGATGGATATGATATAAGTGGGGTTGATTACACTGCTTCAATGCTCCATCAGGCTAAGATGAAAGCTGCCGAGGCTGGACTAAGAATCAATTTCATTCAGGCGGATATCAGGACTCTGGATTTACAGAAGAAGTACGACCTTATTTTTATTCCATTTAATTCGATCCATCATTTATATGAGAATGAAGATTTATTTAAGGTACTTCATGTCGTTAAAAATCACCTCAAAGACGGAGGCTTATTTCTGTTGGATTGTTTTAATCCGAATATTCGGTATATAGTTGAAGGTGAGAAAGAGCAGCAGGAAATAGCCACGTATACAACTGGCGATGGAAGAGAAGTCTCGATAAAGCAGACAATGCGATATGAAAATAAAACCCAGATTAATCGGATCGAATGGCATTATTTTATCAATGGTGAATTCAATTCTATTCAAAATCTGGATATGAGAATGTTTTTCCCTCAAGAGTTGGATTCATATTTGGAATGGAATGGTTTTAGTATTATTCATAAATATGGAGGATTTGAAGAAGAAATATTTAATGATGATTCGGAAAAACAGGTGTTTGTTTGTCAATGTAAGTTTGGATATTGATGTGTTGTTGACAGGCAAATCTCTTTATCTTGTATGAAAAGTCCCTTTATATCAGTTTACTCTATCGAATTTCGATTGATCGAATAATGAGACAACTGGGTATAAAGGGACTTTTTATATGCTTATCAAAGAGTTATTTTTTTCTCTCTTTGTATTCTGACGGGGTAATTCCTATCACTTTCTTGAAGCACTTGCTGAAATATTTCGGATCGTTGAACCCCGTCATATATGCTACCTGGGAGAAGTTATATTCGTCGCTGTCAATCAGTTGTACGGCACGTTTGATACGTATTTCCCGTATAAAGTCAACAGGTGTCAGTCCGACGATTGATTTTAATTTCCGGTAGAAGATTGTACGGCTAAGCATCAACTGTTCTGCAAATTCGTCAATCGTTAGTTCGGCATTGTCCATCTGTTCTTCCATGTATGCCATTACTTTTTTCATAAATTGCTCGTCGTATGGAGTAATCTGTGGTTGTGAAGGAGTCAGAGGATCGGGAGAAGAGGTATTCTTTCCTTCCATCAGCCTATTCATATAGAGCTCCTGCAATGCTTTGCGTTGTCGTAACAAGGAGGCTACACGGGTCTTTAGATAAGTAGCACTGAAAGGTTTGGTGATATAATCGTCAATGCCTTGTTCCAATCCGGCGATACGGTCGTCCAGAGAGGCTTTGGCTGATAATACAATGATGGGGATATGGCAAATATTGTTGTTCTCTTTGATTTGCCTAATCATTTCTAAACCGTCCATCACCGGCATCATAACATCGCTGATAATAAGATCGGGCAGGTCGTCAACAGCATGTTGCAATCCCTCTTCACCATTGGAAGCTGTGATTACCGTATAATTCTCCGACAAAATACTTTTCAGAAAAGCCTTTAACTCTTCATTATCTTCTACCACCAATATGGAGAAACCATCCGAATTAGTCTCAAGGTCTTCTTTTTCTTCCACCTCTTCTGGCGCTTTCATGCTATCGACGGGATGAGGTGCTGAACTCTGACTATCATTCAGGATAAATTCGACTTGTACATCCTCTTCGAAAATTTCCCGTTGTAAAGGCAAGCTTACTGTAAAACGGCTGCCTATTCCGGGTTGACTATTTACTGTAATAGTGCCATGATGCATTTCCACCATCTCTTTCACGAGAGACAGCCCGATGCCGGAAGATGGTTGCAGAATATTCTGTTTTACCAATGACTCGAAGCGTTGGAACAAGGAATGTTGCTTTTCTACTGCAATTCCGATTCCTTCGTCTGCAACCTCTATCTCTACCGTCTTCTCTTTCGTTGTGATATTGACTGTAATCGACTTGTCGGCAGGTGTATATTTGAATGCATTGGAAAGCAGATTGAAGAATATCTTTTCAAACTTATCTCTATCCACCCAGCTATATACCGACTGGATGGTAGAAGTCAGCTGATAGTTTATGTTCTTTTCTTCAGCTATCAGTTTGAAGCTACTCATCACCTTTTGCAAAAGTGGGATCAAATCGGTCTCTTCAATCAGCAGTTTCATTTTCTGATTCTGAATCTTGCGGAAATCCAGAATCTGATTCATCAGTCGGAGCATGCGCTCTGTGTTCTGATGTACCAAAGTCAAATGCTCACGGGCGGAAGGAGAAAGCGGTTCATTCTCTAATACCTCTGTCACAGGGCTACTGATTAAAGTTAGCGGAGTACGTAACTCATGAGATATGTCAGTAAAGAATCGCAGTTTGATATTTGCTAATTGTTGTTCCATATCCACTCTGTGACGTAACCGGTAGATGTAAAATAATACATATACGATGCTTGCCGTAAAGAGTATGAATAGAATGAAATAGAACAGCCATGCCCAGTAGGTTTCCCAAAAGGTGGGGAGTACATGTATAGATAGAGTCTGTACATTGTCCACCCAGACCCCGTCACTGTTTGTTGACTTTACCTGCAACTGATATTTGCCTGCAGGCAAGTTGATGTAGCTAGCGGAACGGTTATTATCTGCTTCATTCCATTCTTCTTCTAGTCCTTGCAGGCGATAGGCATATAAAATCCCTTTTGGATTGACATAATCAAGTGCAGCAAACTGGAAAGTTACATTCCTTTGAGAGGGCTCCAGTTCCAATTCTTCCAGATTGTCAATGGAGTGATCGGTAAGGTGTCCTTGAATCTTGAGTCCTGTAAACACAATAGGAGGAACATAGCTACTCTTCCGCATCTTCTCCGGAGAAACTTCCAGAAAGCCTTTATCAGTTCCTAAGATAATCTGGTTGCGGGCATTGATAATAGGAAGAGCTTCGGAGAAATTGAATTCCTGATAGATGGAACTTAATTCATAGTTCTCAAAAGTTTCTTTGGCTGGATCGAATTTGGAGAGCGCAATCTCCGAAACAACCCATAGTTGGTTCTGTGTATCTTCAATCATTGATAGTGCCAGATCGGAAGCCAGCCCGTTGTTCTTGTCGTAGTTTTTGAATTGGATATTCTCGTTCAGCAGATTGGGAGATATCACTTTATTTACTCCTCCGGTAAAGCTGACAACATAAGTCGTTTTATTCTTGTCCGTATAGATATGCATGATATCGTTGGCACTAAGACTGTTTTTATCTCCCGGTCTACGGATATTCCGGTAGAATTTAATCTCTTCCAGGCGTTCGAAGTTGTTCGAGAATGTCAGCAGTCCGTTAGTTGTTCCCACTAAAATCACTCCTCCCGGAGCTTCTGCAATATTGCGTACTTTCATACCGTAAGCTATGGGATAGTTTCTTAACTCATTATTACTATGAATAAATGAAACTTTTCCATCTTTAGCTTGTGCCAGCAGATTTAATCCGCCCCCATAACATCCTATCCAAATATTATTACGACTGTCCTGAAAGATAGCATAAATGCTATTACTGCTTAAACTATAAGGATCATTTGTCTGGTGTTCAAAATGGTGAATAGAGTAATGATTTGCTCCTGTCTTTTTAAGTTGGAAAAGTCCGATTTCTTTAGTCCCCAACCATATATTTCCATCTTTGTCTTCCAGAATTGAATATACCCCATTATAAAACGATTGTTTTTCCTTAATGATATTTCCTTGTTTGGATAAGTACCCCACCAGGTTACCATCCGGTGCGAATATCTGGATATAATTAGATTTTGATGCTGTCCATAGACGTTTATTGCTGTCTTGCAGGAATGCACGTGTTTCTGCCTCGTAATCAGTCAGGTTAAATTGATAGCTCTGTGGGAAGAAGCATAGTTTCTCTACACCACGTGCTGTTGCAAACCAACAGTTTCCCTGATTATCCAATGTATAAGACCTGACTAACGGACTGAAAATAGACTTAGGATTATTGATATCCGTAAGAAGCGGTTTGAGAGTTCTTTCTTTCCGGTCATAGTAGCAAAAGTTTCCTTCCGTGGGGAGTAACCATAAGTTTTTCGCATTGTCTTCAAAAATAAGTTTACGACTTTTACGCCCATGCTTGATAATCTCATCTTTGGGGGTGAACAGATGTTCTTTTTCATTGGTCGCGAGGTTAAGATGAACAATGCCCGGATCTTTTGAAAAAATCCAGATATCTCCCAAGTGGTCTTGATAGACAGATTCTACATCGTTGGAAGTTTGGGTAGCTGTACGGATGTCTATTTGCTGGAAACTGTTCTTCGGGATAGAATACAAAATCACTCCATTATCCGTTCCCAATGCCAGCATATCTTTTCCTATGGTAGTGACATTGTTTATTTTATGATGCGGATAAGGAATATCTACGAATTTCAGTTTTTTAGTGTGGAAGTCATATCTGGCTAACTTGTCATTTTCTGCAATCAGACAGATCGTTTCCTTTATTTGGGTGATGAACTGGAAAGGAAAGTCTGTATCCAGTGTTTTCTTTCCTATGATGGAAACACCTTTATCCGTCAATATCCATTCATCTTCTTCAGAGTCTTGATAAATGTTAAATATTTGATTTCCTTTCAGGTTGTGGTTGGAAGCTGAATAAAGTGTGATGCCTTCTCCTTTTTTGCATAATTGTTCGTCCACTCTGAATGCATATCCGCTTTCACAGAGAATCCAGGCAATCCCTTTCTCCAGTGAATAAATGCGTGTAACATTGTTAGTTTGTTTCGTGGAAAGTTCAATAGGTTGGAGAACATCAATAAACTTCTCGGTTTCCACATCAAAAAGGCAGGCTTGTCCATCGTAAGTGGGGCACCATATATCTCCGTATTTGCTTTCTGAAATAGTTCCCATGCGATTACTGCCGAATGCATATTTACTCTCTTGCGAAGTTTTATATGTCTTAAAAGTGTATCCGTCAAACTTGTTAAGCCCGTTCCAGGTACTAAACCAAACAAGCCCTTTCTGATCCTGTAAAATGCTCATTACATTACCTTGAGCGAGACCGTCACTCACGGAGAAATGTTTAACTTGGCAGATAGGTTGAGCAGCTATATTGATCGCTATTGTTAGAAGAAGAAATAAAGTATGGAGCCGTTTCATAGTAGTTACTTTAATGTTTATAGCAAAAATAAACAAAACAATGCAGAATGGAAAGTCCGATAAGTGGTTTGAACGAATAATACTCGTTTTTTCCTATTTTTTCCTCTTCATCCTATACAGCATTGATCTCTATGTTGTGTTTTGAACAAAAATAAGAGAGTAATATTAGTTAAAAAAATCCTCTTTATAATCTGAATAAGATTATAAAGAGGATAATTTTATTGACAAGAGTTGCATGGGGTATGGTGAGATGAAATCATAATTGGGGAATAAATTGCACAAGACTTTCACAAGTATCCTCCTGCCAATGCCTAAAATCATAGCAAAGCTAATTAAATAGTTTTTCGAATTGCAATATTTATTAATTTATCTTATGGTATTTATGAAATTTTTAATATATTGAAGAAATTTTGTGCCAACTTTCCGTAACTCGTTGATTTTGCTTATGTTTGTAGGTAAAATAAAGAATGAAGTGAATGAATATGTCTACACAGCTATTATATAATGATTTCCCTACTTTTTTACGGAAATATTTTCCTTACAAAGTACAAAAGATTTCATTGAATGCAGGTTTCACTTGCCCCAATCGTGATGGTACAAAAGGATGGGGTGGATGTACTTACTGCAATAACCAGACTTTTAATCCGGATTATTGTCGGACAGAGAAATCTATTGCAATTCAATTGGAAGAAGGTAAATGCTTTTTTGCCCATAAATATCCGGAAATGAAATATTTGGCCTATTTTCAGGCCTACACCAATACATATGCGGAGTTGGAAGGCTTGAAGCGTAAGTATGAGGAAGCATTGGCGGTGGATGGGGTAGTCGGGCTGGTGATTGGTACGCGTCCCGATTGTATGCCGGAAAGTTTGTTGCGTTATCTGGAAGATTTGAACAAACATACGTTTCTCATGGTAGAATATGGGATCGAAAGCACTTGTGATGAAACCTTAAAACGCATCAATCGGGGGCATACTTATGCAGATACAGTAGAAGCTGTGTGTCAGACAGCGGCCTGTGGTATCCTGACAGGTGGACATATCATCCTCGGACTTCCGGGAGAAACACATGATACAATGGTGGCACATGCCGAAATTCTTTCCGATCTGCCTTTAGCTACACTTAAAATCCATCAGTTACAGTTGATCCGTGGTACGCGAATGGCGCATGAGTATGACGTAACTCCTGCTGGCTTTCATTTGTTTAACGAGGTTGAGGAATATATTGATCTGGTGATTGATTATGTAGAACATCTCCGTCCCGATATGGTTGTGGAACGTTTTGTTTCCCAATCTCCTAAAGATTTATTAATAGCTCCGGACTGGGGATTGAAAAATTATGAATTTGTAGCTCGTTTACAAAAAAGAATGAAAGAAAGAGGTGCTTATCAAGGTAAGAAGTATAGGGATTCGGAAAAAAGGATTATTTTTGCAAACGATAAACTTACCACTTAATAAATAGCTGTTTTGCGGAGTATAGAATAGTGGAAGAAATGTTTAATGGATTTGAAAGATGGAAAGTAAAACAAGAATTAAAGGAAATGTCCACTATGTGGGAGTAAATGACCGTAACAAGCACAGATTTGAAGCGATGTGGCCATTGCCCTATGGAGTTTCATATAACTCTTATCTGATTGATGATGAAATGGTGGCATTGGTAGATACGGTAGATATCTGTTATTTTGAAGTCTACTTGCGTAAAATCAAGCAAGTGATTGGAGAACGTCCCATTAATTATTTGATTATAAATCACATGGAACCGGATCATTCGGGATCTATCCGATTGATTAAACAACATTATCCGGAAATTATTATCGTGGGTAATAAGCAAACATTCGGTATGATTGAAGGTTTCTATGGGGTAACCGGTGAACAATATCTGGTAAAGGACGGTGATTTCCTCGCTTTAGGACGTCACAAACTGCGTTTTTATATGACTCCAATGGTGCATTGGCCGGAAACGATGATGACTTTTGATGAAACGGATGGAGTTCTTTTCTCCGGTGACGGATTCGGATGTTTTGGTACTGTAGATGGCGGATTCCTGGATACCCGGATCAATGTCGATAAGTACTGGGGAGAAATGGTTCGTTACTACTCTAATATCGTTGGTAAATACGGAAGCCCCGTGCAAAGGGCTTTGCAGAAATTAGGTGGACTTCCCATTTCTGCCATTTGTTCTACTCACGGACCTGTATGGACAGAGAATATTGCAAAGGTGATCGGCATATATGATCGTTTGAGTCGTTATGATGCGGATGAAGGTGTTGTTATTGCCTACGGAAGCATGTATGGAAATACAGAGCAGATGGCGGAAGCTATTGCTGAAGAGCTTTCTGCACAGGGGGTTAAGAATATCGTTATGCATAACGTAACAAAGAGTCATCCTTCTTATATCATAGCGGATATTTTCCGTTATAAGGGATTGATTATCGGTTCTCCTACGTATAGTAATCAGATATTTCCGGAGGTGGAAGCGCTGCTTTCAAAGATTCTGCTGCGTGAGGTGAAGGGACGCTATTTGGGTTACTTCGGTTCTTTTGCATGGGCAGGTGCTGCGGTGAAACGTCTGGCGGAGTTTGCTGAAAAGAGTAAATTCGAATTGATCGGTGATCCGGTGGAGATGAAGCAGGCTATGAAAGACCTGACTTATACCCAGTGCGAAAATCTGGCACGTGCCATGGCGGACCGTTTGAAGAAAGATCGTTAAAACAGTGAATGAGATAATTTATTAACTAACCTATAAAATAATCGACTTATGAGACTTATTATTCAGCCGGACTACCAGTCCGTATCTCTGTGGGCTGCACATTACGTTGCCGCTAAAATAAAAGCTGCCAATCCAACCCTCGAGAAACCATTTGTATTGGGCTGTCCCACCGGATCATCTCCTCTGGGCATGTATAAAGCTTTGATCGACCTGAATAAGAAAGGAATCGTTTCCTTCCAGAATGTGGTAACATTCAACATGGACGAATATGTAGGATTGCCGAAAGAACATCCGGAAAGCTATTATTCTTTCATGTGGAATAACTTTTTCGGTCATATCGACATTAAACCCGAGAATACTAATATTCTGAATGGTAACGCTCCGGATCTGGATGCAGAATGTGCACGTTACGAAGAAAAGATCAAGTCATACGGTGGCATCGACCTGTTCATGGGTGGTATTGGTCCTGACGGACATATTGCATTCAACGAACCGGGATCTTCATTGACTTCACGCACTCGTCAGAAAACGTTAACAATGGATACCATCATTGCTAACTCCCGTTTCTTTGATAATGACATCAACAAAGTTCCTAAGACTTCTTTGACAGTGGGAGTAGGTACTGTGCTTTCTGCAAAAGAAGTGATGATTATTGTAAATGGTCATAACAAAGCTCGTGCTTTGTATCATGCGGTAGAAGGTGCTATCACACAGATGTGGACAATCAGTGCATTGCAAATGCATGAAAAGGGTATTATCGTTTGTGATGATGCTGCTACAGCTGAATTGAAAGTGGGTACTTACCGTTACTTCAAAGATATCGAATCTGCTCATTTGGATCCAGAATCATTGATTAAGTAATTTGTGATGAAATAATAGAAATAAGGGCTGCGCACTGAAAATGTGACGCAGCCCTTTTAATTTCTGATACTATTATGTGAAGATTAGATTTTGGATGATTGTCTAACGAGCAAGTATTTTGGCTATTTCTGTTGCTGCTACTTTATATCCTTCACCAGTGAAATGAATGTAATCATTTCCATAAAGTCCGTCTTTCATAGTTCCGTCCGCTTCGGTGAACCATTTGGTGGGATTGATATATTCAACTTTCTCGAATCGGTGATGTTGTAATATGTCATGAATCTTATCACATTGTGTGCGCACTTTACTCTGTTGTTCCTTACCGGATGGAAACAGACCTAAAAGAATGATACGTGATTCGGGGAATTGCTTCCGTACTTCATTGGCTACTGCGATAATTCCTTCAGCCGTGTTTTCAGGACTGTCTTTTCCACTTATCAGATTATTAATTCCAATGGCAATCACTATGTTTTCAGGGTGGCAACTATTGTAGTTATCATAACGGACACGCCAAAGCAGGTTTTGCGTGCGGTCGCCGGATATGCCGGCACTTTCCCAATTATCCTTTCCTATGGCATTGTCCATAGCCTCTTTGCCGGGCTTGTAAGTCACTTCTTTTCTGTTACCTCCCCAACCTTGTGTGATGGAATTTCCCAATAACAACAGTTTTAAATGTTTCCCATTGAGAGTGGCGGTTATGTCTTTTGCTACGCTGTTCCAGTCCGAGTTTTGGGTCCATCCGGCTGCCGAACGGAATTCATTTCCCGGTACAGGATGCACACGCATATTTTCCGCCCTGTTCGTAGCTTTGAGGATGAACTGCACAATAGGCTCGGGATTGTTGAGGGAGTGCGGGTGATGATCCACTCCAGGCTTATGAATAATAGTAATTGGTGCATGCAATTCCTCCATACGTTGTTCGAAAATGGCTGTGTTTTCAGCAACCGACACCACTTGATCAGCATCACCTACCACGTGCAGGATGGGGATTCCAGCTTTTGCCATTGTCGGTGCACAGTCTATCGGATTCTTTTTCCAGTTCAACGCTTCAGCTTCGTTTTTAAAACCGTAAGCATTGAGAAGTTGTTTCGTATCCATGGCGGAACCGGCAGATTTACCTTGTCCCATAGGCCAACTTTTGAAGTCCATTACGGGGGCATCTGCATAAATACATGCCACTTTTTCCGGGTTTTGTGCCGCCCAGTTATAGACAATCAGCCCGCCACGACTCATCCCTTCAAGTGCCACTTTCTTGTTGAATCCGGCTTTCACCATTCGCTTGTAAAAACTATTCCAGCGTTGAACAGCTTTATCCGAGCCATATAAGTCGGCTACATCACAGTAAACAATATGAAAGCCATGTTCCAATAATGCTATGTCAGTCTGTGGCTCATGCCCCCAAAAGCGTGCACGAATCATCCAAGGTTTTCCTATGGCTTCTTTTGCGGGCTCTACTACAAGGCATTTTACTCCCTCATTCTCAAATTCATACCCTTGGTGTCCATGGAAGTTGAATCGTTTGGCATCTTGTATTCCCAGTGATGTCTGCAGCTTTGTTGGAGAAGCTGTTGCTTTTACAGCGAGATATTTATATATCTTTTGGGCCATGACTCCTGCTCCGATAGAAGAGGGGTGCAGTTTGTCCGGTAGCATAACCGAATCCCACTGGTCGCCGAAGAGATTAAACAGATTGATAATTTCCAGTTGATTTTTCCAGGCCAATTCTTCCACCGTGGGGCGTACCTCGTTTTCTATCAGTTGTGCATTGATTTCCGAACCCTCCGGCAGGAAACAACGGATAGGAGTCAGGAGAATAATACGTGGATGTGATTTCAGATTCTGGTATGTGTCAATTAATGTCTGGTAATTGTCTTTGAATTCGTTTTTGTATTTCCAGTTTTGCGGTTTGGTATCGTTAGTACCTAATTTGATTAATACAATATCGGGCTGATATTCCAGAGATGCTTTGTAGGTATCTGTTTCGGAATATGGGTAATCTCCTTTAGACAATATAGTTCGACCAGAGGCTCCGAAGTTTTTGACCTCATACCCATCTCCCAGATAAGCTTGAAGTTGTGCCGGATAGCAGTTCATTTCCCGGTTGGGGATGAATGTTCCATAAGTAATACTGTTTCCTATGCACGCTACCCGTATGGGTTCACTTGCAAATGATTGGATAGTAATGAATAGACATACAAGAAAGATGCCGATGTGATTTAATTTTTTCATGATGAATATGATGATTTTGGTTTGTTGGGGGGATAACCAATCGTTGTTTTGCTGTGTATAAACGAACTGGCATGCTACTAATAATAAAACTTATTTATTCACGTTCCTATCATATAGCATACCAGTTCGATTCATTTTTCGGCTTTTATACCTCTTCCAGCCAGCCTTTCCCTTGCCGGATGATTTCCAGTTCGTCGTCGGTACATTTCACTACAGTGGAAGGTTCTATACCTCCGATACCTCCGTCAATGACCAGATCGACAATGTCACCGAACTTCTCATCTATCAGTTCGGGATCTGTCATATATTCCAAGTCCTCATGCTCTTCGTAAGGCAGAGTGGTCGTCATAATGGGAGCATCCAGCAGGCGTGCGATTTCGCGGATTATATTATTATCCGGCATACGGATACCCACTTCTTTCCGGTTGCGGAAGATTTTGGGTAACCGGTTGGTTCCGTTCAAAATAAAGGTGAATGGCCCCGGAAGATTATGCTTCATCAGCTTGAATATATTATTGTCTACTTTCGCATATTCGCTGATGCTACTCAAGTCATAACAGATGATAGACAGATTGTTCTTTCTAGGGTCTATCTCTTTGATCCGGCATATCCGTTCTATAGCACGTTCCTTCAAACCATGACAGCCGATGGCGTACATCGTATCAGTGGGATAGATAATCAGTCCGCCGTCATTCAGGATGTCGATGATTCGTTGTAAATCCTGCGGGTTATTATTTTTGTCATATAGCTTCAGAAGCATAATTCATTCTCCTTCTCTCTTATTTGAGTTTCTTTTTTAAGAAATCCAGTGCCTTTTCTGCTGCTTTCTCTGTCACCTTTTGTTTGATTGAATCCTTATTGGCGGTAGCGGCAGAGTCCAGTCCCAGTTTCTGTCCGAGTTTGCTGATAGCTTCATCGGCTACAGCCTCGACAGCTTGATTGGCCATGCTTTTAGTATCGACGCTGACTTTCGGAGAGGTAAATGAACCTCCGATCTTCAAGTCAAGAGTCATTAGTTTAGAGATATTGCCTACAGATGCCGGCAACTTCACTTTTCCGGAGTAGTCGATGGTTTGATCGAGGCCTGTGCTACCGGAAAGATTCAATGTGTAGTCTCCCATCTTGATATCGAACGGTTTGGTTTCTACGCGTCCGTCTTTGATGGTGAAATCCAGTGTCATATCTTTCACCTTCATGTCTTTCAGACTTGGCTGTTTAACGGCATCGGCTATTTCGTCGATTGCTTTCACTCCGCTTAAACTAAGATCACGGGTGGAAAGGCTACCATCACCTTGCATTGTATTCAGTACAGGGCTCATGGTTGCATCCAAATCTGTCAGTACATTAATACTTCCGGAGAAATTACCTTTCAGGTTTTCGAAGATAGGAGCCATCTTCTGCACCATGTCCAATTCTTTGTAAGCTTGTGCGAAACCGATATTGGAGAGTTTGAATCCGGCTTTCATTTCCGGCTTCTTTACGTTGGCAGTGGAGTAGTAGCCGTTCATGACCACGTTGCCACCCATGGTATTCATGGAGAGGTTTTTCATATCCACTTTGCCATCTTTTACCACAAGCTTGCCGTTCATATTATTGAAAGACATCTTATCGAATAACACCTGTTTCAGGTTAGCGTCCATTTGGAAGTCGATGTTGCGGGGAACTTCCATAATACCCGTGGCAGCTGTAGCTACGGAGTCGGTAGACGCAGTTTCTGATGCAGTCGCTTCATCCGCAGAAGCAGCCATGAAGTCGTTCAGATTGAAATAGTTGGAACGAATATTCAGGTTTCCTTTCAATGTAGTACCTTTCAATGCGTAACCGATATAGTTTTCAAACCGACTGTCGGCTGTGATATCATTCTTTCCGATGTTGACGGTTGTCTCGCTCAACTGGAGGTATTTCGGGGTGAAAGTGAAGAGAGACTTCTTGATTTCTACGTCCGGCATATCTTTCATTTTGAGTTTCATACCCGTCAGTCCGATAGTACCTGAAGCTTGCATACGTTCGTATTCCTCTTTTTCGATATAGGAAAGGCGTCCTGACATTTGCATATCGGCGTCAATGGTACCGTTCAACTCCATATCTCCAAGTGGATAGACTTGTTTTATCATACCTAAATTGAGAATCCCTTTAGCTTCAGCTTTAAAGTCCGGATCGCTGATCGGTGTTTTTACATTAGCCGTCAGGCTAAACGGATTTCCGGCAAGACGGAAACTGAAAGGATTGATATTGACCGTCGTCAGGTCGATATTTCCTCCCGGGTTCTGGACGTTGGCACTGATATTGATTTGATCCACTCCTGCCGGTAAAGCCGGATAGCGGAACATGGCATTCTTGACTTGCATATCAATGTTGAATGCAGGAACGGTGTCGCCTTGCAAGATACCTTTGGCCGTTGCAGTAAGCGTAGCGGTTCCGTCTGTTTTCAGACTGGAGAATTCCGTTGCATAAATGGCTGGAATCAGTGACAAGATTTCCTTAAACCCGATATCGTTCGTGTTAAGTTTCAAGTCTATGTCGATAGCCGGATCTTTCAAGGCTACCCAACCGTCGATACCTGCCTGAATGGCGTTGAGGCGGATGGTGTTGTCTTTTAATGTGTATTTGTTATTGGCAAGGTCGGCATCCACATCCATTGTTGCGGAGATATTGGCATTGGCCAGGAAAGGGATTCCATTCATCTTGTAAGTAAGTGATTTGGTTTCCGCTTCCAACTTCAGAGTAGTGCGGTCACTTCCTAAGTCTCCGGCGCAGACTGCGTTAAAGTCGCGGATATCAGCATACATCTTTCCTTGTTGATCGTCATAAATCAGGTTCATGTTTTTGATAACAAAGCGTTGTAGCTTCACTTTGAAAGGAGAAGATGCTTCTTCTTCTGAAACAGGAGCTTCGGCTGTTGCTGTTGTATCCGGTTTCATAATATCCCAGTTGGCACGTCCGTCCGGCAATACAATGGCATGTAACCGTGTATCTTCAATGAATATTTTAGAAATATCGTAACCGCTATCTCCGAAAAGAGAGAATAAGTTGACTGCGGCAGTAACTTCTCCGGCCTGTACAAGGGTGTCGTTGGCAAATTCACCAGTACCTTTTAACCAGAAATCCTCGAGAGTGACAGAAGCCTGTGGAAAGTTACGGAACAGGCTAATGTTAAGGTTCTTAAAGTCAAATTGTGCATTAAGCATCTTGTTGCCTTCTGTTTTTACAATGTCGGCTATCTTTCCCTGGAAGGCGAAAGGAAGAAGGAACATCAGAATGATGATGACTCCTACTGTGATAGCTGCGATTTTCAAACCTTTTTTCATTTGCTTCTATTTTAAGAGTTTGAGATATTACAAAGAGCAAAACTAATAAAAGTTTTTGATATAGAGGGAGAATCAGTTCCTTTTCTTTCGTCTTGATACGAAAGAAAAGGAACCAAAAAGAAAGAATCAAGGCTACGTTTTTCCGACTACTCCGGTGTTTCCTCCGGCTAAAGGGCAGAAACTCGCTACGCTCAAACAGTTTGCCCTTTTTAACGCCGGAGAAACCACCTGCGCTTGACGTCGGAAAAACGAGGCCGGGAGGCCATGCGGGGGCACTGTTTGATGGAGATATTGTGTGTAGGATGATTTTTATGTAAGTGTGTAGATGACAAAGATGGATAGGTGCGGAGGTCGGGAAGAATAGGCTATTTTTTCTTTCTAAGTTCTTCTGCAATTCTCCATTGTAAGGCGGCTTCTCCTTCTTTCCCGACTTTCAACAGAGCGTCTCCGAAGAGTTCGTGTGCACCGGCATGTTCCGGTTTCAGGCTGGTGGCCTTGTCCAGGTCGGCAATGGCACCTTCTGTGTTTTCTGTTTTTAGCCGGAGCTTTCCGCGGTTATAGACAGCTTTAAAGTTTGCCGGATAGAGGGTGACTGCAATGTTGAAGCAGTTTTCAGCATCGAAATACTCTTTGTTGTTGAAGAGAGTGATTCCTTTGCGTATCCAGGCATCCACATAATTAGGGTCGAGACTAAGTGCCTTGTCGTAGTTGGCGAGGGCGGCACGTGAGTCGTGTGCCTGGGTGATACATTCGTTACCCATTAATAGATATTCGTGAGCATATTGGCGGAGGCGTTCCTGCTGTTCGCGCATTTGCTCTTTGAGTTTCTTATTCTGCTCTTTCAAGGTGTTTATGACACCGAGTTTACGTCGGATAAAACGGCGGGGAACAGGTTTCTCAATATCATAGCGGGAATGAATGGCGCGGAAAAACTGTTCCAGACATTCCTCCATGTCTCCTTTGTCGAAAGCGCGTGAAGCAGCAGCGTATTGCACGTCGGCCTGCGCTTGTTTCAGAGCTTTGTCGATAGCCTGCCGGTCGTTGAAACGTCCGGCAAAGTTTACGATTTCGGGGCGGACGAAGACGTCAGCACGGTTAATAGGCTTTTTGAGCTGAATACCGTCCAGTGAGGTACAGCGGCTTAGTGCCACGTATGCTTGTCCACCTGCAAATACACCACCTGTGAAGTCGATGACTACACGGCTGAAAGTCAGTCCCTGACTCTTATGGACAGTGATGGCCCAAGCTAACCGAATGGGATATTGTGTGAAGCTACCTAAGACTTCTTCTTCTATTTCTTTTGTCTTTTCGTTGTAGCGATAACGGATATTGCGCCATGATTCACGCTTTACGTCACATTCTTTTCCATTGTCGGTGATAACGTAGATGGTTTCTTCTTCCTCATCAATTCCGGCAATGACACCAATGGTACCGTTTACCCACCTGCGGTCGAAATCATTTTTAATAAAGATGATTTGTGCACCGGGTTTCAGTACGAGCTCTTGTGAGGTGGGTAGACTGCTTTCGGGGAAATCTCCTTCGATGACTCCTTCAAAAGTAATTGGGTCTCCGGGAAGTTCCGCCAGTTTCTTTTCGTTGATAGAGTCTACCGTGTCTCTACGGGTGGCCAGAGTGATATACATATCAGCTTCCGATTCTTCTATCTGGCTTCCATAACGGGTGTTCAGTAGTTGCAGATCAGCCGCTCCGGCTGTATTGTTCCGGATATGGTCGAGGACGCCGACAAAAACTGGGTCTGTTTGGCGGTATACCTTTTGAAGTTCGATGGATACCAGGTCTATCTGGCCGAATACTCTGGCAGAGAAAAAATAGGGTGTAGGATAGAAGCGGTTCAATATTTCCCGTTCGTCGTTTTTTACGACGGGCTCCAGTTGGAATACGTCGCCTACCAATAACAGTTGTTTTCCTCCGAAAGGTTCACGCAGATTGTGAGAGTATACACGTAGGATTCGGTCGATGGCATCAATGATATCCGCCCTTACCATTGAAATCTCGTCGATGATGACCAGTTCTATTTGTTCCAACAGCTTCCGGTGAGGCTTGGTGTATTTGAAAAATTCATGGATACGACCACGCTGGAGACTCAAGTTCGGGTCATCCGGCAGCAGCGGATAGAAAGGGAGTTTGAAGAAACTATGCATCGTACTTCCTCCGGCATTGATAGCAGCGATGCCTGTCGGGGCGAGTACAACGTGTTTCTTTTTGGTATTTTCGCAGACGTAACGCAGGAATGTAGATTTCCCTGTACCCGCTTTCCCGGTCAGGAAAACCGATTGACGCGTATATTGAATCAGGTTCAGGGCGTCCTGAAACGCTGCGTTATTGGTGTCTACGCTCATAATCAGATAATACCAAAATGCTTCATTGCCTTGCTGATGCCATCCTCGTCGATGGGAGCTGTCACATAATCGGCAGCGGCTTTCACATCCTCTTTGGCTTGTCCCATGGCTACTCCGATGGCTGCATGGCGGAGCATGCTGATGTCATTTCCTCCGTCTCCGAAAGCCATGGTATCTTCGAGTTTAATATCAAAATAGCGGATTATTTCATCAATGCCCTTTTGCTTGGTGTCTCCTTTGGCGGTCACATCGGCAAATGCAGGATACCATCGGCCTATCTCGCAGGTAGGAATAGACGGACGGATTTCTTTTTCTTCCTCTTCCGTGATAAAGGGTGTCATTTGGATGACTTCCTTACTGGTTGCCTCCTCGAAAGATACAGTCGGAATCACATTCACGTGCAGGAAATCATAGAATATCTTTTTCACCATGTCATTGGGCTGGCAAACGGAAATGTTGTGTTCCTCTACAAAGATACAGGGAACGCCTTTTTTCTCGCAGAAATCTCCCATCGCTTTTACTTCGTCCTGGGGGATGGCACTTTTATAGATTACCTGTTCCCCGACAAAGCAGTAAGCCCCGTTCATGGTGATATATCCATCAATCAGATTCCGGTCTTGCAATTCGGAGAGGTTGTTGATAATGGCTTTCGGACGTCCCGTAGCGATAAATATCTTCAGTCCTTTTGCACGGGCGGCTTCCAGTGCCTCAATGGTAGACGACGGGATGCGGTGAGTTTCAAAACTGACCAATGTTCCGTCTATATCAAAAAATAATGCTTTCGTCATAAATTCTTTTTTGAATGGAGTACAAAAGTACTATTTTTCTATGTAAATAGCAATTAGGAGATTTCTCTTATGCTTTTTTTAAATCTCTACTCTTATCGATAGGAACACAATTATTTAAAAGTGCCTAATAAAATGATTAATTATAATAGGTTCCTTTATTCTTTTGACTAAAAAAGTTTCCCAAGCATGGCATCAAGTCTTTATTCTTCTAACGAATTCTCCTTATACTTCTCTCCATAGAGTTGCTGGTACTCCTTTTGGAAACGGTCATAAACACTTTGTGCATACGCTTTTTGTCCAAGTTTCTTGAGTGCTTTTATTTTGAAAGTCAATGCCGTTTCGCTCATTCCGTCAAACGAGAAAAGCACGTCGGACAATACGATAACCTTTCTGGGTTCATTATTCGCTTCTACGATAGGAAGCAGTTTCTCGATGATCCGGATGAAAAGTTCGTCATGGTTAATTTTGATATTGCCAAACCATTCGTAATCTACAAAAGTAGGCAGTAAGGTGCCTCGTTGCAGCAGGCCGATAAATCAGAATCCTAATTATTAATGGGATGGCAATTATGCTTCTTTCTGTTTTAATAAGACGGGATATTGCAGAACTTGATAAAACTAACAGTCTGTCCGGATATTCCCTTGGGGAGATTTAATCGGGCTTTAAAAATCTTGAATCAATGAAACAAATAAAATATTTATCCTTTATCCCTTTTCTAGCTCTTCTCTGCTTGATGACGGGATGTGAAAATGACAAAGATGTGTATTACCCTTATGTCAATGTTCCGCTTACTACGCACAATCCGGTGCTCGTTGAGGGAGAAGTCCTGCATATCGGTATTGGTTTGGACGGTGTGAATTATCGTGTAGAGAGTGATAATGAGGATGTGGTGACTGCCGAGGTGGTCGGCAACGAGATACTGTTGACAGGCGGTGACATAGGTAGCACCATCGTTCGCCTTTCGGATGATAGCTACAATCGTGTTCTCATGACGGTTGAAGTACGTAAACTTCAGGAACTGACACTCGAATCGTTCCCGGAGGGAGTGGAAGTATTGCGTCTGGATAATGACGGCGTTATTCTTCGTGAAATGAAAATCCTGACCGGTAATGGCGGTTATACAGTAACCAATTCTGCTCCTGAAGCCATCAGTGCTGAAATTGTGGAAGACCCCGACGTAACAGGAGGATATAAACTGATACTTGGCGGTAAAGCAAATGTCGATCAGGCAACGATTACTGTGACAGATTCCCGAAACAAGTCAGCTACTCTTAAAGTGCGGGTGACGAATCCGATTCGTCCTGTTCTGTTTGATAAAGAGGGGACTCTTGAGGGAGAATATGTGTACGAGGGTACGCCTCAACAGATTTCTTTCAATATTACTTCCGGTAATGGCGGCTATACCGTTAAATCTCTGAATGAAGGGGTAGCTACTGTGGCAATCTCCGGCACTACAGTAACTGTTACTGTGGTAGGTGACGGTGGTACAACTATTACTGTGACCGACCAGGAAAAGGAAAGCCGTTCCATAGATTTATGGGTACCGCTCAATCTTGACGACCCGACGCCACGTATTTATTGGGATGGTTATCGTGCCGATATTAACACGGTCGGAGTTTCCAGTACCGGATCTTATGCAACGCCAAAAGATATGTACTGGTATCAACAAAACGGTGAAGTGAAAGATACATATTATGTCTACTTTAACGGTGGTTGGGCAAACAATTTAAATAGTGTGAATGCTGCCAACCGTAATCCGAAGTTTGAAACGACTATCAATGACACTAAGACTTCGTATACAGACAAAGCAGCCTCTGCCGTTAAACTGACCGAGTTTATTTTGGAAAAACGTATCGGTACAGGTCCGACGAGCCATCCGCATATCTATTTCATCTCTTTAAAAACAGAAGATGGTAAGCGTGGATTTATAGTGCATCGTTGGAATGAATAATAAAGACAAATAGGTTCTTAGTTTTTTTTTCAGGGTATGAATATGAGGGTCGGATGCTGTATTGCTCCGGCCCTCTATGTTTTGATAGAGCATACAAAATTAGAGGCTGCCTTTCGGTAATACCACGAAAACAACTATCTTTGCTAACTGTTTATTATACACATAACCTAACAATATTATGCAGTATGAACTATAATTTTGATGAAATAATAAACCGTCATGGTACAGATTCCGTAAAATGGGATGCAGTAGAGAATCGTTGGGGACGCAATGACCTGATTCCAATGTGGGTAGCTGATATGGATTTCCGCACAGCTCCTTTTGTCATAGAGGCTTTGAAAAAACGCCTGGAGCATGAAGTACTCGGATATACATTTGCTTGCAAAGAATGGTCGGAGTCTATTATTAACTGGGTGAAGGAGCGCCATGGTTGGGTGATTCGTGAAGAGATGTTGACTTTCACTCCCGGTATTGTTCGCGGCTTGGCTTTTGTGATCCACTGCTTTACGCAAAAAGGAGATAAGATAATGGTAATGCCCCCTGTTTATCATCCTTTCTTTTTAGTCACTCAAAAGAATGAACGTGAAGTGGTATTCAGCCCGTTAGTCCTGAAAGATGAACAATATTATATTGATTTCAACCGCTTCCGTCAAGATATTCAAGGATGCAAATTGCTTATTCTAAGCAACCCTCATAACCCGGGTGGACGTGTATGGACCAAAGAGGAACTGTCTCAGATAGCCGACATCTGCTATGAAAGCGGCACATTGGTTATCTCTGACGAGATTCATGCTGACTTAACCCTGCCTCCATACAAACATCCTACCTTTGCTTTGATTTCAGAGAAGGCACGGATGAACTCTCTTGTCTTTATGTCTCCCAGCAAGGCATTCAACATGCCGGGATTGGCTAGTTCTTATGCAATTATTGAGAATGACGAACTTCGTCACCGTTTCCAGACATATATGGAAGCAAGCGAGTTTAGCGAAGGACATCTCTTTGCTTATTTAAGTGTAGCAGCTGCTTACAGTCATGGTACAGAATGGCTGGACCAAGTGGTAGCATATATTAAAGGAAATGTGGATTTCACTGAAACGTATTTGAAAGAACATATTCCTGCTATCAAGATGATCCGTCCGCAAGCCTCTTACTTGATCTTTCTGGATTGCCGCGCATTGGGACTCAATCAGGAAGAACTGAACCGTCTTTTTGTAGAAGATGCTCATCTGGCGCTGAATGATGGAACAACATTCGGTAAGGAAGGCGAGGGATTTATGCGGTTGAACGTTGCTTGTCCACGTGCTACGCTGGAAAAAGCATTGAAACAGTTGGAGCAGGCTGTAATGGATTTAAAATAGTCTTTTAAGTCCATTACCCGGTTCGGAAATAAAATCAATCCGTTCAGGGGATGAAGCTATATTTCCTGTCTCACTCTTGCTTTTTACTATTTTATTTTGTATCTTTAGTGCTTCTCATCTTCCCAAAGACAGGTAATCATATTACAAAGTGGAAGGTGTGTCAAAATGCACACCTTCTGTTTTTTACGCACAAAGCCCCGACTTTCACAAGCTGGGGCTTTGTTATTACCTAAAGATTTTGTATCTTTAGGCATAAGAATTTCACTATGA
>NZ_JAPQKZ010000021.1:0-110709 GCF_027257075.1 Bacteroides sp. LFL-34 | reverse complement strand
CAGTGAATAAAATTAAAGCGGTAAAAAGACAGATGTACAATAGGGCAGGAATTAAACTACTGAGAGCGAAGATTATTTATTCACAATAGAAGAAGTACCACCAAATTTGACGAAGAACCAGATTACCACCAAATTTGACGAAGAACCCTTTTTCTGTAGAGGGGCGGATGGAAATTGTGTTTAGTTTATCGCCATACCTTCTTAAACAAATTTTTAATGCAGTTCCCCTTATTAAGCCTTTGATTATTTGCCGTTTCCGATAAAAATGTTATCTTTGGAGATAGATAATGTGCATCACATCATTTTCCAGTGCTCACAATGAAAATGAATTAAAATCTAAATAACGGATTGTTTAATCTTCTAAAGTTTGCATGATGGAAAAGACAAAAATTGGCTTGAATGCCGGGAAAGTATGGCGCATCTTAAATGAAAAAGGTGAACTTTCAATGTTCGATTTGTGCCGTGAATTAAGTTTGACGTTTGAAGACGTAGCTCTTGCTATTGGTTGGCTGGCCCGAGAAGACAAGATCTTTTTGAGGAAAAGAGAAGGAATGCTTTTTGCCAGTATCGAAAATGTCGAATTTACTTTTGGCTAAGGTGGTAGCTAACCTACATTTAAGATGGATCTCCACTTTATTATTTACACTGCTAAAAAAGTAATGAAGTGGATCAGTAGGATTTTTTATGCTCGTTTTTACTATTCCCCCTATTATTCTGTTTGATAAGAGAAGCATCTAATCTACTTTTTCTGTACCTTTGCACCCCATAAACTACTAAACACATAAATTCATGAGTGCATTGAAAGGGCATCCGAAAGGCCTTTATTTGATTTTCGCGACAAGCACGGCAGAACGTTTCAGTTATTACGGTATGCGTGCGATCTTTATTCTTTTCCTGACGCAGGCATTATTGTTTGATAAAGAAGCGGCAGCATCCATCTACGGCAGCTATACCGGACTAGTTTATTTAACCCCGTTGATTGGCGGATACATTGCCGATAAATATTGGGGAATCCGTCGCTCCGTGTTTTGGGGAGCGGTAATGATGGCAGTCGGACAATTCCTGATGTTTATGAGTGCTTCCACTTTAGATAATACAAACCTTGCCCACTGGATGATGTATGGCGGACTAGGCTTCCTGATCTTGGGCAATGGTTGCTTCAAACCCACTGTCTCTTCTCTGGTAGGTCAGCTCTACGAACCCGGAGACAGGCGGCTGGATGCTGCATACACCATTTTTTATATGGGAGTGAATGTAGGCTCTTTTGCTGCTCCTTTGATTTGTGGTTATCTGGGTGATACCGGTGATCCGCATGACTTTAAATGGGGATTTCTTGCAGCCGGAATCATGACACTGTTCACCGTTGTTCTTTTCGAGACTCAAAAGAATAAATATCTTTTTTCTCCTTCCGGAGAACCGATTGGTATTATCCCCGATGCTAAACGTGAAAAGAAAGAAGACAAGGCCGACCATATCTCACACCCGAAGATGGACAAACGTACCAAAGTACGTAATACCCTTGTAATCACAATTCTTACCATTGCTTTAATAGCCTTCTTTAACTATGCATTTGAAGGCGATTGGGTGAGTATCGGCATTTTTACCGCCTGCATTGTTTTCCCTGTTCTGATCCTGTTAGACGGTTCATTGACAAAAATAGAACGCAGCCGTATTTTCGTTATCTATATAGTAGCCTTCTTTGTCATCTTCTTCTGGGCAGCCTACGAACAGGCGGGAGCTTCTTTAACTCTCTTCGCATCCGAACAGACGAATCGTGATATTCTCGGTTGGGAAATGCCGGCTTCATGGTTTCAATCTTTTAATCCCTTGTTTGTAGTTGTTCTGGCATATATCATGCCGGGTGTATGGGGTTTCCTGAACAAACGAAAGATGGAACCCGCTTCTCCTACCAAACAAGCGATTGGTTTGTTACTCCTTTCTTTAGGTTATCTTTTCATCTGTTTCGGAGTGAAAGATGCAGTTCCCGGAGTGAAAGTGAGCATGATTTGGCTGACAGGACTTTACTTTATTCATACCATGGGTGAAATAGCTTTGTCGCCTATCGGACTTTCAATGGTAAATAAATTGAGTCCGCTGCGTTTCGCCTCCCTGATGATGGGAATCTGGTATCTGTCTACTGCCACAGCCAATAAATTTGCGGGAATGTTGAGCGGGCTCTATCCGGAAGCCGGAAAAGTGAAGTCAATCTTTGGTTATCAGATTGCTACCATGTATGATTTCTTTATGGTATTCGTCGTAATGTCCGGTGTTGCTTCGTTGATTCTGTTCCTTCTCTCGAAGAAATTACAGAAGATGATGCACGGGGTAGAATAAAAAATCGTATTTTTGCAAGGTTATTTTTAAATTACCGGTTATGGATACCATTCAGATAAAAGACAAATTGTTTACCGTTTCCATTAAGGAACAAGAAATTCAGAAAGAAGTGATTCGCGTAGCGAACGAAATTAACCGCGATTTGGCAGGTAAGAATCCGCTTTTCCTTAGTGTGTTGAACGGTTCGTTCATGTTTACCGCTGATTTACTGAAGCACATCACCATCCCTTGTGAAATCTCATTTGTGAAGTTGGCGTCTTATCAGGGCATCACTTCCACCGGAGTGATTAAAGAGGTAATCGGCCTGAATGAAGACATTGCCGGACGTACCATTGTAATCGTAGAAGATATTGTAGACACAGGACTGACGATGCAGCGACTGCTCGAAACATTAGGTACACGCAATCCCGAAGCTATCCATATCGCTTCTCTGTTGGTGAAACCTGAAAAGCTCAAGGTAAACCTCAACATTGAATATGTAGCGATGGAAATCCCGAACGACTTTATCGTAGGTTACGGACTGGATTATGATGGTTTCGGACGTAATTATCCCGATATTTATACAGTAGTAGATTAATATTAAATAGGTACCAGTTTAAATGGTAAATAGTAAATCGTTAAATTGTAAATAACAAAATGTTGAACATCGTAATTTTCGGTGCTCCGGGTTCAGGAAAAGGAACACAGAGCGAACGTATCGTAGAAAAGTATGGAATCAATCACATCTCGACAGGAGATGTATTGCGTGCTGAAATCAAGAATGGCACAGAACTGGGTAAAACAGCTAAAGGTTACATCGACCAAGGTCAATTGATTCCTGATGAATTAATGATTGATATTCTGGCAAGCGTATTCGACAGCTTCAAAGATAGCAAAGGTGTAATTTTCGACGGTTTCCCAAGAACAATAGCACAAGCAGAAGCATTAAAGAAAATGTTGGCAGAAAGAGGACAGGACGTTTCTGTAATGGTTGACTTGGATGTTCCGGAAGAAGAACTGATGGTACGTCTCATTAAACGTGGCAAGGATTCCGGTCGTGCTGATGATAACGAAGAAACAATCAAGAAACGTCTGCATGTATATCATTCACAGACTGCTCCACTGATCGACTGGTACAAGAACGAAAAGAAATACCAACACATCAACGGCTTGGGTACTATGGAAGGTATCTTCGCTGAAATCTGCGAAGCAGTAGATAAATTGTAATAATACAATATTATAAATAAATAAGTCAGTAGCCGGAGTGTTCTAATTAACTGCTCTAACTACTGACTACTTTAACTTTTAAAAAAAATATGGCTGAATCGAATTTTGTTGATTACGTAAAGATATACTGTCGCTCGGGCAAGGGCGGAAGAGGCTCTACGCACATGAGGCGCGAGAAATATTGTCCTAACGGAGGTCCTGATGGGGGCGATGGTGGAAGAGGAGGTCATATCATCTTGCGCGGTAACCGTAATTACTGGACATTGCTGCACTTGAAGTATGACCGTCATGCAATGGCCGGTCATGGTGAATCGGGGAGCAAAGGACGTAGCTTCGGAAAAGACGGTGCGGATAAAATAATAGAAGTACCCTGCGGAACGGTAGTTTATAATGCCGAGACAGGGGAGTATCTTTGTGACGTAACAGAAGACGGACAGGAAGTTATTTTGCTCAAAGGCGGTCGCGGCGGTCAGGGTAACTGGCATTTCAAGACGGCCACCCGTCAGGCTCCGCGTTTTGCGCAGCCGGGAGAGCCGATGCAGGAAATGACCGTTATCATGGAGCTGAAACTGCTTGCCGATGTCGGTCTGGTAGGTTTCCCGAATGCGGGAAAGTCAACTTTGCTTTCTTCCATTTCGGCTGCCAAACCGAAAATTGCCGATTACCCGTTTACTACGCTCGAACCCAACTTGGGCATCGTTTCCTATCACGGTGGAAAATCCTTTGTGATGGCGGACATACCGGGTATTATCGAAGGAGCCAGTCAGGGAAAAGGTTTGGGACTGCGTTTCTTGCGTCATATCGAGCGTAATTCATTACTGCTGTTTATGGTTCCGGCAGACAGCGACGACATTCGTAAAGAATACGAAGTCTTGCTGAACGAACTGCGTACCTTCAATCCTGAAATGTTGGACAAGCAACGCGTGTTGGCTGTCACCAAGAGTGATATGCTCGATCAGGAGTTGATGGACGAGATTGAACCTACATTGCCGGAAGGCATTCCACATGTATTCATATCTTCTGTTTCCGGTTTGGGCATCTCGGTGTTGAAAGACATCCTTTGGGAAGAACTGAACAAGGAAAGCAATAAGATAGAGGACATCGTTCACCGTCCGAAAGACGTGACCCGTCTGCAACAGGAACTCAAAGACATGGGCGAAGATGAAGACATCGTTTATGAATATGAGGAAGATGTCGACGATGACGATGATATCGATTATGAATACGAAGAAGATTGGGAAGAAAAATGATTTCACTTACAAAACATAACGAGTTGAAGGGATATAAGTCACTGGAGGCATATCCCGAAGTAGCTCATTTTGTAACTACGCGTCACGAAGGTATAAGCACCGGAGCTTACGGCTCTTTCAACTGTTCGCCTTATACCAACGACTCATGTATGAATGTCAATCGCAATCAGAGCTGGTTGTTTCAGTGCATGAATCATCAGATAAAGGAATTATTTATTCCTGAACAGAATCATGGCTGTGCCAGTCTGATTATCAATGAATCATTTTTTAAAGAATCATTGGAAATGAGACGGCTACTTCTGCGAGGAATGGATGCCTTGATAACTAATGTGCCGGGATATTGCGTTTGTGTCACGACGGCGGATTGTGTTCCTGTATTGCTGTACGACAAAAAACAACACGTTGTGGCTGCCGTTCATGCCGGATGGAAGGGAACGGTGAAGCATATTGTCAGTAATGTGATGGACCACTTGAATAAGATGTTCGGGACGCAAGGCGAAGATGTGATAGCTTGCATCGGGCCGAGCATTTCGCTCGAATCATTTGAAGTAGGTGATGAGGTGTATGATGCTTTTGAAGAAAGCGGCTTCGATATGTCTCTTATTTCTATGAAGAAGAAGGAGACGGGCAAATATCATATTGATTTGTGGGAAGCCAACCGGATTGAATTACTGAATCTCGGAGTGCCTGCAGAACAGATAGAAGTGGCCGGAATCTGTACCTATATTCATCATGATGAATTCTTCTCTGCACGTAGACTGGGAATAGATTCCGGTCGTACATTGTCGGGAATAATGATTAGAAAGTAATAATTGGTGTCCGTAATCGCAGGACGCTGATGATTGGTTTATGATAAGTTATGTTTGAAATAAAAGTATCTAAAGAAATAAAAGACGCATGCCCGGTTTTTGCCGGAGCCGCCGTGTATGCTGCAGTGAAAAATACAGCTTACAGCGAAGGGCTTTGGCAGGAGATCGACGCTTTTACTAGGCAACTGACTTCCACAACACAGATGGAAGACATCAAACATCAACCCGTTATCTTTGCTACCCGTGAGGCTTATAAACGTTGTGGCAAAGACCCCGGACGTTACCGCCCGTCAGCCGAAGCTCTACGCCGCCGCCTGATGCGTGGAATTCCTTTATATCAGATTGATACGTTGGTAGACCTTATTAACCTTGTGTCTCTTCGCACAGGACATTCGATCGGTGGTTTTGACACGGACAAAATACAAGGTACGCATCTTGAACTCGGTATCGGCAAAGCAGGAGAACCGTTTGAAGGTATCGGACGCGGTGTATTGAATATCGAAGGATTACCTGTATATCGTGATTCTTTCGGCGGAATCGGAACCCCGACAAGCGACCATGAACGTACGAAGATGGACCTCGGAACTACTCATATCCTAGCCATAGTCAACGGTTATAACGGAAAAGAAGGTTTGCAAGAAGCTGTTGAAATGATACAGACCTTATTAAGAAACTATACAGAATCGGATGGAGGCGAAATCGTATTCTTTGAATAATTAGAATGAGTGCTCTAAGAAAAAAGACATGAAAAACATACTTATCTTACTGACAGTTTTATTATTGCCGCTGACTGCCGACGGGCAGGATAAACCTTCCTTCTCTGCCCGCGAAATGGCTGATGTACGGGTAGCTACTCCCGGATTATTTGCTAAAAGCAATCATATCTATCTGCATTTGGATTCTCTGAAAGATCACGAATATGCTTTCCCATTACCCGGAGGAAAAGTAATCTCTGCCTATGGAACTCGCGGAGGACATTCGGGAACAGACATTAAGACCTGTGCAAAAGATACGATTCGTGCTGCTTTTGATGGAGTGGTGCGTATGTCGAAACCCTATTATGCCTACGGAAATATCGTTGTAATCCGCCACGCTAACGGATTGGAAACACTTTATAGCCACAATTTCAAGAATCTGGTTAAAACTGGTGATGTTGTAAAAGCCGGACAACCTATCGGGCTGACAGGACGTACCGGTTGTGCCACTACCGAACATGTACACTTCGAAACCCGTATTAACGGGCAACATTTTAATCCGAATCTCATTTTTGACTTAAAAGAGAGAACATTGCGGAAAGAATGTATCAAGTGTACCAAGAACGGGAGTAAAATCGTTGTGAAGACTCAAATTCCTGACAATCGGATTGCTCAAAATAAAAAGTAAAGGGCTATCAGTAGTTGATGAATAGCCAGGGGATTATGACAAATTATGGCACAAATTTTATGCAGACCGGCTTGTCTACTTTTATATCCTGCTGTACATCTGTTAATAGTCCTGTATCTGCATCTCTTTCATAAACTTGTATCACATTGCTGTCTCTGCAAGCAACCAACAAGTATTTACCATTAGGCGTGATGATGAAATTGCGTGGATGAATCCCTGTCAGTTGGTAGCCTGCTTTTGACAACATTCCGTTATCCGGGTGAATACTGAATATGGCAATACCATCTGCTTTCAAACGATTGCTGGCATACAGGAATTTACCATCCGGGCTGATATGAATATCGGCGCTTCCTTGTGCGTTTACCGTATCGGCAGCGATTGTTTGCATCTCTTTTAAATCTCCGTCTTTGTATTCAAAAGCGATTACTGTGCCCGATAACTCATTAATCAGATAGGCATAATGACCGTTTGGCGAGAAAGTCAGATGGCGGGGACCCGAACCGGCTTTCACTTTAAAGGCAGCAGGCGATCCTTCTTTCAGAAATGCTTCCTTATTTTCTGCATTTGCAGCTGGGTTAATGATAAACTTATGTATTTGATCTGTACCCAAGTCATCGGCAAACAAGTATTTACCATCCGGAGTGATACGGACACAATGCAGATGCGGTTTCTCTTGTCGTTCCTTGTCTACTCCCGTACCTTTGAATTGTATAATATCGGAAGCGGGTAGGAGCGAGCCATCTTTTGCGATAGGGAAAACGGAAATGCTGCCGCCACTGTAGTTGGCGGTTATCACATTATTTCCACTGGCGATGATATAACAGGGATCTTCACCTCCCGTTTGCTGTGAATTTAATAGTTGCAAAGTACCTTTTTCTTTATTGAAGGCAAATGCATTGGCGGCAGCTTGTGTATTATTGAATTCACTGACTGCATAGACGAATTTTCCGTCGGCAGATGGAACAAGATAAGAAGGATTTTCAACTTCCGTTTCACTTAACGGAGTGGCAGTCCCGTCTTCTTCGTTGAAGCGGTAGCTATATATCCCTTTACTGGTTCCTGATGTGTAAGTACCCACCAACATGGTTAGTTCGTTTTCCGTTGTATCGGTTGTTTCCATAGGAGTCTTTTTTTTAGAAGTACAGCCACTGATACTGATTCCGAATATGCAAACAGCGGCAAATGCTTTGAATATAGATGTTTTAGATAGATATGTCTTAATCATAAGTAGCTTATTATTGGTTGATTTTTCATGATGCTTTTTCATCTTAAATATAAAATAGCTCCGTAAAGATAGTGCTTTGATATAATATTTGCTAACGTCTTCTCGTAAATTAGAAAACATTTCCTATCTTTGCACTCTCGGAAAGCGTTCTAAACAATCGCTATTCTGTACGAATAAAAATTTGGGGTTGACTGGATTTGACAGCGGGCAGAAATGGTAGGTAAGCATGCAGTGGGTCGGTAATTTCCACTTAAATATCAGTTATCAAAATTTTATCTGGCGAAACTAATTACGCTCTTGCTGCTTAATCGAATCACAGTAGATTAGCTTAATCCAGGCACTAGGTGCCAGGACGAGACATCACTCGGAAGCTGTTGCTCCGAAGCATTCCGGTTCAGTGGTGCAGTTACATCGGGGATAGTCAAAGGCGGCCTCGCACTTTTGATGAAACTTTAGAGGATAAGGCAGGAATTGATGGCTTTGGTTCTGTTCCTGCACGAAAATTTAGGCAAAGATAAGCATGTAGAAAGCTTATGATTTCCTCGTTTGGACCGGGGTTCGATCCCCCGCAGCTCCACTTTAAATGCTGATTTCTAGCGTTTTATGAGATTTGCACCCCGCTTTACATCCTAATAATGTAAAGCGGGGTGTTTTTGTTTTATTTAATATTTCTATTTTCTGTGATATTTATCTGTTCGTCAATGCTCGGGTCGAATCGGTCGTTGTATAGGTGGCAGACGGCTTAAATGTCAAGACTGTCCAAACGGGACTGATCGGATTACTTTTCGTCTTTCTTGTTATCGAGTAGCTGTGATAATTCTTCCTCCACTTCCTCGATACTTGGCAAGGCGGATTTCAGATTTTCGGGAATGGCTTTGCTTAGCTGGTAGTCGCTAACTCCTATGGGCTGTGCATAGCCCGTCAAGGCATATTGTGCTACTACTTCATCCTTGCCTTTGCAGAGCAACAATCCTATTGTCTTGTTGTCGTTTTCACCTCTCAACTGGTCGTCTACGATGTTAATGTAGAAATTCAATTGCCCTGCATATTCTGGCTTGAATGGAGTAGCCTTTAATTCTACGACTATATAGGCGTGGAGTTTTATGGAGTATAGGATAAGGTCTGCATAAAAATCGCTGTCCCCGACTTGGAAATGTTTCTGTTTGGCTACAAAGGCGAAGCCGTTCCCCATTTCCAATAGATACCTTGTGACGTGTTCTACAAGCTGTTTTTCAATATCCCTTTCATCTGCCAGTTCTTTTGTACCTGCTACATCGAATATATACGGGTCTTTCAGCAAATAGTTGGCTAAGTCACTTTGAGGGGCGGGCAAGGTCTTTGTGAAATTGTTGACTTTCTGTGTTTCTATCTGCCGTTTGAACAGATTAGTCTCAATCTGTATCTTTAATACGTTGCTGCTCCATCCGTTTTCAACGGACTGTTTCATGTACCAATATTTGTTTCCTAAGGGTAATGAGCTATCCAATAGTATCACATGACTGGTCCAGTTTATTTTTGAAATGGGGGAACAAACAAAATCCTTTTCAATATCATCAATGGATGTTTGCAGCATTGCGGAGATTGTCTTGTCTATCTTTTGAATTTGCGCAAGAGGCTCTTGCGTAAATTCTTTTGATTGAAATATATTTGTCTGAAATTGCGCAAGAGGTTCTTGCGTAATTGGTAAACAGTTCAGTTCATCAGTCAAGGATAGCATATTGGGGATTGTTGGCGTTCTCAACACCTTGTCACAAGAAAGCATTCTTTGTAATATCTCTAGTGGGTATGTTCGGGCAAACTGACACATATAGGTAAGGCTTCTCGCTGAATATCCTTTCTTTTCGGGATAGTGCATCTTGATAGCCTTTGAAATCTGACTTATGGCTTTTGGATAGCCTCTTTTTATTATGGAGTCATAAATGAAGCACTCCCACTTCGCGAACCATTTATTTTTATATCCGTATCAGGCAATAATCTTTTAATACGCTCTATTTCCTCTTTAGTAATCTTTCCATATAAACTCAACGATCCGATTTTTATTTTTGATATTTCGTCCGGTATATCAATTGTATCGATAAATTGGATATCCAACCTTTTTATTTCTTTGAGCTCCAACAGTACAGCCGGAAATTCTTTTACTCTGATATTGATGCCGCTTCCCCAGCCATCCTTTTGAGCATCAGCACTTAATTTACTTTTTAATCCCTCCTTATTAACGTCTTTCTTCCTGACCATCCAACCAATTTGCGGTCGCAGAGCAAAAGTCTTGCTGTTTTGTTCTAACCCGATGAAACCTGCCCAAAATTCTAATGGAGTTTCTTTGACAGCGTCGCCATATACTTCCTGATACTTTACGTCTACCTTCACTATCTCATCAGGGAGACAATTCCTGCCTTCCAGCTGTTTCAGATTATTTCTTTTCCCTTCCTTATCGTAAGGGAAAAACTTCACGATCCATCCATCAATAATGTTTGGGGCTCCGTATCGTTTCTGTGAATGATATTTAAACATGTTGCGCCAAAAGTTCTTATTAACTTCTCCTTTGGATGCTTTGACAAATTCTTCCAAAAGAGGTTCCAGTTCTGAAATCCACCAATCGAGTTTGTATTCTTTCAAGCCTCTGGCTTTGTGCAGTAGTTTTTCCCAGTCCTCCGGTGTTCCTTCGAGAGTTATTTCAGGTATTCCACAGACAATGCGTATGATTATAAACTCAAAGTAAGGTTTTACAGCTTCCATGATTGTTATTTCGGAAGCAACTTTCTCTAAAGAGGTAGTCGTTGAAAAATTGCAGGTGAGCAGTTCGGTCAGATGCTTACCGGCGTATTGGGATATTTGTTCTGTAAATTGCGGAAAGATTTTCTCCCATGAAAGAGTAGGGTCCTCCAATTTTTTGTCTTCTCTGACAATTAAGGATAGTTTGCCGGAGAAATCAACAAGCTCATTTCTCATAGATTCCTGATTGGCATTGATATGGCGTGCAAATCCCTGGCTGATTAATAGCCAAATCATGTCCGGGGACAATACGAATGGCCTGTGATCCGCATAAGCCTGATACATACCATTGAAAAAAGAATTAGGGCCAAAAGAAACGAGACTGTCGGGAGATTCGCTCTTTGCAATGATATGATAAGGAACCTTGATATTCTTCTCTTTTATCTCATAAGGCTCTATGTCCATATCTGATAATATAAGACTTTCGTAAATTTCATTCGGGGAGTGTAGATGAAGTAATTCTTCAGGCTTTGAAAGCTTTTCGACCTTAAAAGTGATTCCATTTTGAGCGAATGTGGAAACACTGCAAAATATGAATAAGCAAAATAATGTGTTTTTCATAATCTTAAAGAGTTGTATGGTGGCACAAACTTATTAACTACCTCTATATTTTGAATAGACGATATGCAAATATAATATAATAAGAACTGTCTTTGACAAGATATTGAATGTTTTTTTGACTTATATCTATAAAAATCATAAGCATATTATTTCTTGAACCGATAAGCAGGATTTATTCAGGAATTTATAGTAAGTTTGCTCTGCTAATCCTAAACAATGACGCAGAGAAAGATTATACATATCGACATGGATGCCTTCTATGCCTCTGTAGAGCAGCGTGATAATCCAGAACTTCGTGGCAAGCCTTTAGCGGTAGGTCATGCTGAAGAGAGGGGAGTTGTGGCTGCTGCCAGTTATGAAGCCCGGCGTTACGGTGTCCGTTCCGCCATGGCTTCGCAAAAGGCGAAACGTCTTTGTCCCCAACTCATTTTTGTACCTGGCAGGATGGATGTTTATAAATCCGTTTCCCGTCAGATACATGAGATTTTCCACGAATATACGGATATCATCGAACCTCTGTCTCTGGATGAAGCTTTTCTGGATGTCACTGAAAATAAGAAAGATATTTCCCTGGCTGTGGATATAGCAAAGGAAATAAAGCAGAAGATTCGGGAGCAGCTCAACCTTGTTGCGTCTGCCGGAGTTTCTTATAATAAGTTTCTGGCTAAAATAGCTTCGGACTATCGTAAACCGGACGGCTTATGTACCATTCATCCGGAACAAGCCCTTGATTTTATAGCCCGTCTTCCTATCGAGTCTTTTTGGGGAGTGGGTCCGGTGACTGCAAAGAAGATGCATCTACTTGGCATCCACAATGGACTTCAACTACGGAAATGCTCTCTTGAAATGCTGACAGCCCATTTCGGGAAAGCCGGCGCACTGTATTATGAGTGCTCACGAGGAATTGACGAACGCCCTGTCGAAGCAATTCGTATCCGTAAATCCATTGGCTGCGAACGTACATTGGAACGTGATATTTCAGCCCGTTCATCGGTCATTATCGAACTATACCATGTAGCAGTAGAGCTGATTGAACGTCTTCAGCGAAAAGACTTCAAAGGCAACACGCTTACCCTGAAAATCAAGTTTCATGATTTTAGCCAGATAACCCGAAGCCTTACTCAATCGCAGGAACTCACCACCTTAGACCGGGTACTCCCACTTGCAAAAGAATTGCTTAAAAGTGTCGAATTTGAGCAACATCCAATCCGGCTCATCGGTCTTTCCGTCTCCAATCCAAAAGAGGAAGCCGATGAACAACACGGTGTTTGGGAACAGTTGAGTTTTGAATTTAGCGATTGGGATTGAAGGCGAAGAGGAAGAAATAGAGGAATGAAGAGGAAAGAATAGGGGATGAAAAAGAAGAGAATTAAAGAATGAAAAAAGAAAGAGGATAGAATATCCAAACAGATACTTTGTCTGAAGTAAAACAGATACTCTATTTGAAATAAAATAGAGCCTTTATTTGACCTAAACAGAGCCTCTGTTTGGAATAAATAGAACCTCTATTTTCTCCAAAGGAAGCCTCTGTTTTCTAAAACTGCATCTTTGTTTTTCCGAAATGAAAACCCGGTTTCCGTGTGACTTAAATTGTTTTTATAGTGACTTAAATTGTTTCTACAATGACCTAATTTGCTTTTATAATGACTTAAAAGCCTAAAATATAGCAATTAAAAGTACTATTTTTGAAGTATGTACTTTTTTGTCATCAGGTTCGTATGATTTACTCACCTCATTTTTTATCAGATACGTTATCTTTGCAATACTTAAATGAATGAAAATACCATGAATCGAATGAAACATTTATTTTGTGTTCTTTTACTAGCAGCTTTAGGAAGTTTTTCTTTCAAGGCAAACGCTTACACCGAACGCAATATGCTGCAAAAAGCGGCAGACGAAACTACGTTGAAAAACGTGTTGGTAATGAAACAAGCATGGGTGCCTTATCCTGCTTATACAGATCGTGCCGCCTGGGATTCTTTGATGGGCCCCAATAAGCAACGCCTCATCGAAGCCGGCGAAAAACTCCTCGACTATAAATGGCAACTGATACCTGCCACCGCTTATCTGGAATACGAACGTAGCGGTAACCGTAAAATAATGGAAGTTCCTTATGACGCCAACCGCCAGGCACTTAACGCCTTGATGCTCGCCGAACTGGCCGAAGGGAAAGGGCGTTTTATCGACCAATTACTGAACGGAGCATATATGAGCTGCGAAATGAATTCATGGGTTCTATCCGCACACTTGCCCCGTCAGAGCAGCAAACGTTCACTTCCCGACTTCCGCGAACAGATTATCGACCTCGGTTCAGGCGGATACGGAGCTTTAATGGCTTGGGTACACTATTTCTTCCGCAAACCATTCGACAAAATTAATCCTGTGGTATCCTTGCAAATGCGTAAAGCAATCAAAGAACGTATTCTCGATCCGTATATGAACGACGACGAAATGTGGTGGATGGCTTTTAACTGGAAACCGGGAGAAATCATCAACAACTGGAATCCCTGGTGTAACTCCAATGCCCTGCAATGTTTCTTACTGATGGAGAACAATAAGGATAAGTTGGCGAAAGCTGTTTATCGCTCCATGCAGTCAGTCGATAAGTTTATCAACTTCGTGAAATCCGATGGTGCCTGTGAGGAGGGAACCTCTTACTGGGGACATGCTGCCGGAAAGCTCTATGACTATTTGCAGATACTCTCTGATGGCACAGGCGGTAAACTGTCTCTGTTCAATGAACCGATGATTCGCCGGATGGGAGAATATATGTCCCGCTCATACGTGGGCAATGGCTGGGTGGTGAATTTTGCTGATGCATCGGCACAAGGCGGAGGCGATCCTTTGTTAATCTATCGGTACGGTAAAGCTGTAAACAGCGATGAAATGATGCATTTTGCCGCATACCTGTTGAATGGAAGAAAACCGTATGCTACCATGGGCAACGATGCTTTTCGTTCGCTTCAATCTCTACTTTGCTGTAATGAGCTGGCAAAAGCAACTCCGAAACATGATATGCCGGATGTAACCTGGTATCCCGAGACGGAATTCTGTTATATGAAGAATAAGAACGGTATGTTTGTTGCCGCTAAAGGCGGATTTAATAACGAAAGCCATAACCACAACGATGTAGGAACCTTCTCTTTATATGTAAATACAATTCCTGTTATTATTGATGCCGGTGTAGGTACATATACCAAACAGACGTTCGGCAAGGACCGCTATACCATCTGGACGATGCAGAGCAACTATCATAACTTGCCGATGATTAACGGAGTACCGCAGAAATTCGGGCAGGAGTATAAAGCTACCAATACCGTTTGCGATGAGAAGAAACGGATGTTCTCTACGGATATAGCTACTGCTTATCCGGCAGAAGCGAAAGTGAAAAGCTGGGTTCGCTCTTATGCTCTTGATGATAAAAAACTCATTATTGGTGATATTTATACGTTGGATGAGGCTATTGCTCCTAATCAAATGAATTTTTTAACCTGGGGCAATGTGACTTTCCCTTCAGCCGGAAAAATCCGCATCGAAGTAAAGGGACAAAAGGTGGAAATGAACTATCCGTTGCAGTTTAAAGCCGAACTGGAAACAATTAAACTGGATGATCCGCGCCTGTCTAACGTATGGGGCAAAGAGATTTACCGCATCACACTAAAGACTGAAGAAAAGAAAGTGACTGGTAAATATGGATTTGTTATTCAACAAGTGAAGTAGGATGAAATAGATTTTTAAAGCTAGAAAAAATAAAGTATAAACAATTAAATCACAGTAAGATGAAAAAAGTATTATTTGCCGGGCTTTTGGTCCTTGCAGGAGTAAGCGTAAGTGCGCAGAACCTGATAAAAAACGAAAAATTCGCCACTGAAGTAAAGACTAAAGTGACTAATGCCAACAAAGCTACCGCAGGAGAGTGGTTTATCATGAATAATGAAGCTGACGGTGTAACTACTATTGCTTGGGAAGAAACAGGAGATGCCAAATATTCGAATGCAATGAAATTGGATAACTCCGGTGCTGAAAAGAATCTCTCTTGGTATAAAGCTTTCCTGGGACAACGTATTACCGATGGTTTGGACAAAGGTATCTATGTTCTTACTTTCTATGCAAAAGCTAAAGAAGCAGGAACTCCGGTCAGTGTATACATCAAGCAGACCAATGAGGAAAAGAACGATAGTGGCAAGTACAATACTACTTTCTTCATGCGTAGAGACTATGACGCGGATGCTCAACCAAATGCTTCGGGCGCACAGTACAATTTTAAAATTAAAGATGCCGGTAAATGGACTAAAGTAGTGGTTTATTATGATATGGGGCAAGTGGTAAATGCTATTAGCAGCAAGAAAGCAAATGCTAACTTGGAAGTGTCTGATACAGACGATGATGCTGCTATTCTGAAAGATTGTTATGTGGCTATTCTTTCCCAGAACAAAGGCGGCGTTGTAGAAATCAGCGACGTGACATTGAAAAAGAAATAAAGAGCAAAGAATTTAATATAGTAGGTTAACAAAAAAATAGGGCAGTGAAGTAGTGATACTTCGTTGCCCTATTTTTTTTGTTATATGAATATAATGGAGAGTTCCGAATAAATAAATGTATGAAACAGTCAATCTCCCTTCGGGGCTGATTTCATGCGATTTATTGAATTCCGAGTTTCTTCTTCAGTTCCTTAGGCAGAGAATCTTTGTGTACCATCACACAGATTGTTTTAGCACGTACATAGCTTTCAGACATATTCAGATAACCTCCGGATTTGTTGCTTTCCGCTCCCCAGGAATTCTTGGTGATATAATATTTAGTACCATTCTGATCTTTTACAATGCCGGTGATGTGCATCAAGTGGTCGTCAGTTGTCACAAACTTCTCGTAACCATCCTGACGGATTTCCGGTGTTACGTTGATTTCCGGATAAGGATGTTCAAACTTGAATACTTCGTCCATTCGTTCGTATTTAGGCATTTTCTCAAAACGGGCACGGTCGGTGGTCGAGTAATCTTTCACATCCTCCACTTGCGGGTTGATGGCGATTCCGTTCTTGAAAGAGAAACCTTGTTCGCTAACGTCACCGTCCCAACATACGGTATATCCTTTGTTCAGTGCATAGTCGATAGCCCCGATCAGTTCGTCCAACGGAAGATTATACATCGGCTGGTTTTCCCAGTTGTCGGGAACTTCAGGTGAGAATGTCTCATAAGATGGCTTGTGAGTGAAACTAGTCAACTCAACGTAATCATCCATATTCAATCCCAGACTTTCTGTGAAAGATTGAGAAGTATATTCTTTTCCTTTATAAGTGAATTTTTCGGGAAGCTTGCCCAGATAAATATCGAACAGATTATTAATAAGCGCATCAAATTGCGGAGTACGCTTTTTAGATTCAATATTTGCGTCTACCAATGCTTTGAGGTAGCGTGACAATGCACCGTGATTGTGGTCTTTGTTATCGCCCGGCAATCCGGTGTACACTTCTTCCGGAACAATTCCCGCTTTCTTATAAGCGTTTTTGAAAGTGTGTGCCAAACTTCCTTCACCGATACTTCCTTTACCACGACGGAGATAATTGTCCTCCATCTGATTCATGTACTTTTGGCGGACGATAAACATTTCCGAGAGATCATATTCTCCTTTTCCCATTCGGAGCAGTTCCGACTCCATGAAAGAAGCGGTGGCAAAGCACCAACAGGTTCCTGTGGAACCCTGATCTTTAACAGGCGTTGCTTGGTGGGACACAACGGTTGTGAACTCATAACCGGGTGTTTGTGCAAAAGAGGTTACGACCAATAAGAGGAGCGCAACCGACATAAATAGCTTTTTCATAATGTGTTTTATTATCTTTCTTCTGCAAATGTATAAAAAAAGCGAGGATACTCGAAAGTTCCTCGCTCTATTTATTATAATTAGTGTGTTTATTTACATGGCAACCTGCTGTGACAGCAGTTTTTGAAGTTTACCGTTTAATGTTTGGCACATGGCACCATTTCCCATTGCTTGATAGCGTTTAATACGGTACTGTAACATCATAATTTTTTCATTTGCATTCTTTTTCATAATTTGTTTCCTCTTTTTTTGCCCTCCACGTTTTGAAGAGCGGTTTTACATCTTGTTTTCTCTAATAACACTGCAAAGATACAAATTGTTTTCGAATTATATGCTGTAAAACATAAAAATCTTCTTTTTCTTTTGAATTTTCTTTTTATAAGGGTTCGAACACGGTCTATATTACAAACCTGTTACAAAATTCCCGGATTTTCCCATCAATGACAATATTATTCTTATCTATCACATTTTTATGTACTTATCTAGGTATTCAGAAAATATTCTTCTATTTTTGTCAGTCAGCAACCTTATTAATAGAATAAACCAAACACTTATATGAAAACATTCACCCATCTTTTGTGCGTCCTGATTTTGTCGATTGTACTGTTTGCTTGTAACAATGCTCACTTCCTCAAAGAAGAATCCTACCGGAATCAAGTAGCTCAAGACTTTGAGCAGAAAAAACAGGCACTTCCTCATGGAGATTTATTTGCGATCTTTGCCGATTCTATTTTGTCAGTCTACGAGCGCGAAGCATTGATGTTTCTCTACGCTTATATGCCAATAGGGGATGTGACGGATTATCCGGGAGATTATTACTTGGAGAATGTCCGGCTGTCGAAGCAGACACGTGACGAGATGCCTTGGGGCAAAGAGATTCCCGATGAAGTGTTCCGTCATTTTGTTCTGCCGATCCGAGTGAATAACGAGAATCTGGATGATTCCCGTCGTGTGTTTTATGATGAACTAAAAGACAGGGTGAAGGGACTGCCGATGAAAGACGCGATATTGGAGGTGAATCATTGGTGTCATGAGAAAGTAGTCTATCGTCCGAGTGACGCGCGTACCAGCTCACCATTGGCATCCGTCAAAACAGCGTATGGGCGTTGTGGCGAAGAGTCTACATTTACGGTGGCTGCGCTCCGGGCAGTCGGTATTCCGGCACGACAAGTGTATACGCCCCGCTGGGCGCATACGGATGACAATCATGCTTGGGTGGAAGCATGGGCGGATGGGCATTGGTACTTCTTCGGCGCTTGTGAACCGGAACCGGTTTTGAACCTGGGATGGTTTAATTCCCCTGCCAGTCGGGGAATGTTGATGCATACCAAGGTTTTCGGACGTTACAACGGTCCGGAAGAGATTATGCTTGAAACACCCAATTACACAGAAATCAATGTGATTGATAATTATGCCCCTACTGCCAAAGCTATCGTAACGGTGACGGATGCCGACGGTCAACCGGTAGCAGATGCCAAAGTCGAATTTAAGATATACAATTATGCGGAGTTTTATACAGTAGCCACGAAATATACAGATGCAGAGGGGAAAGCCAGCCTGACTGCCGGTAAAGGAGATATGTTGGTTTGGGCATCCCGCAACGGACAATTTGGTTATGCCAAAATCTCATTTGGAAAAGATGATGCATTGCAACTCTCTTTAAATAGGAAAGAAGGTGAAGTCTATTCCTTGCCAATGGATCTTGTACCTTCGGTGGAAGGAGCGAATATTCCCGAAGTCACTCCCGAACAACGGGCGGAAAATGATCGGCGGATGGTGCAGGAAGATTCAATCCGCAATGCGTATGTAGCAACAATGATGACGGAAAAACAGCCCAAAGAGTGGATAGATAAACTATATGGAAATACCTTACAACCGGAAAAGAAAGAAAAATTAGTAAACTTCCTGGTTGCTTCGCGAGGAAACCACCAAACCTTGAAAGACTTCCTTTCGCCTATCCGAAAAGAGAAAGACGCTGTTTCATGGGAAGAAATACGGGCTATATGGATATTAGAGAGTCTTTCGGCTAAAGATCTCCGCGATGTAACTCTGGATGTATTGAATGATCATCTGCTGACTAATATCTCGGATTGGGAGAAGATAGAGACTGATTTATTTAAAAGAATGTACCTCAATCCTCCTCGTATAGCCAATGAGATGTTGACTCCTTATAAGAAGGTACTTCGTGAAGCCATTGAAAAAACAGTGTACCAGTCTGTGCCCGATAGCATGAAACGTGATCCCAAAGTATTAATAGAATGGTGCAGAAAAGAGATTAAAATCAATAATGAACTGAATTCTCAACAGATTCCTATTTCTCCGATGGGAGTATGGAAAGCACGGGTGGCTGATGAAAAGTCGCGTGACATATTCTTTGTGGCAGCTTACCGGAGCATGGGATGGGCGTCCGCTGCCTGGATTGATGAAGTGACCGGAAAGGTGCAGATTCTAAATGAAGAATTTGCAAAGGAAGATGTCAACTTCGATACGGCAGAAGCTGCACAGTCTCGAAAGGGAGTATTGCAAGCTACTTATACTCCTATCCGCTCTGTGGAAGATCCTAAATATTATTCGCATTTCACTCTTTCCAAGTTTAAAAACGGCACATTCCAGTTGCTTAATTATGACGAAGGAGAGACGGATATGGGGGATGGAACTACCTGGCGTAATTTGTTAAAATATGGGAGAGAGCTTGATGAAGGCTATTATATGATGGTGACCGGAACTCGGTTGGCAAGTGGCGCGGTGCTTTCCAACAGTACATTTTTTACTATAGAACCCGGTAAGACAACCACCGTTGACCTTGTGATGCGTGAAAGCAAAGATCAGGTGCAAGTGATCGGCAATTTTAATTCGGAAGCGACCTATCGTCCGGTTGACAACACTGAACAGCGGAGTATTCTGCAAACCTGTGGACGTGGCTATTTTATAGTAGCTGTGCTTGGAGTAGGGCAGGAACCTACCAATCATGCGCTAAGAGATATAGCCGCTTTGGGCAATGACTTCGAACAATGGGGGCGTAAGATGGTCTTTCTTTTTCCTTCGGAAGAACAATACAAGAAATTTAATGCCGACGAATTCAAAGGACTTCCGTCTACCATCACTTACGGTATTGATGTCGATGACAGCATCCGCAAAGAAATAGTGCAGGCTATGAATTTAAACAATTCTATTCTGCCAGTGTTTATCATTGCAGATACATTTAATAGGGTAGTCTTTGTTTCTCAAGGATATACAATCGGTTTGGGTGAGCAATTGATGAAAGTTGTACATGGGTTATAGAAAAGAGGAGGTATACAATAATCGTTAATTCTTGCCCTTAATGCGTTTTTTCGGAAAAGAATGATTACGTTTGCAGCAAATTATGACTAAGTACATTTTTTGCATATTAGCATGTGCATTTCTGGTATTGGGATTTAGTAATGTTTCCAATAAAGAATTGCAGGGATTTCAGAAAAAAACTGAAACCTCGTCTAATGACATGCGATATGAAGCAGTGTCATGCTGTTGCGTTTCTTCTGCCGGCTTCGACAAGCCAGGTAAAGATTCTCATTCGCAGTTTGTTGACGAGACATCCACTTGTAATGTTAGTGACTGCATTTTTGACAATATCTCTTTTCCGAGAAGCATTGTTCCTTTCAAGAACCTGAAGTTCAATACCAATACTGTCATTATACAGATATTGAGCTCTCTGAATGTTATGCTTCCGGAGAATCGTTTGGGGCATACCGGCCTTGATGTCAATTACACTAAATATTCGTGTAAGTATTACGTCTATACATTGGCGCATATTCTCATTTAGACTATATTCTTATCTTTGGGTAAGGTGAGGTGCCTATTCAGATCCTCCATCTACCATCATTTTCTTTATTTATTATCTTAGTTTTATTCATGTTAACATGGAAAACAAAGAATGTATTTCCTATGACTTGGAACAAAGGACGGATATTGATGTGTCTGTCTTTAAGGATTAAAATATTGTGTTCCCGTTGTGAAACGGGAGTTACGTCGTATAAAAGCAAGGATATTTGAATAAGATTATACAACCTAATTTTTTATATTACTATGATTCATTTATTACTATCTACTCTTGCGATGATGGGGCTTACGTTCCTCATCGGTTTTTTTGTCGCTGCGGTCATTAAGTTGATTGCCTATGCGGCCGATTCATTTGATTTTTATAGTTCTCACCGTTTGGAGCTACTCCGTTTGCGACGCTGGCGTCAGCATCGGCAAAAGGTGGAGAGATTAGTCCGACAGATTCCCATTGCAGATGAAGATGCTTTGGGAGATTTCCGTGAAGATTACAGTAAGGGGATCGACAGAAACTTTACTGGCTATTCCGGCTATTATCATGGCGTGAGTCCGGGAGCTTCTGAAAATAATCTGATGAATTATTATTATTCACAGGATACCCGCGAATTCTTTCTTCGGGAAGAAGAGCAGGCGCATGTCAATAAGAAGAACTCAAAGAAACTTACTAACAACAAACAATAAAAGAAAACTAATTTATGGAAAATATAGATTTTGCTACCTTGTTTCAAGGTATTGGTACAATGATGGCAAGCGGATGGGTGCTTGCTTCTGCAAGAGTTTTTTTAGTACTTCTCGGTTTGTTACTGATCTATTTAGGCTGGAAAGGTATACTCGAACCGATGGTAATGATTCCGATGGGATTGGGAATGGTAGCTATCAACTGCGGAACCCTCATTATGCCTGACGGTACACTGGGTAATCTCTTTCTCGATCCGATGCTTTCAGATACGGATCAATTAATGAATACTATGCAGATAGATTTCCTGCAACCTGTTTATACCCTGACGTTTAGTAACGGGCTGATAGCTTGTTTTGTCTTTATGGGTATCGGGACGCTTCTAGATGTCGGCTTCCTGCTTCAGAAACCATTTGCAAGTATATTTCTGGCTTTGTGCGCAGAGCTGGGCACTTTTCTGACAGTACCTATTGCTTCTGCTCTTGGTCTGACTCTGAAAGAAAGTGCATCTGTGGCTATGGTGGGTGGAGCCGACGGACCAATGGTGTTGTTTACTTCGTTGGCATTGGCAAAGCATCTCTTTGTTCCTATTACGGTGGTTGCTTATCTTTATTTGGGCTTAACGTATGGAGGCTATCCTTACTTGGTAAAACTTTTGGTTCCCAAACGCTTCCGCGCTATTAAGATGGTGACAAAGAAAGCTCCGAAGAATTACGATGCTAAAGTGAAACTGGCTTTCTCTGCTGTTCTTTGTGCTATTCTCTGTTTCTTGTTCCCGGTAGCTTCTCCTTTGTTTTTCTCTTTGTTCCTAGGTGTTGCTGTTCGTGAGTCGGGTATGAAACATATCTATGATTTTGTGAGTGGTCCGTTGCTTTATGGTTCCACTTTTATGTTGGGCGTACTGCTCGGTGTACTTTGTGATGCACATCTGTTGCTCGATCCGAAGATCTTGAAACTATTAGTATTAGGTATTGTAGCATTATTACTTTCCGGTATCGGAGGAATAATCGGAGGATATATCATGTATATTATTAAACGGGGTAATTACAATCCGGTAATCGGTATTGCAGCTGTTAGCTGTGTACCTACTACCGCGAAGGTTGCACAAAAGATTGTAAGCAAAGATAATCCGGACTCATTTGTTCTGGGAGATGCTTTGGGAGCTAATATCTCGGGAGTAATTACTTCGGCTATTATTACTGGTATTTATATTACGATAATTCCATATTTATAAATAAAAGTATAGCAGTTTTTTGAGATACTGTTGGTAATGATGCAAAAAAGAAATGGTGAACAAAAGGCTTGAAGGCTGTATGTTCACCATTTCTGTCTTGTATTAGTACTATTATGAAGCGATATCTCATCCCTTGCTGCCATATTTATCCATGTAAAGCGGCATCAATCGTTTCTTTTACTCTTCGTATGGAAGTTACATTTCGTTCGTACTCATTGATGTGTACTGTTCCTCCCATGGAGACAGCTTCATTTTTGAATATCATTTCGCTCTGAATACTTTCACGTGCCGAGAAATGAAACTCGTTGATTCCGGTTTCTGCGGCAATGCGTGCGATATTATTTTCATTTACTCCGCATCCGGCGAGTAACATGATTCTTCCGGCAGCCTGTTTCTGTGACTCTTTTAAAAGGGGGATTCCCTGTTCAGCCGTAGGTTGCTGACCGGAAGTCAGAATACGGTTACATCCCAGTTTGATGATCTGTTCCAATGCTCTCTGCGGGTTACGGCATACATCAAATGCCCGGTGAAAAGTCACAGATAGCCCTTGAGCTGCTTCCATTAGTTTCTGCATTGCTGGCAAGTCTACTTCACCCTCTGCTGTCAGGCAACCGAATACCACTCCGTCTGCCCCTAATTTCCGTGCAATTTCAATATCTTTCAGCATTGTCCGGATTTCGATATCCGAATACAGAAAATCTCCTCCACGAGGCCGGATAATAACGTGCAGGCGGGTATGAGTCAGTACTTCCCTTGCGATGGCGATCTCACCATAGGAGGGCGTTGTTCCACCTTCCGGTATTCCGGCACACAGTTCCACACGGTCTGCACCACCTTTCTGTGCGGCCAGGCAACTTTCCACTGAATTGGTACAAATCTCAAATTGATACTTTCCCATAGTCGTGTATTAAAAAAGGGCGAATTTCTTCGCCCTTATATGAATCTTCTTTTGAATCGTTACGTTATTTAGCGAAACTTACCGCACGTGTTTCACGGATGACGGTAATCTTCACTTGTCCCGGATAAGTCATTTCATCCTGGATCTTCTTGGCGATTTCACCTGACAGGCTTTCTGTCTGCTTGTCGTCAATCTTATCTGCACCAACGATAACGCGGAGTTCGCGTCCTGCCTGGATAGCATACGTCTTTGTTACACCCGGATAAGCCATTGCCAGCTGTTCGAGATCGTTCAGACGCTTGATATAAGCCTCTACGATTTCGCGGCGTGCGCCCGGACGTGCACCGGAGATGGCGTCACAAACCTGTACGATAGGAGCCAGCAGACTGGTCATTTCTGTTTCGTCATGGTGAGCACCGATAGCGTTGCAGATATCCGGTTTTTCTTTGTATTTCTCGGCAAGTTTCATACCCAACAATGCGTGCGGCAATTCCGGTTCTTCATCAGGCACTTTACCAATATCATGCAGCAAACCTGCACGTTTTGCTTTCTTCGGGTTCAGTCCCAGTTCTGATGCCATCACAGCACAAAGATTGGCTGTTTCGCGTGCATGCTGCAACAAGTTCTGACCGTATGAAGAACGATATTTCATCTTACCGATGATACGGATCAATTCAGGATGCAGACCGTGGATACCCAAGTCGATGGTAGTACGTTTACCCGTTTCGATAATTTCTTCTTCCACCTGTTTGCGTACTTTAGCTACCACCTCTTCGATACGGGCCGGATGGATACGTCCGTCAGTCACAAGCTGATGCAGGGCCAAACGGGCAATTTCACGGCGAACCGGGTCGAAGGCAGAAAGAACGATTGCTTCCGGGGTATCGTCTACAACGATTTCAACACCGGTAGCAGCTTCCAGAGCACGGATATTACGTCCTTCACGTCCGATAATACGTCCCTTGATTTCATCCGATTCGATATGGAATACTGTAACAGAGTTTTCAATGGCAGTTTCCGTAGCCACCCGTTGGATAGACTGGATAACGATACGTTTGGCTTCTTTGCTGGCAGTTAATTTAGCATCATCCATAATGTCGTTGATGAATGATTGTGCCTGCGTTTTAGCTTCTTCCTTCAGTGATTCTACCAGGCGTTCTTTGGCCTCTTCGGCAGACAATCCGGAGATTGCTTCCAGTTTATCGATTTCCTGCTGTTGCAGTTTATCGAGTTCTTCTTTTTTCTTGTCAACAATCACAAGTTGCGCTTCCAGATTCTCTTTTACCGCTTCGGCTTCCATCTTTTTACGTTGGATTTCTTCCTGACGCTGGCTAAGTACCATTTCACGTTGCTTCAACTTGTTTTCCGCTTGCTGAATCTTCTGATTCCGCAATGCTACCTCCTTTTCAAGGTCCGCTTTCTTATTCAGGAATTTCTCCTTCACTTCCAGCAGCTTGTTTTTCTTAATTACTTCCGCTTCCGTCTCCGCTTCTTTCAGGACATTGTCGTATTTGGATTTCAGTACATACCGGAATAGTATATATGAAAGGACTCCTCCTACGATGAAGCAAGCAATTGCTGTTGCTATTATTGCTATCATTCTACATTTAATTTAAGTATATAAATAAAAACGCACCGCCAAATATCAAAGCAATTATTTTTGCTTGGATATTGTGCAGTGCGTGGTTGTTTTATCTCTTATCAGCGAATAGCCGGTCGGGGATTTATTCTTCCTTAAAATAATCCTCCAGCAATTCTGTCAGTTCTTTTACCTTCTCCACATAGGGGCTGGTATCATTACGTTGCATCAATTGCAGTCTCTCTAACGAGAACTGATAGGCTACCATGGCAATAATTTTTTCGGGTTCCAGATTTTTATAGACTTCCCGATACTTATTAAGCCTGATATTTACCTGCTTGGCGGCTTCCCGTACCATTTGTTCTTCCTCACGGTTGATGGTTAACGGGTAGTTTGAGTCTGCTATCTGCAGGTTTATCTTTATTTTATCGTTCATACATCTTCTTCTTATTCATTCAACAAAGCGATGCATTTATCGACTTCACGCACTAATTTTGACAATCGCAGCTTCGTCTCTTTTACGTCGCTGCCGTTAAGGCTGATTGCCGTAGCTGTTTTTAGGTTTGTATAGCTGACTTCCAATTCATCGTATTGAGCTTGTACCTTCTCGTTTTTCAGCTTTTCATTTTCGAGAAGCTTCTTCAACTCGGCATTTTCACGCTTAAGTTCATCGTGCAAATAAATCAAATGCCGTAGTTGCGTTTCAAAGGAATTCAATAACTTTTTTTCTTCTTCTGTCATCACTACACCAAAATTGTACACAAAAATACGATTAACTCTGATATTACAAAAACTTTTCGGGAGAAAATGTTCTTTTTAGCCTAAATTAGCTATGAACGGAGGGAAAAGTAGAGTATTGCATAGGAAGCAAATACAGACTGCTTATAATATTATGGTATATTTTAAATTAATGCGAATTAGTAATTGAAAATGAATTGTCATTCATTTTTGTACGATTCTGAATCATTACAAAATCGATTAAATTTTTCTACTGGGTATTTATTTTCAATCTTTCTATTTCTTCTTTCACCTTTTCTCTGTCTCTTCGATGAATAAGGAGTTTGCGGGTGAAGAGTAACAATTTCACCATCTCTTCACCTGTAGCGAGTAGTTTCAAAAATAGTTTCAAGGCTTGAAACAATCTGTTTCACACCGAGAAACACTTCGTTTCGCTACTTGAAACAAAGTGTTTCCCGCCTTGAAACTTTTAGTTTCAAACAAGGTTGAAACTAATTACGAAATAGCTTTACTAATTTTACTCAATGGTGGAATCTGGAGGCTGCAATTTGATTTGATTCACGATGAAGAGCAGGTGAAGGGGCGGCTATTCACCTACAAACTGCTTGTTTATCGGCCATACAGAAGAAAAGTGAAGGAGCTGGAAGAATTGGACGTATTATAGAGAAAGAGCATTGAATGATTCAAAACTGTATAAATCTGAATTCTTCTTTTTTTGTTGGTATCGTATAAGATTACTATTCAGCAAACTTTTGTAACTTCGGTATGTTTTTCAGGAAAGTATTAAGATATAATATCTGGTAGATAAGTCATTAATATACCTCCAAACGTGGCGTCGATGCACGCATTTTGATTTCCGCATCCAACACGATTGAATGATTGGGAGATGCCGGATCTTTGATTTTCTCTAAAATAAGTTCGGCAGCTTTTCTCCCCATCTGGTACAAAGGCGGTTCTACTGTAGTCAATTTGGGATAGACTATGTTGGAAAGTTCAGTTCCTGAAAAACTGGCTACGGCGATTTCTTCGGGTATTTTTTTCCCAAGTTCCCTCAATCTGTTCATAGCTCCAATGGTCAATGTTTCCGTAAAAGCGAAAATAGCATTGAAAGGAATATTTCTTTCCACTAATATATCCGCAGCTTTTTTCCCTTCTTCAAAAGTCATACCGGTTTTTATCAGCATATTATTCTTATCAAAAGGAATCCCGAATTTAGCCAAAGCGTCTTTGTATCCTCTGACACGTTCTATGGAGTTGTAAATATCGTCCGGTCCCTGTATATGAACAATCTGTTTGCGTCCGCTTCGGATCAGACTTTCTACAAGAAAGAATGACTTCATATAATCGTCCACTATTACCTGCGGGACTTCAAGTCCATAGGGAATACGATCATAGAACACCATAGGCATTCCCGCTTGCTGCAAACGAGCATATTCCTCCTTATTCCTTTTATAACTGCAAAGACAGATGATGATGCCATCCACCATGAATCCTTCCATCAGTTGCAGGTTCTCTTTTTCTTTTTCCGGATCTCCTCCCGACTCTGCAATAATCACCTTTATATTTTTGGTGTGAAGCACTTCTTGTATGCCGTTTATTACTCGTGAAGCAAACGGCGTAACCATTTCAGGAACGATCACTCCCACGGTATTGGTATGTCCGTATTTAAGGTTGATTGCTACAGGGTTGGGTCTATATCCCAATCTTTTAGCTGCTTCTATCACCTTTTCTTTCGTTTCTTTACGGATATTCTTGTCATCTCCCAATGCACGAGATACAGTGGAGACGGATATTGACAAATGTCGAGCGATGTCTTTTATGGTTATATACTTCATGCTGAATGATTGTTTAAATCAAAGCAAAGATATTGATTTCAAACAATAAATCCTAATATTGGAGTAAAATACGAATCCCATTTGCCTTTGTGTAATGCTTTTGTAACGTTTGCAGATTTTGGGAACGTTCCCGCAATCGTTTGCAGGCAAAAGAGTTAGGAAAAAACTTTTTTTCAAGCTCTTGTTCTTTATCTTTGCTACATCAACATGATGTCGAACTAAAGAAAAAGAACTATGAAAACACACCTCTTTTCTTATAAGTGCGGTCGAAAGCACATCAAAGTTTACCATCTATTTGAATTGGTAATAATTAAAGGATAAAAAACGGTCATGGACAAGAAAGTACGAAGTATAGAAATTTCGAAACGGGTTCCAATTGTGGGCAACTATGATGTAGTTGTCTGCGGTGGTGGGCCAGCTGGTTTCATTGCGGCCATTGCGGCTGCTCGCAGTGGTGCGAAAACTGCTGTTGTGGAACAATATGGGTTTTTAGGTGGAATGGCTACAATGGGGCTTGTTACTCCTTTGAGTGTTTTCACCTATAATAGTGAAAAGGTGATAGGCGGTATTCCATGGGAATTTATCGAACGGCTGGAGAAGATGGGAGGCTGTATCATTGAGAAACCTCTTGGCAATGTAGCTTTTGATCCGGAGCTTTACAAGCTTTTATGCCAGCAAATGATGCTGGAAGCCGGCGTGGATATGTATATGCACTCTTACTTAAGCGGTTGTCAGGCAAAAGACGGCAAAATATCCTGTATCCTCTTTGAGAATAAGAATGGGACAGAGGCCATTAGTGCCGATATGTATATCGACTGCACTGGGGATGGTGACCTTGCCGCTATGGCGGGTGTTCCGATGCAAACAGATGAATGTAAACCGCTGCAACCTCTTTCCACTTATTTTATATTAGGCGGTGTGGATACAGATTCGCCCATGATAATTGATGCCATGCACCATAATAAACAAGGGCAGAATTGTCATTGCATTGCAGTTCGTGAGAAACTTTTGGCAATGAAAGAGAAGCTTGGTATCCCCGAATTCGGAGGTCCTTGGTTTTGCACCACTCTTCGTCCGGGCGAAGTAACGGTTAATATGACCCGTACTGCAGGAAATGCCATTGATAATAGAAATTTTACCGCAGCGGAATGTCGCTTACGGGAAGACGTATTTAAAATAGCACGAATCTTTAAAGAGAACTTTGAAGAGTTTAAAAACAGTTATGTGACGACCGTCGCCGTACATGCCGGTATTCGTGAGACACGTCGTATCAAAGGTGTACATACCATTACAGCAGAAGAATATGTGAATGCTTATAAATATCCTGATAGCATATCACGCGGCGCACATCCTATAGATATCCATGTGGCAGCAGGTGCGGAACAGAGCGTGACTTTCCTTAAAAAAGCGGCGTATGTACCTTATCGCGCTCTTATAGCTGAAGATTTTTCGAATCTGCTCGTAGCGGGACGCTGTATTAGTGCTGATAAGACTTCCTTTGCGTCACTTCGCGTTCAGGCAAGTTGTATGGGGGTAGGACAAGCCGCAGGAGTGGCAGCCGCACAATGTATAAAGGCAGGTGTGACCGTACAAAAGGCTGATATTCACAATCTCATAGAGGAATTGAAGAAACTTGGAGCAATTATATAAAGAAGAACCAGAATATGGAACAGTTAGATTATATTATTATTTTACTCTACTTTCTCGGACTGATTGCCGTGAGTGTTGTGATGTCCCGGAAAATCAAAAACTCCGAAGATATGTTTATTGCCGGGCGAAATTCTTCGTGGTGGCTGTCGGGAGTCTCTTCCTACATGACTATCTTCTCGGCAAGTACCTTTGTCGTTTGGGGAGGCGTTGCTTATAAATCGGGACTTGTTGCGGTAGTTGTTGCACTTTGTCTTGGCATAGCATCGTTTATTGTCGGTAAATGGATCTCGGGCAAATGGCGGGAGCTACGTATTAAATCGCCGGGAGAGTTCCTTACTATCCGGTTTGGACACCGCACGGTGAGTTTTTACACAATTTCAGGAATTATAGCCCGTGCGGTGCATACGGCAGTGTCTCTGTATGCGGTAGCGGTTGTGATGTGTGCATTAATCAAAGTTGATGGTGGCAGTATTTTTGCAAGTACGGGTATGATGGGTGATTCACCGATGGGTTACCTAAGTATTTGGTGGGCGCTTCTTATCCTTGGTGCCATCGCTCTTGGATACACCATTGCCGGAGGATTTCTTGCGGTACTAATGACTGATGTAATTCAGTTCGGAGTACTTCTGGCCGTGGTTGTATTTATGATACCTCTTTCATTTAACGCGGTAGGAGGCGTAAGTGCATTTATTGATAAGGCCAGTGAGATACCGGGATTCTTCTCGGGCACATCTCCGACCTATACATGGGGGTGGCTTTTACTGTGGATATTTCTCAATGTTTCTATGATTGGCGGCGACTGGCCGTTTGTACAGCGATACATAAGCGTGCCTACTACAAGAGACGCAAAAAAGAGTACTTATTTAATCGGAATTCTTTATATCGTCACTCCTCTCATCTGGTATCTTCCTACCATGATTTATCGTGTGATGGAACCCGGACTTGCGCTTGATTTGGATGCAACCACAATGACTTTCAACGGCGAACACGCTTATGTGAATATGAGCAAACTCGTGCTCATGAAAGGAATGGTCGGCATGATGTTGGCAGCGATGCTATCGGCCACATTGAGTAATGTTTCGGGTATTTTGAATGTATATGCCAATGTATATACTTATGATATTTGGGGACACAAAGAGAAAAACCGTCAGGCAAATGAGAAAAAGCGTATCAAGGTAGGACGTCTCTTCACATTTGTCTTTGGACTTGTGATTATCGCTTTGTCAATGCTCATTCCTTTTGCCGGAGGTGCCGAAAAGGTGGTAGTAACTCTTCTTACTATGGTGATGTGTCCTTTATACATTCCGTCAATATGGGGACTGTTCTCGAAGCGGCTGACAGGCAACCAACTTATTTCTGCAATGATTCTTACCTGGCTCGTTGGTATTATGGCTCGCGTCATAATTCCCGCCTCCGTTATTAGTCCAAGCCTTATAGAGTCAGTTGCCGGTTGTGTACTTCCTGTACTTATCCTTGCAATTATGGAAGTTTGGTCGGCACGTAAAAAGTATGAAGACAATGGTTATCAAGCCATTTGTGAATATACTGATCCTGAAGCCGATCGCGAACCGACATTAAAGGAGAAGAAAGCGGTATTAATCTATTCGCATTTGGCTGTTAACTGCTTCTGTATTACCATTGGTGTCGTTGCGCTCTTACTGACAGGTCTGCTTATTGCTGGAGATCCGAAGACCCTTGCGGTCAAAGGAATTGTGATAGGAAGTATCATACTGATGATTGCCATGATACTTGCTTATGTGATATACAGAATTATATATGCAAGACGTCTGAAAATGTCTAGCTAGTCAATTATTAATAACCCTAAATACTAATCAAATGAATCTAAAGATGTTATTGTTTGCAAGTGTGTCGCTTGTGCTTTTTGCATCTTGTCATAACTCGGATGATCCGTATATGACACTCGCGACAAAGACACTTGATGTAGAAGCAGAAGGTGGACTTTTCACTGTTGACCTTTCATCTAATGTCTATTACAGAGTCAATAACGATTGCCAGACCGATGGAAGCGATAGCCATTGGGCAGTTGTTGATTCGCATGAGACACAAGGTGAGATTACTAAGTTTACAATCAAAGTCTCTGAAAATTCATCGACTAGTTCACGTGTCGGTACCATTCGTTTCATTGGCGATGATGTAACTCCTCTAAAGCTGGTTATTACCCAAAAAATGATTGTTCCGAAAGGTATCAGTCCTATCACCGAATCGATTGACGCAACTACAACAGAATCCTCATTCAAAGTCTTTGGCGATAAGGAGTGGAAGGCTGTATGTGCAGATGCGGATGTGACCGTTTCTCCTGCAAATGGGGTAGGCGAATGTGATATTAAACTTACTTTCCCGGAGAACAAGACATTTGCCAAACGGACAATTAAAGTAACGGTAACCATCCAGGATGATACAGACTATACCTATACTCTTGTACAAGATGCTTTCTCGGGCATTTTGGCTGATTGGGACTTGAAGAGTTTAACTGCCAACACAAGTGGAACATTTGCTGATGATGAGGCACAATCGGTATTCCCGGGAACCAATGGCAAGTATATTGCTCCGAGTGCCGGAAGTGGTAAGATTGAGTATTGGGCATGTGACCGGACAGGTTATGTAGAGCAGAAAGTCGTATGCAGCCGTGCCGTGGGTGCTAATGGTGACCCGTATGTATCAGGAGCTATTCCGGGTGATTATTGGTATGTCTATGGGGATATGAAAGGTACGACCATTCCTGCCGGTACCAAGATACACTTCTATTTTGTGACCAAATTAGGAACGATGTGTTCCAACTACTGGATGATCGAATTCAAGGATGGAGAAGAATGGAAACCGGCTCTTCCGACTTCGACTCTTCAGGAAAGTGCGACAGAGACACTGTCGGGTGCACCTATCAATTACTCGGTGACTATTACCTACAACTTTGCGGGAATGTTGCTCGATAGCAGTAACAATGGCGCATATATCCCTGCCGAAGGAGTATTTACCACGACTAAGGATATGGATGAGATTGTGTTAAGATTCGGACAGGCAGGTCGTTTATGTCTTAATGGCGCCAAATTCGCTGGAAAGTATATCGACTGGACACATGCAAGCGGCCAGACACGTTTTTCAGCGCAACATCCGAGTAATCCTGAAACAGGTGCGGCAATCAAAGAGTATAACCAACATGTATTGCTTGAAATCGTAGAATAAAGAGTATGAAAAAAAGTATATTAAGCCTGTTATTGGCATGTTTCCTGCAAATCAATCTGGCTTTTGCACAGAATGTAATGAAGGGTGTCGTTAGCGATGCCAATGGTCCTCTTGTCGGAGTGGTGATCCACGATAAAGACAATGCAAAAGGTACTACCTCCGATATGTCGGGAAAGTATGCGCTCAATGGCGCTGAATCAGGCCATACAATAGAATTCCGTTATCTTGGTTATGTGACCGAGACTGTGGTATGGGATGGTAAAAGTGTAGTAAATATAAAACTTAAAGAGGATGCTGTACAACTTGAAGAGACGGTTGTTATCGGCTATGGATCTGTAAAGAAGAAAGATCTTACAGGTGCGGTCGGTGTAATCAACAGTTCGCTTATCGAGAAACAGAGCACGTCTCAACTTTCACAATCTTTGCAAGGACTGATTCCGGGACTGACGGTTACCCGTTCGAGCAGTATGCCGGGAGCGAGTGCTACGGTTCAGGTGCGTGGTGTGACAACAATGTCTGATTCGAGTCCGCTTATCCTTGTCGATGGTATGATGGTCAGTAGCCTCGACAATATAGCAAGCGAAGACGTACAGCAGATTACTGTACTTAAAGATGCAGCTTCTGCATCCATCTATGGTGCCCGTGCTGCTGCCGGTGTTATCTTGATAACGACTAAGGAGGCAACCGAGGGACAGCTTTCGATCGGTTATAACGGAGAGATTTCGTTGTCTTCTCCTACCGAATTTCCGAAATTCCTGACAGACCCTTATCACTACATGACAATGTATAACGAATGGTCGTGGAACGATGCCGGTAATCCTGCGGGAGGCGAGTTTGCCAACTATTCACAGGACTACATCGACAACTATGCTACCAACAACAGGTATGATCCCATTCAATATCCTATCTATGATTGGAAAGACGCTATTCTTTCGAATACCGCTATGCGCCATAAGCACAACTTGACCATGACGTATGGCAACAAGGTAATCAAGAGCCACACTTCCGCTACCTACGAAAATGCCGACGCTATCTATAAAGGTTCAAACCACGAAAGAATCTCTATCCGTTCGCGTAATAATCTCAAGATTAGCGATAAGCTCTCCGGTTCTATCGATTTCTCGGTACGTTATGCCACGAAAAATGACCCGACTTCCGGTAGTCCGATTCGTGCAGCTTATATGTATCCTTCCATTTATTTGGGACTTTATCCGGACGGCCGTGTAGGTCCCGGTAAAGACGGCAGTCTTAGCAATACGCTTGCCGCCTTATTGGAAGGCGGAGAGAAGAAGACTGTATCCAACACAATGACCGGTAAATTCTCGTTGAGCTATAAGCCCATAAAAGATTTGACCCTTACTGCCAATCTGACTCCTACCGTCGGAACTGTTTCGATCAAGGAGATGAAGAAAGCCATACCTGTTTACGATGCATACGAAACCGATGTTATGCTGGGATATGTTTCAGGATATACTTCCAATTCGTTAAGTGAAGAACGCCGTAACATCAAATCATTGGAGAAACAATTCATCGCTACATACGACAAGACCTTTAGCAAGGTACATAACTTCAATGCCATGGTCGGTTATGAAGATTATAGTTATACGTATGAAACGATGTCGGGATCGACCAACGATATATCTTTGTCTTCTTTCCCTTATCTTGATTTGGCGAACAAGAATGCTCTTGCCGTAGCCGGCAATTCTTATCAGAATGCATACCGTTCATTTTTTGGCCGTGTCATGTATAATTACGACAGCCGTTACTACCTCCAGCTCAATGCTCGTGAAGACGGATCTTCACGTTTTCACAAGGATCACCGTTGGGGATTCTTCCCGTCCGCATCGGTGGGTTGGGTCATCTCTAACGAGAAGTTCATGCAAAACATAACCCCGATAAACTATCTGAAGTTCCGTGCCTCTATCGGTACGCTCGGTAACGAGCGGATTGGAAATTATCCTTACCAGACATACATATCGTTCAATAATGCCATTATGTATGACAGTGCAGGTTCTACGCCCCAATCATCGATGTCTGCCGCTCAACAGGATTATGCGTATGAGAATATCCATTGGGAGAAAACACAGAGCTGGGATATAGGTGTGGATGCCGCTTTCTTTAACAATCGTCTTGACTTTAGCGCAGACTATTATTATAAGAAGACAACAGATATGCTCTTGTCGGTGGCAATCCCGTCGTTTACAGGTTATTCGGCACCTGACAGGAACGTAGGTAAAATGCACACCCGTGGTTGGGAGGTGAAACTCGGCTGGTCTGATCGTATCGGAGATGTAACTTATGCAGTAAGTTTTAATATCTCTGATTACAAGTCTATAATAGATAATCTTAATGGCAGGCAGCAGTTTAACAGCGATGGTACCATTATTACCGAAGGCGCAGAATATAACTCCTGGTATGGATATAAGACTGCTGGTTTATTCCAGACCGCAGAGGAAGTCAGTGAAAGCGCTCTGCTTTCGGCTTCTACCAAACCGGGTGATGTGAAATATGTAGATGTCAGCGGTCCGGACGGCACTCCTGACGGAATTATCAATGAGACATACGACCGTGTAGTGCTTGGCAGCTCATTGCCACACTATCTATATGGAGGTTCTATTAGTTTGGGCTGGAAAGGTCTCTCCTTCTCCTTACTCTTCAATGGTGTCGGGAAACAACTTTCACGCCTCACCGAAAGTATGATTCGCCCCATGCAGGGACAATGGCTTCCGGCTCCGTCAGTCCTTCTGAACGACAATGGCAGCCGTAATTATTGGAGTGTGTATAACACTGCAGAGCAGAACGCGGCAGCCAGCTATCCCCGTTTGAGCCATCAGGGCGGTGAATACAACAACTACAAAATGTCGGATTACTGGCTCAAGAGTAGTGCCTATATGCGTATAAAGAATATCAACGTTGGCTATACAGTTCCTAAAAAAATCGTCTCTAAAGTCGGAATCAAGGGACTTCGGGTGTACGTCAATATCGATGATCCATACTGCTTTGATAGTTATCTTTCGGGATGGGACCCTGAAGCAGGCGCTTCTACCTATATCACACGCACTTATACATTTGGAGTGGATATCAAATTCTAATGGAGTATGAAAAAATTACATAATATGAAAAAAATACATGTATTGATTTGCATGATAGCTCTTCTATCTGTAACTTCTTGTGTGAACCTCGATCTGAATCCTCCTTCAGCCGCATCCAGTGAAAACTGGTTCTCGTCACCGGAGGAAGTTCGAATCTCATTGAACGATTTTTATCGCAGTACCTTCTTTGTTATAGAAGAAGGTTGGACGCTGGATCGTAATACGGATGACTGGGCGCAACGAACCAACATTTATACCATTGCGGCAGGTTCACTGAATGCGTCTTCTACAAGTAATCCTAACATCAAGACTGTTTGGAGTTACACGTATAAGAACATTAGTCGTGCCAACCGAATTTTGGAGGCACTCGACAAACTTGAAGGCAAATATTCCACCACTGAACTGAATACGCTTCGTGCCGAAGCCCGTTTTTTCAGGGCATTTGCTTATTCACGTTTGATTACTCTTTGGGGAGATGTTCCTTTCTACGTGACTTCGATTACTCCGGAGGAAGCATTTGAGATGGGGCGTACCGACAAAGCTGTCGTTCTGAAACAAATTTATGAAGATTATGACTATGCCGCAGAAAATTTACCGGTCGCAAATAATAATAGCGGCGCCACCCGTGTGGACAAAGGAACGGCTTATGCTTACAAGGCTCGTACCGCTCTCTATCAACACGACTATGGGACTGCCGCAAACGCTGCGCAAGACTGTATGGATCTGGAAGTATATGACTTGGCCCCTGATTATGGAGAACTTTTCCGCGACAAGACAAGAGGAAGCAAAGAAGTTATCTTCTCTGTTGCTCACTCAAGCGACCTTGAGTTGGATGAAAACGGTAAACCTACTACACAGGCTATCGGTTCCTTTATTGCCCGTTCGGCAGGCGGTACACATAATGCACAACCTTCGTGGGAACTTCTTGCTGTCTACGAAATGACGAATGGCAAGACGATTGATGAACCGGGCAGTGGCTTTGATCCTCACGCTCCATTTGCCAACCGTGATCCCCGTTGCCTGGAAACATTTGCTGCTCCCGGCAGCCGTATCTATGGTATTGAGTGGAACCCTGCGCCAAACGCACTCGAAGTAATGGACTATACGCAAAATCGTATGATTACAAACAAAGATTCCAAAGGCGGTTCGGATGCTTCCAACTGTGCTTACAATGGTTGTTGCCTGCGCAAAGGCGCGCAAGAATCATGGCGTACTACTTTGTATAACGACAACCCCGTTATTCTCATGCGTTATGCCGATGTTTTGTTGATGTATGCCGAAGCTAAGATTGAACTGGGGGAGATTGACGCTACTGTCCTTGCTTGCATCAACGATGTCCGTGCCCGTGCTTATGGCACCACCCGTACACAAACCAACGACTATCCGTCCATCACGACAACCGATCAGACGGCATTGCGCAAAGTGCTCCGCCGTGAGCGTCGTGTGGAGTTTGCATGGGAAAATCTGCGCTATTTCGACTTGCTTCGTTGGCATCAGTTTGAGAATGCTTTCGGACACAATATGTACGGATTTACCCGTACAGCCAACAAGGCAAAGGAATACTTTGCGGCAGGCAACTGGTTTTGGCCGGAGACTCCGACATTTGACAAAGACGGATTTCCTTCTTTTGAAGCGATGGCCGACGGAACCTATATCGTCCAGCATGGTGAACGTAAGTATGATGAGAAGATTTATTTATGGCCATTGCCAAGTGATGATGTATTGATAATGAATGGCAAACTTGTTCAAAATCCAGGGTACTAACTTTATTAAATAAATGATATTATGAGCATTGGAGAAATTTTATTGCGCAGTCGCTATCAACCATTGAAAAGGGTGTTGAGCTATGATGTATTCAACACCGGCTTTAACGGCTGGATGACATTGATGCCTAACTTTACGGAATATCCCGATTTTGATGTTCCCAAGACATTGGTCAATAAAGACCAGTGGCCACCGGTCATGCTTAGTTCCGCTACTTTCAGGTATCCGGGCACTCACGGAGCTATGTCCGGCACTTACTCTCTTAAACTTTCGACAAGACCTGTTGCCGCTCCTTATACGGAGATTCCGGCGGAAGGTTGTCTGGGACATGCCATTAAGCGGCTTTCGTTCTCTCGTCCGGGCTGCAAATATTTGCAGATAGAATGTTGGTTTACATACACGGCGGAACAGGATGTGGTGGATGGCGGTGACCGTCCGCAACCGGGTTTACATGAGAGTTCCATCCGCGATTTTGGTATGGGATTCGATGTACAGGAGGGTGGAAAACGTTACCATGTAGGAATTCGTTATCTCAATGCAGTAGATGGCAAATTAATGCAGAAGTGGCAGTATGAACATTCCAATGAAGACATAACCGACCGCGATTGGGCTTATGGACTTGACGGAGACTGGTGTAAGAGGGGAGTCGATCCCTGGTGGTTCGGCCGCCGTTATCCTAATGGCGACCACGATGGATTCAAGGATTTGAAAGATGGTCATCAGAAACTCATTTACAATGAGACCGACTGTAAACTCAATTGGCAATACATGCGTCTGAAACTTGACACAGAGCTTCGTGAATATGTAGAGTTCCAATGTCAGGACAGAATTTGGGATATGCGTGGCATTGCAGCTGATACCGTTGACGGATATGGACGCATCGACAATCTTATCAATCCTCTTTTCTGGGTGGGTACTGATACCAATCGTCGTGTATTCTTTTATATAGATTCTGTTGTTGTTTCACAAGAATAAAAGGAGGAATGTAATATATGAAAATGTTTAATGATTCCCATCTTGAGGTAAAGAAGTTCTTTAAAGGTACTTTCTTCACTCATCCTTACGAGGCTGGTTGGGCAGATGAGGCTATATTCTTTGTTATGGTTGAGAAAATAGAAGGAGATCCCGTATTCGAAGGTCGTGTACAACTATCGCAAGACGGTATACATTGGGCTGACGACGGTAGTGAGCCTGTAATCTTCAAAGGACTTGGCCAACATATTATAAAGGTAAATTCAAATTTTGGTAATTATATTCGTCTTGCCGTCAGCATTGAAGGCGGAGAGATGTTTTTAAATCTTCATATAGCATGCAAAGGTTAATATTTATATTTAGTCTGTTCATCCTTGCGATTGTAGGATGCAGCTCCAATGAGTCTCACTCATTTTTGATTCGTCCGGATGGAGGTGGGGAAGATGCTGCCACTGAAATAGAGGTAGGTAAAACGATTCCTGCCTGGCAGGAGGGTGTGATGGATATTCATTTCATCAATACGACTACCGGTGAAAGCATGTTTGTAATATTCCCGGATGGTACGCAAATGCTTATTGATGCCGCAAGTTCGAGTGTTACAACCAACTCTAATAGTAATACGACCAATACCGGTATCCGTAGTCGTTGGGATCCGACTCTGACTTCTACCCGTGGTTCGCAGATTATAACTGATTACATTCGTAAGTGTATGGTATGGACAGGTAACAGTACGATTGATTATGCCGTACTTACCCACTTCCATAATGACCACTTCGGCGGTTATACTTCTTCCTTGCCAAAATCAGCTAATTCCAATACTTATTCGTTGATAGGTTTTGCCGAGATTTTCGACAATTTCAAGATTGGTACGCTTCTTGATCGTGGCTATCCCGATTATAACTATCCGTTCGACATGGCGACAATGGCAGACAATGCTCCAAGTTGTAATAACTATATCAATGCAGTGAAATGGCATGTCGCCAATCAAAAGTTCGATGCTGCGATATTCAAAGCAGGGGCGAATAATCAGATCGTTCAGAAGTATAATCCTGCAAAGTATCCTACTGCAAAGGTGCAAAACGTGGCAGTGAATGGAGAGATCTGGACAGGTTCGGGCACTACCACAAAGAAGACATTCCCTGAACTCTCGGAGATTACATACGAAAACAGTAAGAACATTACCTCCAGTGACAATTGTCCGCCGGAGAATATAACCAGTTGTGTGATGAAAGTTTCGTATGGCAACTTTGATTTCTTTGCCGGTGGTGACCTTCAGTATAACGGACGTTCGAGTCATGCGTGGAAAGATGCCGAACTGCCCTGTGCAAAAGCAGTAGGTCAGGTGGAACTCTTGAAAGCTAACCATCACGGTGTAACCAACACCAATCAAGTAGATGCTCTGAAAGCACTCAATCCACAAACGATTGTTGTCAATTCGTGGGTAGATTGTCATCCCCGTACCGATATACTGAATTCGATGGAGACAACACTCCCTGCGTGTGACATGTTTATCACTAACTTCTGGCAGGGCGATCGCCCCAGCGGAGTAGACGACCGGGTTACGGCGGAAGAGGCTGCGAGAGTAAAGGGATATGATGGACATATTGTAGTTCGTGTGACCGATGGGGGAAACAAATACAGAGTTGTGACAATCACAGATTCTGACGGGGCAATGACTGTTAAGACTATTTCCGGTCCATATACAAGCAGATAATGAATACAAAATATTATGATGTAATAGTAGCAGGTGCAGGTCCTGCCGGGATATGTGCGGCTGTAGCCGCCGCCCGGCAAGGAGCACGTGTTGCCCTTATCGAAAGATACGGAGTCATCGGAGGTAACCTGACCGCCGGGTATGTCGGCCCTATTCTCGGTAGTGTAAGCAAGAACACGATGCGCGATGAGGTTTGTGCTATTCTTGGCGTCAAAGACAATGACTGGATTGGCGAACATGGAAATGCTCACGATTTCGAAGAGGCAAAACTTACATTGGCAGAATTTGTCGCCAGGGAAAAGAACGTCGATGTCTTTTTGCAATGTTGCGTGTCGGATGTTATTCGTGACGGAAAGGTGGTAAAAGGCATTAAGTGTGCAAGTAACGAGGGGACGCTCTGTTTTGAAGCCGCGGTTACAATTGATTGTACCGGTGATGCCATAGTATCTTTTCTTGCCGGTGCAAAAATAGAAAAAGGACGTGCTGACGGACTCATGCAGCCTGTAACCCTTGAATACACCATTGACGGCGTAGATGAATCGAAAGGAATTATCTGCATTGGAGATGTAGACAATGTTCAACTGAATGGCGAGTGTTTTCTTGATTGGTGTAAAAAGAAAGCCGATGAGGGCAAACTTCCCCGGATGCTTGCTGCCGTGCGTTTGCATCCGTCGGTCAGACCGGGTTGCCGTCAGGTAAATACGACACAAGTCAATAGAGTGGATATTACTTCGGTAAGCTCTATTTTCGCCGCCGATCTTGAACTTAGGCAACAGATACGCCTCCTGACTCAATTCTTGAAAGAAAATTTGCCGGGTTACGAAAACTGTAGAGTGATCGGAAGTGGTACAACAACGGGAGTGCGCGAAAGCCGCAGGGTGATGGGCGACTATGTGATTGATGCCGATGAAATGGCGGAAGGCTGCCGTTTTGCCGATGTGGTGGTACATAAAGCATTGTTCATTGTCGATATACATAATCCTGACGGAGCCGGACAGGCGGAACCGACCATCCAATATTGCAAACCATACGATTTGCCGTATCGTTGTTTTCTCCCGTTGGGCTTGGAAGGGCTTCTGGTGGCGGGACGGTGCATATCGGGTACTCACAGAGCTCACGCTTCCTATCGTGTCATGAGTATTTGCATGGCGATGGGAGAGGCAGTTGGTATTGCCGCTGCCATGAGTGCGTCGCAGCATTGTACTCCGCGGGCTCTCGATGTGGGAGAGTTGCAGAAACGGCTTGAATCGTTAGGCGTAGAGCTGTTCGATTAACGTAGAACATAATCATACTTTAAATTTATAGAGCATACTTATGAAAAAGATCTATTTGTCTGTCGTGTGCTTACTGATCTCTATTCCCCTTATCGCCCAGTTGTATGTAGAGCCGGAGAAAGAGGTAGAGTGCTCTGTCTTCCTGGCAAAGGAAGGACGGGGGCGGGCACAGCAAGGACTTGAAATGTGGGATGATTACATATTCTCGTGCGAGGATGGAGGGCACGTGAATATCTATGATTTCAAAAGTGCCGATCCGAAACCTGTGGCAGGCTTTGAGTTGGCGTCCTCCCATCCGGACAACCATGTAAATAATGTATGCTTTGGCGTCGAGACAAAACGCGGAGCATCGTTTCCTCTCTTGTATATCACAAACGGGAAGGTAGGAAGCGAGTTGGAATGGTTGTGTTTTGTGGAGAGCATTACCCGTCGTGGAAAACGTTTTAGCAGCGAAATCGCACAGACAATTGAACTTGATGGCTCGAAGTGGGTGGAGAAAGGGTATGTCCCTATCTTTGGAGCGCCAAGCTGGCTGGTCGATCGGGAACGGGGCTTTATATGGATATTCTCGGCGCGTAAACGTACTGTGGCGAAGGTGACAAAGCATGCATGGGAAAACCAGTATGTCGCCACCAAATTCCGCATACCGTCGTTGAGTGAGGGGGCAAAGGTGCGCCTCGACGAAAATGACATTCTCGATCAGGTGGTGTTCCCCTATGAGGTATGGTTCACACAAGCGGGCTGTATGCATGATGGTAAAATCTATTTTTGCTTCGGAGTTGGGAAACAGGACGACAACCGTCCTTCCTGCATCCGGGTGTACGATACGGATAGGCGGACGATTACTGCCCGGTACAATGTGCAGGAACAGGTTATTTACGAACCGGAAGATATTGTGGTCAAAGACGGGGTTATGTATGTCAATACCAATACGAATGCGAAAAAGACGTCTGATCTTCCTTGCATATTCAAACTCTCTCTTCCGAAAGAAAAGCCGGTGACCGAAAATCCTCTCGACGAGATACGCAGGGATCCGGAACGTGCGGGCGGCGTGTATTATGTGACCGATCTTTCACATCCGGTTACGCCGGCGCCCAAAGGATATACGCCTTTCTATATAAACGGCTATTTTCGTCATGGAGCGCGTCAGATAGACGATGAGGTGACTTATCCTGCCATATACGGCGTATTGGAGAAAGCTCATGCCACAAACAACCTTACCGATTTTGGGAAAGCCCTGTACGAACGTCTTGAACCGTTCAAGAAGAATGTGTTTTACAAAGAAGGCGATCTGACACAAATCGGTTATCGTCAGACAAGGGAGATAGGCCGGAGGATGGTACAAAACTATCCGGAAGTATTTGAAGGCCATCCCTATTTGAAGACTAACGCAACGAATGTGCTTCGGGTGGCAGCCACCATGCAATCTGTAAATTCGGGCATTTTGTCGCTGCGTCCCGGGCTTGAATGGGCGGAGATAGACAACTCCCGTTCGTTCCTTACCACACTGAATCCCTACGGTAACGTATGTCCCGACAGGAGTCCGCTTGATAAGTATATACTCGGTAAAGAAAACAGTTGGTATAAAAAATATCGTTCATATATAGATGAAAAGTTGGATGTGGATGCTTTTTTTACAAGACTGTTTATAGACGTAACACAAGTAGAAAGTGAGTATGACAAGTACGACCTGATCCATCGTTTCTGGTTAATGGCATCACTGATGCAATGCCTCGACCGCCAAGTGCCTATATGGGATATTTTTACAGAAGAGGAAATATTGGCTTGGGCGGAAATCGAGAACTATAAGTATTTTGCGCAGAAAGGTCCTGAACCGGTATCTCACGGGCGTAGTTGGGGACTTGCATCCCGCACGTTACGCCATTTGTTAGACGAATCTGCCGAAGATCTGGTTCGCAAGCGTCATGGCATCAATCTCAACTTCGGACACGATGGCGTTCTGATGGCTATCTTGACAAATCTGCAAGCCGGAACGTGGGCGCGGGAGGCTAGTAATTCCAAAGAAGCGTTGCAGAGTTGGAAGTATTGGGATATTCCGATGGGGGCGAACCTTCAGATGATCTTTTACCAATCAGAAGACAATCCGGACGTTTTAGTTAAGTTTATGCTGAATGAAAAAGACCTCCGGTTGCCGTTGGAAGCGGTTGAAGCATCTTATTACAAATGGAATGAGGTTTATAAATTCTATATAGAACATTGCGACAAGGTGGAAAAATCACTTGCCGAAACATTGAAATTATCGTATGAAGACTTTTAATTATAATCGTGCTGAAATAAAGGCCGGAATAGTACATTTCGGCGTTGGAAACTTCCATCGTGCACATCTCGAAGCTTACACAAATCTATTACTTGAAGATCCGTCACAAAGGTGCTGGGGGGTATTCGGAGCCATGATTATGCCTACGGACGGGGTATTGTTCAACGCCCTCAAGAAAGACGACGGCATATATCAGTTGACGACATGCAGCCCTTCCGGCGAACAGGATAGTATGCTGATTGGTTCGCTTGTAGAACTGGCATGGGGGGAAATAGATAGTGAGCCTATCATCGCTAAAATAGCATCGGAGGAGATAAAAATCATCTCTCTCACCATTACCGAAGGGGGATATAGGGTTGATTTTAACCAATCGCGCAGTGTGTTCTGGTATGTAGCCGAAGGACTTAAACGCCGGATGGAGAAAGATTTGCCGATTACGATTCTTTCGTGTGACAACATGCAGATGAACGGCAATGCCGCCAAATACGCGTTTATGTCATACTTCGAAGCGAAATATCCCGAGGTGGCAGCGTGGGCGAAAAAGAAAGTGACGTTCCCGAATTCGATGGTGGATCGAATCACTCCCGTAACAAAACCGGGTAAGGTTACAGATGTGTGTTGTGAAGACTTTATACAATGGGTGATTGAAGATAATTTCATTGCAGGCCGTCCTGCATGGGAGAAGGTGGGAGTTACATTCACCCATGATGTGACCCCGTATGAAATCATGAAATTAAGTCTTCTCAATGCGTCACATACTCTTCTTTCTTATCCTGCCTATATGGAAGGATTCAGGAAGGTCGATGCTGTAATGGCAGACGAGAGGTATCGTGCAATGATAAAGCTGTTTATGAACAGGGATGTTACTCCTTATGTTCCGGTTCCCGAGGGCGTTGACCTTGAAGCGTATAAAGACCAGCTTATCGAACGATTTTCAAACAAGGCGATCAGCGATCAGGTATCACGGCTTTGCGGCGATGGCATTGCTAAGTTTGCGGTTTATGTGGTACCCATACTCAAACAGATGTTGCAGGATGGGAAGGATATTTCGATAGAGGCTTTCCTGATAGCTGTTTATTGCAAATACCTGATAGGTGCGCGCACCGAGTCCGGTGAAAATATAGCTATCTCCGAACCTCACATCACCCCGGCGGACAGGAAGTTGATTTCGGGAGGATCGCCGGCCGAGTTCTTGAAGATATCACCTTTTGTGTCATTGGGACTGGACAAATACCCTGTGTTTATGGAAAAGTATGAGCAGTTTTATGCTATGCAGGTAGCAGAAGGGTTGAAGGTCTTATTACAGTAAACAACTAAAAAATCCAAGGCAATGAAGAAGTTTTTCATAACGGTTGTTCTGTCGCTTTCGTGCGTATTGTCGGTTTCGGCACAAAAACAGACGGAGGCGTCAACGCTTAACCTGATAGGTAAGCCGTTTGAATCGACTCCCAATCCGTATCATAGAGTCGATACATTGGTTTATAAAGGTTTTAACAGGACGGAGAATCGACAACTCCGTTGTTCTGCCGGTATGGCTGTGTTGTTTAAAACGAACACGCGTAATATACAGATTACGACAAAGTGGGGATATGTATATTCGAGCCATTCAACCATGCCGATCTCTTATAAAGGATATGATCTTTATATCAAAAATGCAAACGGTCAATGGCAGTATGCGGCAAGCGGTTCATTGAAAGCGTATAAGGGCGAGAAAACCGAGACATTCACGCTCATTGAGAATATGGATGGTACGATGCACGAATGTATGATGTATATGCCGATGTATTCGGAGGTCATTTCTTGTAAGATAGGGATAGATGACGATGCTGTTATCGAACCGTTGAAGTCCGATTTTCGTCACAGGATAGCGGTATATGGCTCTTCGTTTACGCAGGGAGTGAGCACGGATCGATCCGGTATGAGTTATCCCATGCAATTTATGCGTAATACAGGTCTTCAAGTCGTGTCGCTCGCAACAAGCGGACGTTGCCTGATGCAACCTTACATGCTCGACGTTCTTGCGGAAGTCAAGGCTGATGCCTTTATATTCGATACTTTTTCAAATCCTGACGCAGAACTGATAAGAGAGCGCCTGATGCCGTTTATCGATCGGCTTATAGCGGCACATCCGGCTACTCCGTTGATATTTCAGCGTACGATCTATCGTGAACGACGTTCATTTGATACAGTTCTTGATGCGAAAGAACGGGCTAAGGCGGCAACCGTAGAGGAGTTGTTTGCAAAAATCCGCACGAACCCGAAATATAAAGACGTTTATCTGATTACGCCTGATGCTTCCGATGCGCATGAGACATCGGTCGACGGAACTCATCCAAGTAGTTATGGATATGCACTTTGGGCGAAGTCGATAGAGACTCCGGTAATAGAAATTTTAAGTAAATATGGTATAAAATGAGACAAGCGGTATTAGTAGAACCAAAACATATTGAATTTCGTGAGGTTGAGGCGCCTAAGGCGTCGGACCTGAAAGAACATCAGGTACTTCTGAATATTAAGAGAATTGGTATTTGTGGAAGTGAGATACATTCTTATCACGGATGTCATCCGGCAACTTTCTATCCGGTAGTTCAGGGGCATGAATATTCGGCAGTGGTAGTCGCTACGGGGGCGGCGGTTACGATCTGCAAGGCGGGTGACGTTGTCACCGCACGTCCGCAACTCGCGTGTGGGAAGTGCAAGCCTTGTCAGCGGGGAGAGTATAATATTTGTGAAGAGCTAAGAGTGCAGGCTTTTCAGGCAAATGGAGCTGCGCAAGACTTTTTTGTGGTTGATGATGACAGGGTTGCGGTGTTGCCTGAAGGTATGTCACTTGATTATGGGGCTATGATAGAACCGGTGGCAGTAGCTGCGCATGCAACCATGCGTGGCGGGGACTTGAAAGGTAAGAATGTGGTTGTATCGGGTGCCGGAACAATCGGTAACCTCGTGGCGCAGTTCGCTAAGGCAAGAGGAGCCAAACGGGTTCTTATTACCGATGTGAGTGATTTCAGACTTGAAATCGCTCGTAAATGTGGCATAATAGATACGCTCAATGTAGCTAAGACGCCGCTCAAAGAAGGAGCGAAGAGGCTTTTCGGGGATGAAGATTTTCAAGCTGCGTTTGAGGTTGCCGGAGTTGAGTCGAGTATTCGTTCGCTTATGGAGTGTATTGAAAAAGGGAGTACCATCGTTGTAGTGGCGGTATTTGGCAAGGATCCGTCGCTTAATATGTTCTATTTGGGAGAGCACGAACTGAAGGTGAACGGAACGATGATGTATCGCCATGAAGATTATCTTACGGCTATCGATCAGGTAAGTTCGGGAGCTATCCGTCTCGAACCGCTTATTTCGAATCATTTCCCGTTCGAGCAGTATGACGAGGCATATAAATTTATAGACGAGCATAGTGCAACATCCATGAAAATAATTATTAAACTATAAAACCATGAAAATAATAGGTATAGGAGAAGTTGTTTGGGATTGCTTCCCGGAAGGTAAGAGACTTGGCGGAGCGCCTATCAATTTCTGTTTTTTTGCAAAGGAGTTGGGAGCAGAATCATATCCCGTTACGGCAATAGGTGAGGACGAACTCGGCGATGAAACGTTTACAGTGCTTAAAGAGACCGGACTTGATTTAGGATATATTTCCCGTAATATTTTGCCGACAGGTAAAGTGCTTGTGTCGTTGAATGAGGCCGGTGTACCGCAATATGACATTGTTGAGAATGTTGCTTGGGATACTATCGAGTGTAGTCCTGCGACCATGAAACTTGTCGGCGATGCAGATGCTGTTTGTTGGGGCTCTTTGGCACAGCGAAGCGAAAAGTCACGTGCTGCAATTTTGAGACTCATAGATGCCGTGCCGGATACCTCTTTGAAGGTCTTCGATATTAATATCAGGCAACATTTTTATTCGACAGACTTGATTGTGGAGTCCTTGCAAAAGGCAAATGTCCTCAAATTGAATGAAGACGAATTGCCGTTATTGATTTCTCTTCTTTCTCTTTCTACTGATTTTGTGGAAGCTATCGCAGAACTCATAGCTCGTTTCTCGCTCAAGTATGTTATATTCACACAAGGGGCAGTACGTAGTGGCATATATGATGCAAGTGGGGAAATTTCATCCATAGATACACCTAAAGTCGAGGTGGCTGATACTGTAGGTGCAGGCGACTCGTTTACTGCTACTTTTGTTGTGAACATACTTAGAGGGGCGTCGGTCGCTGAATCACACCGCAAAGCGGTAGATGTATCGGCATATACTTGTACACAAAGGGGGGCTATTAATCCGTTGCCGGATAGTAAAAAGTAATATTGGGTACTCCACATAAGGAAGTTTCGTACTTGGTTTGAATGATTCTTCAAACCAAGCGTGGTGGATATGCCTTGTTCTTGTTGATTGCAGTTTAATTCCGTTAGTTAACCGCAGAATTTGCGGCTTAGCATACCTCTTTTGGCCGCATTTTATAGATAACTCCAGTTAAATAGTTATTTTTGCAGAAATAACTGATGGTATGTTTATCCATGAAATAGAAAATTGGAGTTCATTCAGATGGAACATCAAAAGTTTGTCAGATGAAATAGCCTGGATAAATAGGGCTATAGTCTATCTCGTGGAGCGGTTGAGTACAATTGGATTTGAATAGTAATTTTTACGAAATAAAGGAACCCATGTTGAAAATATTAGTAACCTACGCCGTACAAGGCGAATTTGTAGAACTTAAATGGCCGGATATAGAACCTTACTACGTTCGTACAGGTATTGGTAAAGTTAAATCAGCCTTTCATTTGGCAGAGGCAATCCGTCAGGTACAACCGGACTTGGTGCTCAATATCGGAAGTGCTGGAACAGTCAATCATCAGGTAGGAGATATTTTTGTATGTCGCAAGTTCATAGACCGTGATATGCAGAAAATGAAAGAGTTCGGATTGGAGTGTGAGATCGATTCATCAGCTTTGCTCGAAGAAAAAGGTTATTGCACGCATTGGACGGAACATGGGATCTGTAATACGGGAGATGGCTTCCTCACCGAGTTGACTCACGTTAGCGGAGATGTTGTAGATATGGAAGCATACGCACAGGCATTTGTCTGCCGTTCAAAAGAAATCCCGTTTATTTCCGTGAAGTACGTGACTGACATTATTGGCCAGAACTCCGTGAAACATTGGGAAGATAAACTTGCCGATGCACGGCAGGGACTATCGCATTACTTTAACGTCTTGAAAGAAAGAATATGATAAGTGACTCCTGCGGCTATCAATCCCAGGAGAATCTTTACCCATATAAAAGGAATCAGGAAGAAAATGCAATAAAGCATCGTTCCCCACATTAATACGAGAGAAATTATTTTGGCACGGAGAGGAATCGCCTTGTTCTCGCGGAAATTGCGGATGTAAGGACCGAAGTGCCGATGGTTGAGCAGCCAGTTATATAATCGGGGTGACCCTTTGAAATAAAGGGCGGCGGTGAGCAATAGAAAAGGGGTAGTGGGCAGTAGCGGCAGAAAGATGCCGAGAATGCCGAGCGCAAGGGAAATACTACCTAAAACAATATATAGAGTTTTCATGCGGCAAAGATAGTGCAAAAAAAGGGAAAAAATAACACTCTTTGCTGGATGAAAACTCTATTTTATATTACCTTTGCCGTTGCATCGAGGTGACATTAGATGCGTGTAACTATTAAAATACATACACTCATGTTTACAGTAATCAAACGCATGGAGATTTCGGCTTCTCATAAGCTGGTACTCCCGTATCGCAGTAAATGCGCCAGTTTACACGGTCACAACTGGATTATCACCGTCTATTGCCGTTCCGCGCGGCTCAACTCCGAAGGAATGGTGGTAGATTTCACCCGCATCAAAGAAGTGGTCATGGAGAAACTCGACCATCAAAATCTGAACGAAGTACTCCCATTTAACCCCACAGCGGAGAATATCGCCCGGTGGGTATGCAAACAGATTCCTCAATGCTATAAAGTAGAAGTGCAGGAATCGGAAGGAAACATTGTCATCTACGAGAAAGAACCCAGCGGCGCAGAAGGACAAGAATAGCAAACCAAACAAATTTTGATGATGAGAAAGATTAATGAAATCTTTTACAGCTTGCAGGGCGAAGGCTACCATACCGGAACTCCGGCCATCTTCGTCCGTTTTTCCGGTTGCAACCTGAAATGTGACTTTTGCGACACACAACACGAAGAAGGAAAAATGATGACCGACGATGAAATTATCGCCGAAGTGAAAAAATATCCTGCCGTCACTGTTGTTCTTACGGGCGGCGAACCTTCCTTATGGATAGACGATGAATTGATCGACCGTTTGCATGAGGCAGGCAAATATGTGACCATCGAAACCAACGGTACACGCCCCTTGCCGGCAGCTATCGACTGGGTGACCTGCTCCCCCAAACAAGGGGGGAAACTTGCCATCGACCGGATGGATGAAGTGAAAGTGGTCTATGAAGGACAAGATATAAGTATTTTTGAACTCCTTCCGGCCGAACATTTTTTCCTTCAGCCTTGTTCTTGTAATAACACTGCTTCAACAGTGGACTGTGTAATGCGACATCCCAAATGGAGACTCAGCCTGCAAACACACAAATTAATCGACATCCGTTGAACAAAATAGACGGGTGATGCGGAAGAAGCTTAAATTATTACAAAATATAGTATGAAAGTAGGTTTGTTTATTCCTTGTTATATCAATGCTATTTACCCCAATGTGGGAGTGGCATCGTATAGACTATTGAAAAGTTTGGGAGTAGACGTCGATTATCCGTTGGATCAGACTTGTTGCGGACAACCGATGGCAAATGCCGGTTTTGAAGATGAATCGATGAAATTGGCACTCCGTTTTGACGATCTGTTCCGGGAATACGATTACATCGTCGGCCCTTCCGCCAGTTGTGTGGCATTTGTGAAAGAGAATCATCCGGGCATCTTGGAGAAAGAAGGACATGTTTGTCAGAGTGCGGGAAAGATTTATGATATTTGTGAGTTCATTCACGATGTCTTGAAACCTTCCAAAATTCCTGCACGCTTTCCTCATAAAGTCAGTATTCACAATAGCTGTCATGGGGTGCGCGAACTGTTGATTTCCGCTCCCACCGAACTGAACATCCCTTATTACAATAAATTGCGTGACCTGCTCAATCTGGTAGAAGGCATCGAAGTATTCGAGCCCAGCCATATTGACGAGTGTTGCGGCTTTGGCGGAATGTTTGCGGTGGAAGAGCAGGCAGTCTCCGTCTGCATGGGGCGTGATAAGGTAAAAGATCACATCGCTACCGGAGCCGAGTATATTGTCGGAGCGGACAGTTCCTGCCTGATGCACATGCAAGGTGTCATCAAACGGGAGCATCTACCTATTCAGATTATCCATATTGTAGAAATTCTAGCGTCGCAATCATGAGTACAAAACATTCAAAGGCTGCCGAAAAGTTCTTGCAGGACAGCAAGATGGCAGCATGGCATAACGAAACCCTTTGGATGGTCCGTGCCAAAAGGGACAAGATGAGCAAGGAAGTTCCCGAATGGGAAGAGTTGCGCAACAAGGCTTGCGAGTTGAAACTATACTCCAACAGCCACCTCGAAGAACTTCTGCTGGAGTTTGAGAAGAATGCTACCGCCAACGGCGCCATCGTACATTGGGCAAAAGATGCCGATGAATACTGCGCCATCGTCTACGAAATACTGAATGAGCATAACGTCCACCATTTCATCAAGAGCAAATCCATGCTCGCCGAAGAGTGTGGATTGAATCCTTTCCTGATGGAGCGGGGCATCGATGTCGTAGAGTCCGATTTGGGCGAACGCATCCTGCAACTGATGCATCTCGAACCAAGCCACATTGTATTGCCTGCCATCCACATCAAACGGGAACAGGTAGGCGAACTATTCGAAAAGGAGATGGGCACGGAAAAGGGAAACTTTGATCCTACCTACCTGACTCATGCCGCACGTAAGAACCTGCGCCATCTCTTCCTCAATGCCGAAGCCGCCATGACAGGCGCCAACTTTGCCGTCGCTTCAACCGGTGACATTGTGGTCTGCACCAATGAAGGAAATGCCGATATGGGTACTTCCTACCCGAAACTGAACATTGCCGCTTTCGGTATGGAAAAGATCGTCCCGGATCTGGACGCATTGGGTGTGTTCACCCGATTACTCGCTCGTTCGGCCACCGGACAACCGGTGACAACATATACTTCTCATTACCGCCGTCCCCGCGAAGGCGGTGAATATCATATTATCATCGTAGACAACGGCCGGAGTGCCTTACTGTCCAAGCCCGACCATATCAAGACACTGAACTGTATTCGTTGTGGTGCGTGCATGAATACCTGTCCGGTGTACCGCCGGAGTGGAGGCTACTCTTATACGTACTTCATCCCCGGACCTATTGGCATCAACTTGGGTATGGCTCACGCTCCGGAGAAATATTATGATAATCTTTCAGCCTGTTCTCTGTGTATGTCCTGTTCCGATGTCTGTCCGGTGAAAGTAGATTTGGCAGAACAGATTTACAAATGGCGTCAGGATTTGGACGGACTGGGGAAAGCCAATACGGGAAAGAAGATCATGTCCGGTGGTATGAAGTTCCTGATGGAGCGTCCGGCATTGTTCAACGCAGCCTTGTGGGCAGCCCCGGTGGTAAATGGCCTGCCTCGTTTCATGAAATACAACGATCTCGACGATTGGGGAAAGGGGCGTGAACTGCCGGAATTTGCCAGCGAGTCGTTCAATGAAATGTGGAAGAAAAACAAAGTACAAGGAAAGGAGGAATCCAAATGAGTAGTAGAGAAGATATATTAGCCAGCATCCGCCAGCATACGCAGACCCGTTATGATAAACCGGATATTGCGGATATGAAACGATTGTCATATCCTGATAAGATAGAACAGTTTTGTGCAATCAGCCGTGCAGTGGGTGGTGCGGCAGTTGTATTGGGCGAAGGGGAAGATGTGAATGCGGTCATACGCCGGACTTATCCGGATGCTATGCGCATTGCTTCCGTATTGCCGGATATTTCCTGTGCTACGTTCAATCCCGATAATTTGGATGATCCGAAAGAGTTGGACGGCACAGATGTTGCCGTAGTGAAAGGAGAAATCGGAGTAGCCGAAAACGGAGCCATCTGGATACCGCAGACGGTAAAATATAAAGCGATCTATTTTATCTCGGAGAAGTTGGTCATTCTGCTCGACCGGAATAAAATTGTAGATACCATGTATGACGCCTACCGCGAACTGGACGGACAGGAATATCAGTTCGGAACGTTCATCTCCGGTCCGTCAAAGACTGCTGATATTGAGCAGGCTTTAGTGATGGGAGCGCATGGGGCACGGGACGTGTTAGTGATATTAACCTAATGTTTCCGTGTTGATTATTCTAAAATAAATTTGGTTTCAAAACAATGGAGTTTTATATTTGTTAGTACAAACGAAATGGAGACTCCGTTGACGCTTAAAAACAGAGGCTCTATTGATAAGAAATAGAGCCTTTGTTTCATATAAACAGAGCTTCCGTTTGATGTAAATAGAGGCTCTGTTTGGATAAAGTCCGGTTTCCATCGGATGTAATAGAGTCTTTGGGAGAATATAGTCGAATCTCCTTTGATGTAAATAGGATATCTGTTTCTGTTTGTCCATAGTAGATAAATGAATTTGTAGGATAAGAGTAGTAAAACGTTTAATTATAAATTATATGTATGCCAATAAAGTAAAGAAAATAGCCGCCGTCCATGACCTTTCGGGAATGGGGCGCGTATCTCTGACCGTCGTCATTCCTATTCTTTCATCCATGGGTTTTCAAGTCTGTCCGCTTCCTACGGCTGTGTTATCCAATCATACGCAATATCCCGGTTTCTCCTTCCTCGACCTGACGGACGAAATGCCGAAGATTATTGCCCAATGGAAGAAACTGGAGGTAGAGTTCGACGCTATCTATACCGGATACTTGGGTTCTCCGAGACAAATTCAGATTGTTTCTGATTTTATCAGGGACTTTCGTCGGCCGGACAGCCTGATCGTTGCCGATCCGGTGTTGGGAGATAACGGACGGTTGTATACCAACTTTGATGGAGAGATGATAAAAGAGATGCGCCATTTAATCACGAAAGCAGATGTGATTACTCCCAATCTGACGGAACTGTTTTATTTATTGGATAAACCCTATAAAGCAGATAACACGGATGAAGAGCTGAAAGAATATCTTCGTCTTTTGTCTGATAAAGGTCCGCAAGTGGTTATCATCACCAGTGTTCCTGTACATGATGAGCCTCATAAAACATCTGTCTATGCTTATAACCGTCAGGGAAACCGCTACTGGAAAGTGACCTGCCCTTATCTGCCTGCACATTATCCCGGCACGGGCGATACTTTTACCAGTGTCATCACCGGCTCTTTGATGCAGGGAGACAGTCTGCCGATGGCGTTGGACCGTGCCACACAGTTTATCCTGCAAGGTATTCGTGCCACTTTTGGGTATGAATATGACAACCGTGAGGGTATTCTATTGGAGAAAGTGCTTCATAATTTGGATATGCCAATACAGATGGCTAGTTATGAATTAATATAAAAGATAAAGAGTTTTCACGGCTAAGAAAAAAGTCACACTGTAAAGATAAAGAATAAGGGCTGACTAAAAAGGACGGAATTGGTATAACCATCCCATCTGCGAGTGTACGTAAGTAGGGATGAAAAACAATTTCCCAGTCTTTTTAGTCAGTCCTTTTTAACGTTTACAAGCTTTTGTGTTTCAAATATTTCCATTAATTTTACCGGCATTAAAAAAAGGAATAATTATATCTAACTAATGACTCAAACACTAAAAACATCCGAACGTCTTGGAGTAGTGGATGCTCTGCGCGGATTTGCCCTTTTGGCAATTGTATTATTACATAATCTGGAGCATTATAATCTGTTCTTAGTACCGGAGAATGTGCCTGCATGGTTACAGACAATTGATAAATATGCATGGGACATCCTGTTTTTCCTGTTTGCGGGAAAGGCGTATGCTACTTTCTCTTTGTTGTTTGGTTTTAGTTTTTACATTCAGTTTCACAATGCAGAGAAACGTGGTATAGACTTCCGCGGACGATTTGCCTGGCGGATGTGTTTGCTTTTCCTGTTTGCGCAGTTACATGCCTTATTCTATAACGGGGATATTCTTTTACTCTATGCGGTAGTGGGTTTTGCGTTGATACCCGTGTGCAAGCTAAAGGACAAAACGGTCTTTTGGATTGCCCTCATTCTGCTTCTTCAGCCTTATGAGTGGGGACGTGCCATTTATGCGATGATAAATCCAGACTATGTTGTATCAACCGGTCATTTTATGCCTTATGCTATGCGTGCACAGGAGGCAACTGCCAATGGTAACTTCTTCGAAGTACTCTGTTCCAACATCTCCGACGGACAATTATACAGCAATATCTGGCAAGTGGAAAATGGTCGTTTGTTTCAGACGGCTGCCCTGTTCATGTTCGGAATGTTACTGGGGCGCCGGAAATATTTAATAAAGAGCGAAGAATCCGTACGCTTTTGGAAGAAGATGTTGAAAGGTGTCGTCCTCGCATTCATTCCTCTCTATTGCCTGAAAACTTTTGTGCCGGACTTACTCACCAATCCGTCCGTACAAATTCCTTATAAGATTGCCGTTCCGTCCTATGCCAATTTTGCGTTTATGATTATCCTGGTTTCTATCTTCACCTTGCTTTGGTTTAAGAAAGAGAAAGGATATGGCTGGCAAAGTCTGCTGATTCCTTACGGTCGTATGAGTCTGACAAATTACATTTCCCAATCTATTATGGGGGTAATCATCTATTATGGATTCGGATTAGCTATGTACAAATATGCCGGAGCAACGGCAAGTCTGCTGATTGCATTGCTCATCTTTACTGTTCAGCTGATATTCAGCCGTTGGTGGCTTGCCCGTCATAAACAGGGACCACTCGAATTCTTATGGCGTAAGGGTACTTGGATTTAGTGACTTCCCACTATTCGAATTTGACAGTTACTTCTGCAAGTTTGTTGCCGTAAATCCAGTCCGGTCCCTCCTGGATCAGGCGGATTGCTTCCTTATCAGCAGACTCGCAAAGGCTCTCTTTTACTTTGATGTAGAAGGGACGCCCTTCTTTATTAACAAGGAAAGTTAATACAACTTTTCCTTTCACTTGTGCGCACTTTTCATCCGCCGGACGAACGAGATTCTCCTTCAGGTATTTCTGATAGCTACGTTTACCGATGACAGGTTGTGGAGTGATCTCTTTCTCTGCCTGTTCCTCAACCTTCACAACACTTCCGAGGGTTGTTGACTTCTTATTTTTCTTAGCGCCATATCCCACTACCACCACTTCATTGAGTGTCTGTTTGTTTTCGTTCATGGCAATGAGCATCGTCCGGCTGGTATCTACCCGGATTTCTACCGGATCATATCCGATATATTCAGCTGTCAATCGTTTCTTATCATCCTTTTTGACTAACGAAAATTCTCCATTCATATTTGTGATGGTTCCGATATTCGTTCCTTTATATGTCACACTGGCTCCGATAAGCGGTTCTCCTTTTTCGTCGGTCACTCTCCCTTTAATCATGTTATTTTGAGGAAGGATAGTCGCTACCTTAGCCATCTTCATTTTCTTATCTGATTCAGATTCGAAAGTATCTATCGTTGCTACTACTTCTTGCAATGCAGCAGTCTCTTCCGAGACTTCTTCCATCATCGGCACAGCTGCCACAGGCGCACCTTGTGGTTGCGAAGTCGTTTGGATTTTGGCAATCATATCTTTCTTATCCGCTTGTCTCGCAGTAATTTCGGAAATAGGAGTGGAATCCGTTTTTACCTTTGTAGTAGCTAATGCGATTTCCTTTTGCGGAGTTGCGGGAACTGTTGGAGTGGCAGGAATTGCCGGAGTTGGTGGAGCTGCGGGTTCAGCCAACTTTGTGGAAACACTCTCTTCCGCAATGAACACTTCATCTGTCATGCTCTTTTTCAGGAACAGGAAATAACTGCTGATACCGAATCCGATAATCAGACACGCAGCGATGCTCCAGGTGATAGCATAAGTGTTCTTTTTCTTTGCCGAATGAGCAGAAACCTGCATCCGCAGTTTCTCGATCCGTTGTTCGTGATTTCCCTCCACCTGGTTGTATCCATCCATAGCATCGGCCAGGAAAGGGTCTTGCATCGACTCTTTTTCCAGCCGGTGTGCCTCTTTTCCTTTGCGGAGTCCTCGTATGTAGTCCAATAGTTTCATAGGGCTTGTTTCTTAATACAAATTTTTAAGTTTCGCTTTCCGTTTTGGATATAGCTTTTCACATTGTTCAGAGTAAATCCGGTCTGTTCCACAATGTCGGCATACGACATTTCCTCTAAAAAGAAACGCGTAATGCTGGTCCGTTGTTCTTCGGGCAACTTTTCGAGACAGTGATGTAATGCCTTTAGTTGTTCCTCTGAACTTTCCTCCTCACTTAATAGATGCAGAAATTCGTCGGATTCCATAACATTAACGGTATAATCTAACGTAATTTCTTTATTTTCCTTTCGTAAAAGTTGCAAGCAATGATTCTTTGCCACCCGGTAGAGCCATGGCTTGAACACTTTTATCTCATAATTTCCCAATTTAGGCAATAAATCTTCAAACAACTGCATGACCGCCTCCTGTGCCCGGTCTTCATCATGCAGATATTTTAGGCAAAGTCCGTATAGTAACGGGATATATCGGTTATATAATTCGCCGAAATATTCCGTATCACCGGACTTCGTGTAATGTATTAGTAATTCCTCGTCCGATAGTTTTGATATTTTTCTTTTGAAAAACAACATCTATTCCTCTTCTTCGTCAATAATGACTTGATATTTTTCTTTCATTGCTTCAAAATCACCTGTAATCTGGTCTAATATTTCATGCGTATCCGTACTCTTTACCAATGCGGGCATACCGTAATAGATAGATGCTTTATATGGCAACAATATCATTTTTCCTTTGGGCAGAGAACGTCCCATACCGGTCATGAATACGGGAATATATTTCACTTCGGGTCGCAGAGACAGGATGCGGGCTATGCCGGATTTAATTTTTCCCATCTGTTCCGGCTTTCCTCTGGTTCCTTCCGGAAAAAGAATCAGTGAATATCCGGCGTCGATGGCTTCAAGCATCTTACGGATCGGATCATGCTCCGAATCTTTTTCTCCTTTTCTTCTGATTAGCAGTGTGTTGATGAAAAAGTTGCTGATGGAAGCCTGAAAGCGGGTTTTCCCGAAATAATCTTCTGCTGCTACGGGTTTGACTTTCCATAAAAGTCCTCCGGGCAGGGAAGATAACAAGCTTAGGGTGTCCAGATGGCTGTTATGGTTGGCAAGGATGATGAATTGCTTTTCCTTTTTGAGGAACTGGCAATCGGTGAACTGAACTCCTACAACCAATTTCAGAAACCATTGGAATACACCTTTATATATAATCTGCATGGCAGCAGCTTGCATGAATCTTTTTTCCATTCCCTCCGTTTAATATGCAATGTAATAAACTAAATGAAAAAATACAGGAGCCGTGTAGGCCAGAGAATCTATCCGGTCGAATACTCCTCCATGACCGGGAATACTGTTCCCCATGTCCTTAATTCCTTTATCTCTCTTGATGGCGGAGATGACTACGTCTCCCGAGAATCCGGCAATCGCAACGAGAGCACTTACCAGGATAACGTTGGGAGCGGAGAGGGGAGTCAGGAAACCGAGGAAGTAACCAATGACGGTAGTACTGATTACACCGCCCAGAAATCCTTCCCACGTTTTGTTCGGACTTACTTTCGGGAGTATCTTATGTCGTCCGAGAAGTTTGCCCCAGATAAATTGCATAACATCGTTGATTTCCGTAAGGAATACAAGGAATAATAGCAGACCTCGTCCTCCTGCATTGAATCCCGGAAGTTCAGGAAGCGACAGGAGATAAGCGAGGTGGCTGATACCGAATACTGAAAGCATCAGAATCCACTGCAACAGAGCCATCGACTTGGTAATTCCGTGGGTGTCTCCCTTTAAAACAAGTCGTAAGGGCAATACGAGAAACATAACTACCGGAATGAAGATGATGAATGCTCCATACCAGGCAAGGTAAGCAAGGTAATATTGAATGGGAATGGCCAATATCCCCCAAAACAATGCTCCGCGATCTGCCTCTCTGAATCCCAACACCGAATACAGTTCTCTGAAAGCGATGAAAGAGAGAAAGGCAAGGAAGAAGTAAGAAATGTTATAGCTGATAAATACAGCGCCGATAAACATGCCCGCCATGATCCACCATGAACGCGTGCGGGCGGAGAGTTCGCTGATATTTGTTTTTGGAGAGATCTTCTTTACGAGAAAAAGAATAAGGCTTGCCGTAACAAGCAGTCCGATGATGAGCGAAATGACGATAATCAATTCATCGCTTAGCGTAGGAAATATGATATCCAGTAGTTCTTTCATTTTATTTCATTGTTTGTTGTGTGTGACATGAGGTACAGACGGTGTATCAGTGTTGCGACAAGGCCGACGTTGATTATTATCAGAGCTATGAGACATACCATCCGGTCGTATCCTGCGTGAATGGTGCAGGTGGCTACTACAAAGGCAAGCGTGAGCAATGCCATGCGGTGTTGCTTGGCCATCGGACCGTTAAAGAAATGCTGGTGCGTTTTGTAGGCTCCTATCCAGCGGAAATAAGCTGTCATAACGGCAAGAAGGGCCGCTAGCCATCCCAGTTCAATACCGAATCCACCTGCTATATATCCGATGGGAATGATGAACAAAGCATCAGCAAAGCGGTCGGGCATATCATTGTAGAGATCTCCGTTGGCACTTTTCTTCCCTCCTTCAATAGCTACCATCCCATCGAACAGGTTGCAGAGTAACCGCGACTGCATGCAAACGATGAACAGAATGTAGGCTACATACTTGTTAAAACCGGGATCAATGACTGTGCCGATCAACAGAAGGCACCCCACCATAGCGAAGAATACGCTCATCATGGAAATTTGATTGGGAGTGACACCCCAACGAGTTAGTTTGCGGGCAATAATAGTAGCCCAGGCTGTGTTTCGTGAGGCTATTTCCCGCCTTCCGTCGACTTCGTTTTTCATATTTATAATATGTTTATGATCGGCAAATATACACATCATCTTAAGAGTTGCAAAGGAATGAGTGAGAATTTTGAAATGACTCTTTTTTCTGCCGGATAAAAAAAAGTTCAGGCAATTTATGGAATCTGTGTGAAATGTGCATCTCTATAATAAAAGCGAACTAATAGTAACATTTTAAAATAAGAAGTTATGAAAACAAATCAATTCAGAGCGATGATGCTCGTACTGCTCATGGCGGTTATTTCTTTAGGTAGGATGAATGCGCAAGTTATTACTGTGTCGGGTACGGTGACGGATGCAAAGGATGGAAATCCGCTTGTAGGTTGTTCGGTACAGATCAAGGGTACTTCGAAGGGTGCAATAACGAATATGAAGGGCCAGTACACCATTCAGGCCAAGAAGGGGGAGACGTTGTTGTTCCAGTATATCGGGTATAAGCAAGAGAGAAGGGTGGTGAAATCGGCTACGCTGGATGTGAAGATGAAAGCTGATGATGTGGTATTGGAAGAATGTGTAGTGGTAGGATACGGGCATGAGCTAAAGGCTACTAAATCGGTGTCTGCTGCTTATATGGCGGTATGTCCGACACCGGGAATCATGTATGATGCTGTAAATGCGGAAGAATACGGGCAGATTCAGGAGAATGGATTTAAGAGTGTGTCGGATGCTCCGCTTTCTACTTTCTCTATTGATGTAGATGCTGCTTCTTATAGTAATATGCGTCGTTTTATCAATAAAGGTGAATTGCCTCCTGTAGATGCTATCCGTACGGAAGAATTAGTGAACTACTTTTCCTATGATTATCCGAAACCGACAGGAAGTGATCCTGTGAAAATCACGATGGAAGCCGGAGCATGTCCCTGGAATGCGGTTCACCGTCTTGTGCGTATTGGCTTGAAAGCTAGAGAAATTCCGACGGATAATTTGCCTGCATCTAACCTGGTGTTTCTGATTGACGTCTCCGGCTCTATGTGGGGAGCCAACCGGTTGGATTTGGTGAAATCATCTCTCAAATTGTTGGTAAACAACTTACGGGATAAAGATAAAGTAGCTATCGTGACTTATGCAGGCAGTGCCGGTGTGAAACTGGAGGCCACTCTGGGTAGTGACAAACAGAAGATTCGTGAAGCGATAGATGAATTGACGGCAGGTGGTTCTACGGCAGGTGGTGCGGGTATCCTGTTGGCGTATAAAATAGCCAAGAAGAATTTTATCTCTAATGGTAACAACCGTATCATACTTTGCTCCGACGGTGATTTTAATGTGGGTGTTTCTTCCGCCGAAGGATTGGAACAATTGATTGAAAAAGAACGTAAGAGTGGAGTGTTCCTTACCGTATTAGGTTATGGCATGGGTAATTATAAAGATAAGAAGATTCAGGTGTTGGCAGAAAAGGGAAACGGTAATCATGCTTATATAGATAACTTGCAGGAAGCCAATCGTGTTTTAGTAGGCGAATTCGGCGCTACATTGCATACAGTGGCGAAAGACGTCAAACTGCAAGTGGAATTTAATCCTTCCCAAGTGCAGGCGTATCGTTTGATTGGTTACGAAAGCCGTCTGTTGAAAGACGAAGACTTTAATAATGATGCTAAAGATGCCGGAGATATGGGTGCGGGACATACGGTAACTGCTTTTTACGAAGTGATTCCTACAGGTATAAAGAATGAATATGTGGGTAAAATAGACGATCTGAAATATCAGAAGAAAGAGAAAGTGACAGTGAAACCGACAGGCTCTAATGATCTCCTGACTGTGAAACTGCGTTATAAAGCTCCGGATAAAGATGTCAGCAAGAAAATGGAACTTCCTTTCGTTGATAATAAAGGTAATAATGTTTCTTCTGATTTCCGCTTTGCTTCTGCAGTGGCTATGTTCGGACAGTTGCTTCGGGACTCTGACTTCAAAGGAAATGCCAGTTACGATAAAGTGATTAATCTGGCCAAACAGGGACTGAATAATGATGATAAAGGATATAGAAGAGAATTCATCCGTTTGGTTGAGGCTGCCAAAGGATTGGAAAGAACGAATAAGAACTAGGAAATCGGGCGGGAGTCATTGTGAGTGTACGCTATATGACTATGCGTAAGATTCGCAGATATGAATGAACGTAGAATTCCAGATGGATAATCGTAGAAAATGATAGTGACGGTATATGTTCGGGATAGTGACGCTATCGCTGTTGTATACCGTCACTATCTTTGTCGGATAGCGTCACTATCATTTATTTCGTCCGAATTTCGTCCGACCTGAAACGAAAAATAGCCGTAAACTTATTGTTTACAGCTATTTAACTCTGCACGGGAGGAGAGGCTCGAACTCCCGACACCCGGTTTTGGAGACCGGTGCTCTACCAACTGAGCTACTCCCGTGTTTGCGGCTGCAAAGGTAGTAGAAACTTCTGAATCTCCAAACATTCGGGTAAATAAGTTTTGAATTATTTTAATTTTTCCCACTCATCGGGTTTAAAACCGACCAGAACGAAGCTGTCTGTCACTACCAATGGGCGTTTCACCAATTTACCGTTGGTTGCCAATAGTGCTATCTGTTCTTCCTCACTCATTGCAGGTAGCTTCTCGCTTAGTTTCAGCTCTTTATATACTAATCCGCTCGTGTTGAAGAATTTCTTCACCGGCAGACCGCTGCGCGGAATCCATGCCTTTAATTCTTCCACCGTAGGATTTTCTTCTACGATTAAGCGGTTGGTAAACTCAATGTTATTTTCTGTTAACCATTTCTTGGCTTTTTGGCATGTGCTGCATGCCGGGTACTGCAAAAATAATGTTGCCATATTCATTTATAATTTAATACTTGATATTTAATACTTAATACTTGAACTTCACTTCAATATCTGTAAATCCTGAAACATAATCCGGTAAGCGGCTGCTTTCTTGTCCAATGCTAATGGATACGCCCTTGATGATGAGGGCATCCGGTATAGTCGCAAGGCACGACCTTCGAAAACAAATTCGGAGTAATCACCTACTTTGGGTTCTTCTATGTCGAATTGCTGTCGGAGAGTGTCCGTTGCTTTTTGGCCCGTAGTGACGATTGCTTTGCATTCGGGAAGCTGCCGCAGTAATGCTGCAACATCGGTGGCTTCCACTACTTCAAGAAACTTGTCCGATGCATTATCCTGCAACCGACGAATGGATGAAGCGGTATCAAATAGGGCAATCCCCTTTTCGTTTAAAAAGTCTATGATTTGCTCGCGGCAGAACGATTTTAGTGTCGAATTCAGAAAGTGATTCTTATCATTAAAGAATAAGATTCCATATATACGCCACATGTCGTTGTTTAGGTTCGGGTAGTAAAACTCCATAGACCAACGTTTTTTCTGTGGCGGAAAACTTCCCAGCATAAGTAATTTTGATTTCGCTGGGAGAAACGGTTCTAACGGATGTATTTCGATTTCCATAATTTCTTTCATTTTAATTTCGTACAAAAATAGTGATAATGTTTATTTCCTTCAAAATCAATGAGAAAAAATGCTAGATTTAAAATAATTAGTTATTTTTGCGGCGTGATGAACAAACAATATTTTATTATATCATTGAAAAAAGAAGTTTTTGTGAGTTGCTTCTTAATAGGCCTGTTTTTTCTGGAGGGAGGAAATTGTTATGCTTCGGAGCAACAAGCGTTAAGAGGGACGATAGAAGTTCCTTCTGATCATAATACCGTGAGAGGGCGTGTAATTGATATCTATGGTGAACCACTGATCGGTGCTACAATACGCGAAAAGGGGGGAGCCAATGGTACTGTGACCGATATTGATGGAAAATTCTTTTTGTCTGTGCCGGATAGTGCTGTCTTACAAGTTTCTTTTGTGGGTTATAAGACTGTAGAAGTCAATGTGGCAGGTCGGAATGTGCTTGAAATACGTCTTCAGGAAGATGCGGTGATGCTTGAACATGTCATCGTAACGGCCTTGGGACTTGAAAAGGATGAAGCTACATTGGCCTATTCTGTGCAAAAAATCAAGGGAGAAGAACTGAACCGTGTCAAAGAAGTAAATATGATTGCTGCTCTGGCGGGAAAAGCTGCCGGTGTGCAAATCAACAAAAACTCTTCCGGTATGGGCGGTTCCGCAAAAGTCAGTCTCCGGGGAATCCGTTCGGTATCCGGTGATAATCAACCGCTTTATGTAATAGATGGAGTGCCGATGTCGAATACCTCTTCCGAACAGGCTTATTCGGCTATTGGTGGTACGGCGAATGCAGGGAATCGTGATGGAGGAGACGGAATCTCTAATCTGAATCCGGAAGATGTAGAAAGCATCAGTATTCTGAAAGGTGCTCCTGCTGCGGCTTTATATGGTAGCATGGCTGCTAACGGAGTGATTCTTATCACGACTAAAAAAGGCAACTCTGTCGGACAAAGGAATATTAATTTCTCTACAGGACTCACTTTCGAGAAAGCATTCAGTATGCCTAAAATGCAGAATCGTTATGGTGTCAGTGATGTGGTAGACAGCTGGGGAGAGAAAGAGAATCTGATGGCTTATGATAATCTGGATGATTTTTTCCGTACCGGATTGACATCGATGACTTCCGTATCTATCAGTTATGGAAATGAAAACCTGCAAACTTATTTCTCCTATGCCAATACTACCGGAAAGGGGATTATCGACAAGAATAAACTGAAAAAGCATAATATAAACTTGCGTGAGACGGCTACCATGTTCGACAAACGTCTGAAACTGGACGGTAGTGTGAATGTGATGAAACAGACCGTCGAGAATAAGCCGGTGTCGGGAGGTTTCTATATGAATCCGTTGGTAGGGCTCTATCGTTTTCCTCGTGGGGAGGATTTGTCTTATTATAAAGATCATTTTGAAACCTATGACGAAGAACGGAAACTGGGTGTGCAGAATTGGCATACGTTTACCGAAGACTTCGAACAGAATCCATACTGGATAACGAACCGCATACAAAGTAAAGAAACACGTACACGCATTATCCTTTCTCTTTCAGCAAACTTTAAGGTAAATGATTGGCTGACGATTCAAGCCCGTGGAAACATGGATTATTGGGCGGACAAGTTACGCCAGAAATTCTATGCGTCTACTGCCACCGCCCTGTGTGGAGCGAACGGACGATATATCGAGATGGATTATCAGGAAACCCAGATGTATGGTGATGTCATGGCGATGGTGAAGAAAACCTGGGGGGATTTTACACTGGATGCGGCGATTGGTGGTAGTATAAATGATAAAGTCGTTAATTCTACCCGATATGATTCGAAAAATGCATCTTTGAAGTTTGCTAATGTGTTTAATATTGCCAATATCGTCATGAACAGTTCTGCCAGTATTGACCAGCGAATAGATCAACGCCGTCAGTTGCAATCTATATTCGGTACGGCACAGATCGGTTATAAGGAAAAATTGTTTCTTGATTTGACGGCCCGTAATGACTGGGCGTCAACCTTGTCTTATACCAGCCATGAAAAATCCGGATTCGCTTATCCTTCTGTAGGGCTTTCCATGCTACTTGATAAATGGGTGAAGTTACCCGAATGGGTTTCTTTCGCAAAATTGCGTGGCGCTTATAGTAAAGTAGGGAATGATATTCCTCCATTTATCACTAATCCCTCTTCGCAGATCAATGCCGGTGGCGAGATACAGGCGAATGACGCCGCACCTTTCAAGGAAATGGAGCCGGAAATGACTCATGCCATCGAATTTGGAACTGAATGGCGATTCTTTCAACACCGTTTAGGGGTTAATCTGACTTATTATCGTACCAATACTTATAATCAATTCTTCAAACTTCCCGCACTTGCAGGTGATAAGTATGCTTACCGATATGTAAATGCCGGAAATATCCAGAATCGGGGATGGGAATTGACACTGAATGGAACTCCCGTATTAACTCCTGATTTCAACTGGAAAACTTCTGTAAACTTCTCTACCAATAAGAATAAGATAGTGAAGTTGCACGAAGATCTGAAAGAAATGATTTACGGGCCTACCAGTTTTTCTTCCAGCTATGCCATGAAACTTATTAAAGGCGGTTCTATCGGTGATATATATGGTAAGGCTTTTGTGCGTGATGATGCAGGCAATATCGTTTACGAAACAGAGGGTGATAATAAAGGACTTCCATTGGTGGAGGGCGATGGGAATACGGTGAAAGTAGGAAATGCCAACCCTGTCTTTATGATGGGATGGGATCATACATTCTCTTACAAAGGCTTCACCCTTTATTTTCTGCTTGATTGGCGCTACGGAGGTGAAGTCCTTTCGCAGACACAGGCGGAAATGGATCTTTATGGAGTATCTGAAATAACGGCCGATGCGCGTGACAGGGGATATGTAATGCTCGACGGTCAGCGTATAGACAATGTGAAAGGATTCTATAAAATAGTAGGCGGGCGTGCCGGGGTGACGGAATATTATATGTATGATGCTACGAATTTACGGTTGCGTGAAGTATCATTGAGCTATAATTTCTCCAAGAAGTGGATACAGAAAACGAAGGTACTGAAAGATGTTCAGCTTTCGTTTGTAGCTCGCAATCTATGTTTCTTGTATAAGAAAGCTCCTTTTGATCCGGATCTGGTACTTTCTACCGGAAATGATAATCAAGGAATTGAAGTGTTCGGAATGCCTACGACCCGTAGTCTGGGCTTTACTCTGAAATGTGAATTTTAAAGGCAGGAGAGAGAAATGAAGAGAAAATATGTATATCTATATTTGTTGGGGTTATTGCTGTTCTCTGTAGCTTGTACCGGTAATTTCCGTGATTACAATACCGATTTGTCCGGTATCACGGATGATGACTTGATTATTGATGACAATGGCTATGGAATCCGTTTGGGAATTATTCAGCAAGGTATTTATTTTAATTACGACTACGGAAAAGGAAAGAACTGGCCTTTCCAACTGATACAGAATCTGAACGCGGACATGTTCAGTGGGTATATGCATGACGGCAAACCTCTGAACGGGGGCTCGCATAATTCCGATTATAATATGCAGGACGGCTGGAATAGCGCCATGTGGACACACATGTATTCTTATATTTTCCCACAGATATATCAGTCGGAGAATGCTACCCGAAATACACATCCTGCTCTGTTCGGGATAACGAAAATATTAAAGGTGGAAGCGATGCATCGTGTGACGGATTATTATGGTCCTATCATTTATAAGAATTTTGCTAATGCCGAAAAACATTACCGTCCGGATAAACAAGAGGATGTCTATTATGAGTTTTTCAATGAACTCGATTCTGCTGTAGTTGCTCTCACCAACTATATAGATGAGAAACCGGAATCCAATGGATTTGCACGTTTTGATATTTTGTTGGATGGGAAATACGCTTCCTGGGTGAAGTTTGCCAATTCGTTGCGTTTGCGGTTGGCAATGCGTATTGCCTCTGTTGCTCCCGATAAGGCTTGTGCTGAAATACAGAAAATAAAAGAAAACGATTATGGCTTCTTTGAAGCGGAAACAGGCGGAGCAATCGTTTCTACCAAATCCGGATATACCAATCCATTGGGAGAACTTAACCGTGTGTGGAATGAAACTTACATGAGTGCTAACATGGAATCAATCTTGGTCGGATATGATGATCCTCGTCTTGGAGCTTATTTCGAACACTGTACGGATGAAGCTTTGAAAGGACAATATCGTGGAATTCGTCAAGGGACATGTTTTGCTCATAGTCATTATTCCGGATTGTCGAAGCTGTTTGTCCTGCAAAGCACCGATGCGCCTCTGATGACTGCTTCGGAAGTCTGGTTTCTGCGTGCCGAAGCCGCTTTGCGCGGGTGGACCGATGAAGATGAAGAAGCTTGTTACCGGAACGGCGTAACTACCTCTTTTCATCAATGGGGAATTTATGGGGTGGAGGATTACCTGAAAAGTGAGCTGACAGCTTCCGACTTTATAGACACTTATGATGAAGAAAATAATATAGAAGCGCGTTGTAAAGTCACTCCCAAATGGAATCCGCAGGATGATAAGGAGACAAAACTGGAGAAGATTATCACGCAGAAGTGGATTGCCATGTTCTCGGAAGGTTGCGAAGCTTGGGCCGAACAAAGACGAACGGGATATCCCCGTTTATTTCCCGTTCGATTCAATCATAGTAGGAGCGGATGCATCGACACGGAGATCATGGTGCGCCGTCTTAATTTCCCAGGTACATTGCAGACAGAAGACCCGGAGCAATATTCTGCTCTTGTCGAGGCTTTAGGCGGAGATGACCATGGAGGTACAAGACTCTGGTGGGATACGGGAAATAATAACCTGGAATAAAAAAAGACAGAAGTAATGTGCTTATATGTGTAGCTTTAACTATTTTTGCATCTTCATTTAAACACATTTACTTATGAAACAGATTATCTCTGCTCTTTTCCTTTGTATGTTGCTCTCTGGCGTACCGAGATTGCAGGCGCAAAACATTCAGCTACATTATGATTTCGGACGTTCTTTGTATGATAAAGATTTGCAAGGTCGCCCGCTGTTCACCTCCACTGTGGAGAAGTTTCATCCTGATACTTGGGGAAGCACTTATTTCTTTGTTGATATGGATTACACTTCCGAGGGTGTCGCTTCCGCTTATTGGGAAATAGCCCGTGAACTAAAATTCTGGAAAGGTCCTTTCTCTGCACATCTTGAATATAACGGTGGATTATCGAAAGGCATGTCTTATAAAAATGCTTATCTGGCAGGAGCTACCTACACTTTTAATAATGCTTCCTTTTCCAAAGGCTTTACGCTGACTGCTATGTATAAGTATATTCAGAAACACCAATCGCCCAACAACTTCCAGCTGACAGGTACGTGGTACGTGAATTTCTGCCGCAATCTGCTCACTTTCTCCGGCTTTGCCGACTGGTGGCGCGAAGAAACCAACTATGGAAAGACTATCTTTCTCTCCGAACCACAATTCTGGGTAAACCTAAACAAAATCAAAGGAGTAAATAAAAATTTCAATCTTAGTGTTGGCTCCGAAGTCGAATTGAGTAATAACTTCGGCGGTCGTGATGGCTTTTATGTTATCCCGACACTCGCTCTGAAATGGACGCTGAACTAAAAAACGGATTATAAGAAATAGAATTAAAAAAAGTCGGACTAAAAGAAGCCGGACTTCAGAATAATCTCTGTTTATCCCTCTGCGGAACTTAAAAAAATATATAGAAACCCTGTTAAATGAAAACTGATTTAATCTACGGCGTAGAAGACCGTCCCCCTTTTAAAGACGCCTTGTTTGCGGCTTTACAACATCTTTTGGCTATTTTCGTAGCGATCATTACACCTCCGCTTATCATCGCAAGTGCCTTGAAACTTGATGTAGAAAAGACAAGCTTTCTGGTTTCCATGTCTCTTTTTGCTTCGGGAGTATCTACCTTTATACAATGCCGCCGCTTTGGTGTGATAGGAGCAAGACTGCTCTGCATCCAGGGAACCAGTTTTTCTTTTATCGGCCCTATCATTGCCACAGGGATGGTAGGCGGATTACCGTTAATTTTCGGTTCCTGTATGGCTGCTGCGCCTATCGAAATGATTGTCAGCCGCACATTCAAATATCTGCGTAATATTATCACTCCGCTGGTTTCCGGTATTGTCGTGCTGCTTATCGGATTGAGTCTGATAAAGGTAGGTATCGTATCTTGCGGAGGCGGATATGCAGCTATGGATAATGGTACGTTTGCTACGTGGGAAAACCTGTCTATTGCAGCACTGGTACTTCTTAGCGTCTTGTTTTTCAACCGTTGCGGGAACAAATACCTGCGTATGAGTTCCATTGTACTCGGACTTTGCCTTGGCTATGGTTTGGCATTTGCTCTGGGAAAAGTGGATATGAGTGCGTTGAATGTGGAAATGCTGATGAGTTTTAATATTCCCCAGCCTTTTAAATATGGTGTTGATTTCAATGTGTCTTCTTTTATAGCCATTGGTCTGGTTTACTTGATAACTGCCATTGAAGCAACAGGTGATGTAACTGCCAACTCTATGATTTCCGGACTTCCCATTGAAGGAGATTCCTATTTGAAACGGGTTTCCGGTGGAGTAATGGCAGATGGATTCAACTCCTTTCTCGCCGGTGTATTCAACTCTTTTCCAAACTCCATCTTTGCACAAAACAACGGTATTATCCAACTGACCGGAGTAGCCAGCCGTTATGTTGGTTATTATATCGCAGCAATGCTCGTCCTTTTGGGTTTATTTCCCATCGTAGGTGCCGTATTTTCCTTAATGCCCGATCCTGTACTGGGCGGTGCAACCTTACTAATGTTCGGCACAGTAGCAGCGGCGGGAATCCGTATTGTCTCCTCACAAGAAATAGGCCGTAAAGAAACTTTGGTATTAGCAGTCAGCCTCTCCTTAGGCTTAGGGGTAGAACTAATGCCGGACGTATTACAACAAGCCCCGGAAGCAATTCGAAGTATCTTCTCTTCAGGGATTACCACCGGAGGCCTAACTGCAATTATTGCAAATATAGTAATACGGGTAAAAGAGTAGGAAACAAGTAGTAGAAACAAGTATTAAGTAATAAGTATTACCGAAGCCGCTGGTTTATACTTGATAGGCGTTGATTAATACTTGTTAGTTGATGCTTGTCGATTAATACTTAATACCTAATTCTTAATACTTAAATTACTCATTTTATCTGTTGTGCGGAAGGGGAAATCAGGATACTCGTAAAGACTGAAACGAGGTTCGGTTTCTCCTTTCGTATAATTCCAGATAGAAGCATAGTCTTCCGGATCTTCTCCCATCTTGGCTAACTGGCGCAGGTAAGCAGCTAGCGATTTATTCTCTACAATATAAATCTGCCCCATCTGATCGATAATCGGGCTATGATGACGAGTACCGTCATGTTCGAAGCGTAGAATTCGTTTTCCTTCTTCAGTTAGTCCCACCAACTGGAAAGTCATGCTTTTACCGATAGCCGGTAAATTCAATACGCTGCGATCAGTGGCAAGGAAAGGTAAATGATGCTTTCTCATGAAGCGTCTTAATTGCTTGGCAACATCCTCTTTAGGCTCCTCTTCTGTTCCTACTTTCGTCTCTAATATCTTATATAACTCCTCCGCCTGTTCCGGTGTCATACGGCCATAAATCTTTTCCTCCTGTTGCTCCTGCATTGAACGACTGTTGGGTGCAAATACTGCATAATTCTCATTGAATCCCTTTACCGAGAAAGTGTAATAACATACCACCCCCAACGAATTGAGCACCTGACGAAGCCGGGTCGTATGCCCTCTACGTGAAGCAGCCACCGTATATACCAACTGATTCGTAATAATCCATCCCGCAGAAAGAATCTTCCGGATCGCTTCTTTAGCTTCAGGAGTAACCTCCAGCGGTGTCTGGAAATGAGTCTGTATAATAAACTGTTTCACACCGATAGCCGATGCTTTCTCCTTGAATTCCCGCAGAACATCAACCAGCCCGTCGTTGATACGCATCGGCAAATAAGCCAACAGACGTGACCCCAACCGTACCCGTTGCAATTCCGCATATTTCTCTCCATCCTTGCGTTCAAGATTCGCCCTTTGTTTGCGTGCCGCCATCCGATACACCGCATCCAGAATATTCTGAAGCGTTTTATTTTGACTCATCAGCGCATCGCCTCCTGTAATAAGAATATCCCGCAATTGCGTATCCTCTTCAAAATAAGCCATTAACCGACGCAACTTACGATCCCATGATTCCTTCGGGCGTAAAGACTCAAATTCGAAATTCAACCGCTCGCTCTGAAAATCATACATACGCTGACAAGAAGCACAAAGTCCTCCGCAAGCCCGTCCCATAGTGTCAGGAATGAGAATAGCCACCTCCGGATACCGCCGATGAATGTTATGCCCGTCCGGCAAAAGCCATCCCGCAGCATTAGGCTTCCCGGCTTCTACAATATCCTCTTTCTCCCACGCGCGAATATTTCCATACGTCTCCACCAAACGTGGAGAATACAGAATATAACTCCGAATAGCCTCGTCATTATACCCATATCCCGTTACATTAAGCAACGATAAATAATAAGGAGTTGCAAAGAACGGCATACCCTTCTTCCGGGCACGATAAAGCAAATACATAGTCTCTGACGAAAGTGAATTTCCCAGGAATCGATTCAACTCGCCCGGACTTTTCACAGCCATTGCCAAATGAAAGCGGAAATCGTTCCACCACTCATTGACCAACCTGTATTTTTCTTCATAACTCATTCCCTCCTCAAAGTGAAAACGCACCGAAGGCTTCGACTTCCTGTTTTCAATCTTCTGAATCAACAAGTGCAACATCCGCTCCTTATTCTCATCCCGCACTTCACGTACCTCTTCATCCAATCCCGTTTCCCACCGGTCATTCCTACTTTTGATACGCTGTGGCGATGGTAAAGGCACAACCTCTCCCTTCAACCGTTTAAACATCTGGAAAATTTCAATAAACAAATCCGTCGGTATCTCCATATTTTCCAACGTTCCCGTCAGAAACTCATAAAGCAACCGAATCGTCTGTACTGACATATCCTGTCCAGTAGACAGTTCATGGACATTCTGTCCATCATAATCGAGTAAGAGTCGAATTTGCTCCCTCGCCTCCTCCGCAGCCTCATTTTCTATCCTGCAAATTTCCAAAAAACGCAGCATCCCAGCCTTGAACTCTTCCACAGAAGAGCTCTTATCAGCTATCTCCACCACTTCCGGAATTTCTTGATTATAGATTTGTTTCAACTGTGAAAAAGTAAGCGCAAGCATTTTCTTTTGTTTCATAAGCAATCTCTCTATTTTTTAATTATTATAATATACTACCATACCGCATGGTCCTCCTCCGGCCTCGTCTGCACGGCGTCAAGCGAAGGTTTTATTACCGGCGTTAAGAAGGGCAGACTGTTTGAGCGAAGCGAGTTTCTACCCTTTAGACGGGAATGAAACCGGAGTAGCCGGGCAGGCGCAGCCTTGATTTTTTCTTTTGGGTACTTTTTCTTTTGTATCAAGACAAAAGAAAAAAGTACATAAAGATAACAAAAAAAGCGGAGGTACAAAACCCCCGCTTTTTCTATCCTATTAATCTTTACGATTTTCTAACATTTAAAGCGACTTATTTTTTCGTTTCCGTGTCGTCGTTCTTCCGTTTCGGCTCCTTCTTGGCAAGAAGAACAATATTATACACATAATCCGTCATCCACTGTTCAGAGTATCCCAAACGCTCTTTGTACTGGCGAACAGTCGCAGCCGTTTTATGCACATCATCAGCCTTCCACACTGTCTTGGTACAAACATCGTGTACCGTTTTCTGTGTCATACCATACAAAGCCTTCTTAAAGATCGACGGCATACGAAACTTCCACTGCATCAGATTTCCCATCAACATCATCAGATCATTGGAAAATCCCTGATACATGAACAAATAAGATTGAATATCATTTTGAGTGCGGCAGTTACGTTTCACGGAAGAGTCGATTTCCTTAAAGAAGTTCTCGTTCAACCCATAATCCTGCATCAGCATTTTGCGCGCAGCAGATTTTTCGGCCAATCCCAGTTTACCGTTTTGAGTAGGAACTTTAAACAAACGTTTGAAGTTAGCTACGTCCGGCAAGAAGCGGATATTAGTGATACCGAGGTTTGTGGCGATAACTGACTGGAAATACACCCGTGTCAGTGATATGAAATCTTCTACATTGCCGACTTTCGTTTCATCGGATTTTTTCTTGAATAAACCAAATAAGCCCATTGTTATCTCTACAATTTTATTATTTACAATTTACTATTTGAGCGTGTGGAAGGTATATAACATAACTACCATCTGTCAATTTGCGTGCAAAGGTACAAAAACAGTTGGTTTTCACCAACATTCCAAGTCCTTTTCGATGTCCGGCATTGTCTCTTTCTTAAAAACAGGGCTTTGGATGCCAGCTTTCTTTTGCGCGCGGTAATCATTTAGCAGACGGATAGCATATTTTCCGAGGAAAAGGATAGCGATCAGATTACAGATAGCCATTAACGCCATCGTGACATCTGCCAGGCTCCATACCATATCCAATGTGGCAAGTGAACCGAAGAGTACCATACCACCCACCAATATCCTGTAACCATGAAGTACCCATTTCCGGTGAGTGATAAAACGGATATTAGCCTCACCATAATAATAATTCCCCAGAATACTGCTGAAAGCAAAAAAGAAAAGAGCTACGGCAACGAAGATACTGCCCGAAGAACCTATTTCGTTTGTCAACGCCTGTTGAGTCAGCTGCACTCCATTAGCCGAACCATCCAGAGGAGCCCCACTAAAGAGGATGATAAAAGCCGTACAGGTACATATCAATAATGTATCTGTAAATACCGCCAAAGTCTGTATCAACCCTTGTTTTACGGGATGGCTGACATGAGCCGTGGCAGCCGCATTCGGGGCCGAACCCATACCGGCCTCATTGCTGAAAAGTCCTCTCTTGATGCCCTGCATTAATGCCATACCAACTCCTCCTGCCAATGCCTGCTCCCAACCGAAAGCATGGCTGACAATCAGTGCGATAACACCCGGTAAATGAGTGATATTGAGTGCAACAATAACCAGTGCCAGCCCTACATATCCCAAAGCCATAACAGGCACGATAATACTGCTGACGCGGGCAATGCGTTGAATACCTCCAAAGATGATAAGCAATGTCAGCAAAGTCAGCACACCTCCCAATATAATATGATTGAACCCAAAAGCATGCTCTGCCGCAGCACAGATCGTATTACTCTGTACAGAATTGAAAGCAAACCCGAAAGTAATGCTTATTAATACGGCAAAAAGCATTCCCATCCACGGTTGTTTCAACCCTTTCTTCATATAATAAGCAGGTCCTCCGATGAACGAATCCTTTCCGCGTATTTTGTATAATTGTCCCAAAGTAGACTCTATGAAAGCACTCGAAGCCCCTAACAGTGCGATGACCCACATCCAGAAAATAGCCCCGGGACCTCCGATGGCAATGGCAGTAGCCACTCCCGCAAGATTCCCCGTACCCACACGGCTGGCGATAGAAATAGCGAATGCCTGAAAAGAAGATACATGTTTCTCTCCCTGTTTTCCTTTGCCGGCGGATTCGCTTAACAGCACGATCATTTCCCGGATCATGCGAAATTGTACAAAGCGTGTCCGTATGCTGAACCAGACAGCACATCCTAATAACATAATAATTAGAATATACGTCCAAAGTATGTCATTAATCTCGTTGATAAAAGTCATAGTTAAGTATTAAGTATAAAGCATTGTTTGTGGTTATTCGTCTTTTATTCGGAAGTAAAATTTATGATTTTCGAATACAGGTTCCACAATATCATAACGAACAAATTTGGCGAGCAGATGTTCAGCGGCACGTCGTGAAAGTCCGGTTTGTCGACAGTAACGGTTGAGTGAGAGTAAAGTTCCGTGCTCCAGTTGATCGAGCAGGAGCTGTTCACGTTCGGTGTAGCGGATGAGTTCTCCACGGGGGCTATCGCTCTGTTGCCATACACGGAGATGTATGGGAGTTGCCAGAATATTTTCGTCCTTGATGCGGAGATAGGCTAGGGGTTTTCCGGTTTCGTCCTTGGCGTAAACCGGTTTATGTGGAGTTTCTTCGATGGTTGCCACTAACACTTGCCGTCCTTCCACTATGTATGTTTGCAGAGAATATTCCACTTCCGGCACGCAATAAAGTTGTGCGGCGGCTTCAATCATATATTTTTCTTCTTCGGAGCGTACTCCTGCGATTTTACCATTGTCTTTAACGCCAATAAGTAATCGTCCTCCGTCCGTGTTGGCAAAGGCCGAAAGTGTTTTGGCTATTTTGCGTGCGTCGGAAATTTCGAATTTAAAGTCCTGTTGCTGGTGCTCTCCTTCAGCAATCAGTGCATGTATATAATCGGTATCTGTAAGCAGTTTCATGGCTACAAAGGTAGGTAAAAAAGGTAAAAAGCCCCTTTTTTAGATATTTTTCGAAGATTATTTCAAAAAAAATATTGATTTTATGCTTTTATTTCGGGAAACAGTGTATTTTTGCGGCACATTATTAACGAAAAAAATAAAAGGATTATGAAAGAATTGGTAGAAAAGGTAGCAGCTCTTTATGCTGACTTCTCAAAAGATGCTAACGCACAGATCGAAAACGGTAACAAAGCAGCAGGAACTCGCGCTCGTAAAGCTTCTTTGGAAATCGAAAAAGCAATGAAAGAATTCCGTAAAGCATCTTTGGAAGCTTCTAAAAAATAATTTAGAAGACTACTAGGATATTGAAAAAGAGGGCATATCGTGAAGCGATATGCCCTCTTTTTGTTTTAATGCGGAATGACTTTTTATTGTTTTAGTACGGATAGTGGCAATTATTTATAGCATAAAAAGCGGTTCGTTTGGGTGAATCGCTTTTTTAGAAAAGAGATGTCTCCCAAGATGTAAGTCCGGGCTTTTTATATTTTTGTGGTTCTTTTAAATGATTTATTTGCAATTTGTAGGGGGCAAACTTTTTTCTTCTATACGCATCTCAAATTAAATCGTATATTTGCGAAAAGAATCAAGATCGGGAATGATGAACGAAAACGTCTTAGCTAAACTGAAGATACTTGCAGAATCTGCCAAGTACGATGTTTCCTGTTCTTCCAGTGGTACGGTGCGTTCCAATAAGCCGGGAACGCTGGGAAACACTGTGGGAGGATGGGGGATATGCCACAGTTTTGCCGAGGACGGTCGATGTATCTCGCTATTGAAAATCATGCTTACCAATTATTGCATTTACGATTGTGCCTATTGCGTCAACCGTCGTAGCAACGATCTTCCCCGCGCTACCTTTTCCGTTTCGGAATTGGTGGAGCTGACAATGGAATTCTACCGTCGTAACTATATCGAAGGGCTGTTTCTTAGCTCCGGAGTGGTCCGTAATCCGGACTATACAATGGAGAGACTTGTGCGTGTAGCCAAAGATTTGCGGCAAGTGTACCGTTTTAACGGTTATATCCATCTCAAGAGTATTCCCGGAGCCAGTCGCGAATTAGTGAATGAAGCCGGATTGTATGCCGATCGTCTTAGCGTCAACGTCGAAATTCCCAAAGAAGAAAATTTGAAACTGCTTGCACCGGAAAAAGACCATAAAAGCGTATTTGCTCCGATGAAATACATTCAACAAGGCGTGTTGGAGAGTAAAGAAGAACGGCAGAAGTTTCGCCACGCACCGCGTTTCGCACCTGCGGGACAAAGTACCCAGGTGATTGTGGGAGCTACCTCCGAATCGGATAAAGATATTCTTTTTCTTTCGTCGGCACTTTATGGGCGCCCCACCATGAAACGTGTCTATTACTCGGGCTACGTTTCCGTGAATACGTATGATAAGCGCCTTCCGGCATTGAAACAGCCGCCTCTGGTACGTGAAAACCGGCTCTATCAGGCTGACTGGTTATTGCGTTTTTATCAATTCAAGGTAGATGAAATTGTGGATGATTCCTATCCGGATCTCGATCTCGAAATAGACCCGAAACTTTCGTGGGCTTTGCGCCATCCCGAACAGTTTCCTGTTGACATCAATAAGGCAGACTACGAAATGTTGCTCCGTGTGCCGGGAGTAGGGGTGAAGTCGGCGAAACTGATTGTTGCTTCCCGTCGTTTTTCGCGGCTGGGATTTTATGAACTGAAGAAGATAGGAGTGGTGATGAAGAAAGCGCAATATTTCATCACTTGCAAAGAACTGCCTCTTCAGATGCAGACGGTGAACGAACTTTCTCCGCAACGAGTGCGCAGCTTATTGTTGCCGAAACCAAAAAAGAAAGTGGATGAACGCCAGTTGTTGCTTGATTTTGGCGAATAAGAATAATTTACGATTAGACAATTTACTATTCAAAAGTGATACCAAGCGTAAATCGTCTAATAGTAAATTCAATTGTAAATTGTCTAATAGTAACTTAAATAGTAAATCGTAAATTGTCTAATAGTAAATATGTTTAGTGTTTATATTTACGATAAAACCTTTGATGGTCTGCTGACGGCTGTGTTCGACGCCTATTTCCGCAAGACTTTCCCCGATGCTTTGCTGTCGGAAGGAGATGCTTTGCCTTTATTTTGTGATGAGCTGCATACGGTAGTGACCGATGAAGAAAAGGCCGGGCGTGTGTGGCGGGGATTACAGAAGAAAGTTTCCTCTTCCGCTTTGGGGTGCCTCACGCAAAGTTGGCTGTCGGAACTTCCGGAAGTAGGGATGCTTATTTTTCGTTATATCCGTAAAGCGATCGACGCGCCCCGGTCCATTGAAACCAATTTTGGTGATCCGGACGTTTTGCAATTGGTGCAAATATGGAAGAAGGTGGATGGCGAACGTGTGCACCTGATGCAGTTTGTCCGTTTCCAGAAAGCTGCCGACGGTACATTCTTTGCCGCTTTCGAACCGCAGTATAATGCGCTCCCGCTGACGGTTCACCATTTCAAAGACCGTTTTGCCGATCAGAAGTGGATTATTTACGACATGAAACGCCGTTACGGATTTTATTATGACTTGCAGGAGGTGACGACTATCTCGTTTGATGATGACAGTCGTGAATCCCATTTGATTACGGGGATGCTGGACGAAAGTCTGATGGACAAGGATGAGAAGCTTTTCCAACAACTTTGGAAGACATATTTCAAGGCCATTTGTATCAAAGAACGCATGAATCCGAGGAAGCACAGGCAGGATATGCCTGTACGTTATTGGAAGTATCTGACGGAAAAGCAAAAGTAGATTTCCATTTTGGGAGAGGAGCGAAAGTCTGACTATTCAATTCGCTGCACCGTTACATCCGGAAATTCCTGTATCAGCGAAAGCAGATGCCCTTCATCATTATTTCGTTTCGACTTGATAACCATCGTAACCTGATAATATTCTGTTTCACCCGTGTGTTGCGTTTCCATCTCGTAAGAGACTATCAGGTAGTCTTTAGAGTTGAATCTGTCCGCTATCTGTTTCAGTATGTCTTTGTTGGGAGTTGAGAAAGAAACCATCGAGCTTTTCATTCCGATGCTTTTAAATAGATAGCTAAGTAGTTCCAGTCCGACGAGGGTTAACACCGTGGCGGCAATACCGATGGTGTACATTCCTGCACCTACCGCCAAGCCGATACCTGCTGTTGCCCAGATTCCTGCGGCGGTAGTCAATCCGCGTACAATCTGTTTTTGAAAGATGATGGTTCCTGCACCGATAAATCCGATACCGCTGACAACCTGTGCCGCCACCCGACTGGGATCGAGTGTGACACTACTTTCTTTTATAATTTCCTGAAATCCGTATTGGGAAACAATCATAATCAAAGCACTACCTAGCGACACGAGAAAATGAGTGCGGTATCCGGCTTCTTTGGCACGGTATTCACGATCCAGTCCAATGATGGTTCCCAGTATTCCGGCGACCAATAAACGGATTACAAAATCCATATTCAACATCATGTGTTCAATCTCCTTTCTGTTTTTTATTGTTTGTGGAAAAATGCTTAGAACCATAAATATACAATTATTTCCCCTTTTTGTATCAATCATTTAGTAATATTTGAACGTATCCAATTCATTTTATCGTATATTCGCAGATTCAAATAAATGTTTAATCCCGCGACCGAGCAAATAATGAAGAAAAGAATTTTTTATATAATCAGCTTTCTGGTGATCTTCTGTATGGAGGTGTTGATAGCTTTGTATGTGCGCGACCGTTTCATACGTCCCTATGTCGGAGATATGCTGGTTGTAGTGCTGGTATATAGCTTTGTACGTATCTTTCTGCCGACGGGGATTCCGCGGATGCCGTTTTATGTCTTTCTTTTTGCCTGTTTTGTAGAAGTCTTGCAATACTTCCAGCTGGTGGAAACATTGGGTGTCACGAACCGCGTAGCCCGAATTGTGCTGGGTTCTACGTTCGATTGGGGAGATATTGCCTGCTATGCTGTGGGATGCGTTTTCATTGTCTTATTCGAGCATTTCGTCCGGCGTAGATCGTAGAGGATTTATTTCTCTTCCGCTTTGGTTTCGGATGGGTTTAGGCTGTGGCCGCAATATTTGCAAAACTCTGCATTATCTTCGTGTCCGGAGCGATGGCAGTTGGGACATTCTTTGTCTCTCCTGCGTTTATACTCTTTCATCATGGAGGCAGATACGATACCTGTGGGTACGGCAATAATCGTGTAACCGATCAGCATGACACAGGCGGAAAGGAATTTTCCGAGGCCGGTGGCGGGAGTAATATCTCCATAACCTACGGTAGTCATGGTGACGATAGCCCAATAGATGCTGTTCGGGATATTGTTGAACTGGGAGTTGGGTTGCGTTCCTTCAATCATATACATTAGCGTTCCGATGGAAGTCACCAGAATGACGACAAACAGGAAGAACACTGCAATCTTCTTACTACTTTCACGCAAGGCAGTGAGCAGCCGTTCCCCCTCATTCAGAAAGTTGAAAAGCTTGAAGACGCGGAACACACGTATCAGGCGGAAGGCACGGATGATGAGTAGATAGCGGGCGCCCGGAAAGAGCAGACCGATGTAAAGAGGCAATGTGGCCAGTAAGTCTACGATACCGAAAAAGCTGAATATGTATTTCCGGGGACGGGGTGAACAGTAGATTCTCGTCAGGTATTCGAAAGTAAAGAAGCCGGTGAAAAGGAATTCCATAATGACGAACGGAGTCGTCAGATAGGTGGGAAGTCCTTTCAGGCTTTCGATGATGACGAGCAATACGCTGACCAGAATACAGGCGATAAGAATCACGTCGAACAATTTCCCGGCAGGGGTGTCCGATTCGAAGATGATGACGTATAACTTTCGTTTCAGTTTCTCGTCATGCAAAAAACGATGGATTCTTTCTTTCAGTTTCATATCAATAGTGTTTGGCCGGAATTAAAGAAAAAGCCTTTTTAGTCGATGACCCACTGTTTATTGTAGGCAACGGTCTTTTGCGGGTTGTAATACATTCCCTCTTGTGTAGGAATATAGAGAATGTATGTCTTTCCGGTCTTGTTTTTCAATGAAGTGTCGCGCAGCCAGGGGTTGGCATCACGAAGTTGGGCATAGGTGATTCCCTGTGATTTTGCGTAGTCGTTCAGATCGTCGATAGAAGTGTTGACGGTTACCTCTTTATAAGGAATAGGCGGATACAGATGTTCCCGTTTCAAGAGGAATCCGTAACGTTGCGGGTTATTGAATATCTCTTTGGCTGCCAGCAGGCGGAACATGTAGCGGGAAGTTTCCTCTACCAGCCATAAGTCCATGGCATGACTTGCCAACTGCTTTTCAAGTTGGGAGGAGATACGTCCCTGTCCGGCGTTATAGGCGGCGGAGACAGCCATCCAATCGCCATATTTGGCATACGCCTGTTTGAAGTATTTGCAGGCGGCAACGGTTGCTTTTTCAATATGATAGCGTTCGTCTACGTTATCGTTCACTTCCAGCCCGAATTCCCGTCCGGTGGCAGGCATAAATTGCCATAGACCTGCTGCTCCTGCCGGAGAGCGTGCGATGTTATTCAGATTGCTCTCGATGACCATCAGGTATTTGAAGTCGTCGGGGATACCGTTTGCTTTCAGTATCGGTTCGATGATGGGGAAGTAACGGTTGGCGCGCTTGATTAATAGCATGGTGGTGGAGTGCATATAGGTGAAGGCCATCATCTCGCGGTCCATCCGTTCGCGGCGGTCATAGCGCCGGAGGTCGATCGTTTCCCCGTCGAAGGTGACCTGTGCGGGAACAGTAGGCGGAGTGACACAATAAGGCACTTCCGATTTGGCGGAATGTTGTTCGTTCACTTGGCTGCTGCCTGTCAATATTGGGATGGAAGCACCGATGCAAAATACTAATATAAGTGTAAGAATATAGTTGATTTTCATTTGTCTTTTCATTTTATAACCTTTTTGGATGCTTCAATGTTTACGTCTATCTTGCAAAGATAACCTCATTTTGCTTTTTTCAAAGAACTTTTCTTGCATTTTATACGTTTTTCTAATAGAGTTAAAATAAACAACGAATCAAGATGAATATAGCAATGACCGGAGCTACCGGATATATAGGTAAACATCTTTCTAATTATCTTACAGAAAAGGGCGGACATCGGATCATTCCTCTAGGAAGGTCGATGTTTCGCGAAGGTATGTCCGGTTATTTGATTCAGACACTGACCCATTGTGATGTTGTCATCAACCTGGCAGGTGCACCTATCAATAAACGTTGGACACCGGAATATAAACAGGAGCTTTTCAACAGTCGTATTGTTGTAACCAATCGTATTATCCGCGCTTTGAACGCAGTCAAAACGAAACCGAAACTGATGATTTCGGCTTCTGCCGTAGGTTATTATCCTTCGGAAGCGGAGGTGGACGAATATACCCGTACCCGTGGAGAAGGTTTTCTGTCCGATCTTTGCTATGCGTGGGAAAAAGAGGCGAAACACTGTCCCGAACCTACAAGGCTCGTTATTACACGCTTCGGCGTAGTGCTTTCTCCGGACGGGGGAGCGATGCAGCAGATGCTTCGCCCTTTGCAAGCCACCAAGATAGCCACCGCCATCGGTCCCGGTACACAGGTTTTTCCGTGGATATCGATACGGGATCTTTGCCGTGCAATGGAGTTCTTTATCACTCACGAAGAGACACATGGGGTATATAACCTGGTTGCTCCGCAGCAGATCTCGCAATATGCTTTCACCCGTGCGATGGGAAAGGCTTATCGGGCATGGACAACGATGGTAGCTCCGCAACGAATTTTCCGTATCTTATATGGTGAAGCGGCATCTTTCCTGACTGCTGGCCAGAGAGTTCGCTCAACGCGTCTTACGGAGGCGGGATTTCATTTCTCCATTCCCAATGTCGGACGTCTTTTCAGAGGTACGGACCATAGTACGGTTACCTCTCTCGATTTGCACCGGTATATGGGACTTTGGTATGAAATAGCCCGCTACGAGAATCGTTTTGAATACGGACTTGTAGACGTCACGGCTACTTACACGCTCCGTCCCGACGGCATGATTCGTGTGGAGAACCGGGGATGCAAACGTAATTCTCCTTACGACATCTGCAAGACTGCCAACGGACACGCCAAAATACCCGATCCCACACAGCCGGGCAAACTGAAAGTGTCTTTCTTCCTTAGTTTCTATTCTGATTATTATGTCTTGGAACTGGATGAAGAGAATTACAATTATGCCCTGGTAGGCAGCAGTACTGATAAATATCTCTGGATACTAAGCCGTACACCCCAACTGCCGGAAGAAATCAAGAAGAAACTCGTCACCGCTGCCGAACGTCGTGGATACGATACGAGCCAGTTGAAGTGGATCGAGCAACTCTGATCGCAGGCATATACATATATCAGTTTATGCAATCCGCACCTAATAAATAATATAAGATTGTTTAGCGAAAGTATTTAACGGACGATAAACCAACTTTAAAACAACAGAAATTATGGATTACGAAATTATTCATCAGCCCGAACAAAAATTGTTCAAGACAGAAGTAGACGGTCGCACCGCCTTTGTACAATATCGCCTGATAGGTGATTCTCTTGATATTATCCACACAATTGTGCCACAACCCATTGAAGGGCGGGGGATTGCCGCTGCTTTGGTAAAAGCTGCTTACGCCTATGCATTAGCTAACGGGATGAAGCCGAAAGCAACGTGCTCTTATGCAGTGAAGTGGTTGGAAAGACACCCGGAAATAAATGGTTAAATACTCGCTTTTGATTCGTCGGAAAAGGAAATAATATTATCTTTGTAATTGGAAATCAATGAAGAAAAATAGTGTTATGATAAAAGAAGGTGAAAAGGTAAAAGTGGATCCTAGATTAACGGGACTCGATGAATGGATAGAGGGTACAGTAATTGATATTGAACATAATCCGTTCAAAGGCTTAGTTATAGCGATTCGTGATAAATTTAACCGTATTTTCTTTGGTGAGCAGAAATATTTTATTCCTGTAAATGAGGATAATGTATGTATGCAATAGCCTTTGATATGGTCATTACAGACCTACGTGCCAATTATGGAGAGCCTTATAACAATGCCTATTTTGAAATAAATAAAGTGTTGCGTCAGTATGAGTTTTATAATACGCAGGGTAGTGTATATCTAACAGAGAAAACTGATATGGCAAATCTTTTTCGTGCAATTGACGCTTTGAAACGTATTCCTTGGTTTCAGGCGTCAGTTCGTGATCTTCGTGCGTTTCGTGTAGAAGACTGGTCGAACTTTACGGATTTTATAAAAGAAAATAAGTAGATAAGCTTTCAGGTCTGAATATGTATTCATGCCTGAAAGCTCCTTTTATTTCTCAATTACTGTTTCCACCTCTTCAACTGTGGAAAGTACTCCTTCATCGTTTTCCGTGCTTCCTCCACTGTGTATTTCACTTCCGAGTCTTTATTGAACTCATCCAGATAATTCAGATTAAGCTCGATCATCTCGTCCATGGTACACTCTTTCGTGAAATGTCCGTCCGCATAGCAATAGTGGCAATAATCTTCGTTCTTGCTACCGTCCGCTTCTTTTCCAAAAGTTGAGTCGTCTATCGGCATACCGCAACTTTGACAAAATTTTTGTTCCATCTTTTTTTGTTAGATTATAAGTTTATGTTACAAGACAAATGTAAGTAGAAATATTGGAAAAGAAGTAATCCGGTCTTGCTATTTATTCATTTATTTCTTTCCTGGTTTGCTTTTGGTGTTAATTGGTTTTCACGGGCAGCCGTTTCCACATCCAACGGGGAATCATTTTCCAGAAAAAGACCAGTATCCGGTAGCGCCAGTCGATCACTACTATCCGTTGTTTCCGCTCCAGTGACCAGGCGATGTGACGTCCCACTTTCGCTGCATCCATCAATAGCGGATAATGTTTCCCGTCGTTGAGCAAGTCGGTGGCAACAAATCCGGGACGGATATCAGTAAAACGGATATTCAGTTTTTGTAAATATGAAAGTTGTTCGAGAGCATCTATGTAAGTGTTCTGGAAGCGTTTGGTGGCAGAGTAGGCAGGAGCCACTCCAAGTCCTTTCGTTCCCGCGATGGAGCTGATGACTGCCAGGTGGCCGCCTCCGCTTTTCCTGAAATAGATGAAAGCGGTATCCACCATGCGGATAAATCCCTCTACATTCGTGTATGCTGTGTTCAGCTCCACCTCCATGTTCAGATTCGTATTCTGGAAACCGATGCCCGAGCTAAGAAGAAACAAATCCATGCCGCCCACCTTGTCGATGAGCATATTCAATTTCTCGCCTGCATCTTCCTGGGTTACGTCCAACGTTTGAATTTGAATCTGATCCGGTGCTGCCCGTTGTAGGTTTTCGAGAGCAGATTGCCGTCTGCCGGCTACTCCGATTTGCCATCCATCCAGTAACAGACATTTTGCAACTTCTTGTCCGATGCCGGAGGTAGCGCCAATGATAATGGCTTTTTTCATTACTGATTTTTTTAGTAAGTTATAGGTTCAATAAATGTCGTATGGCCTGCCAGGGTGCATAAAGCAACATCCTCGGTCCGGAGAAACGCATCACCTGTCGCATTCGTTCGCGCATGACGGGTTTGTAACAATGTACGGTGCATTCCTTGCATGCACTCTTCTTCTCTCCAAACGGACAATGGTCGAGACGTGCGTGGGCATAGCGGAGCAACTCTTCACAGTCGGCACAAAGAATTGTATTTTTTTCTTTTTTCCGGCAATAGAGGCGGATCATCAACTCTACCGTTTTCTTTTCGTGCGCAATGCGTGATGCTTTCATCTCTTTCTTTTTTACACTTTGGAATGACAAAGATAGCGAAGATTATGCAGAAATGCAGGCGTATTCTGTTAAAATACACCTTCTTCTTTTTTCTATTTTGAAAAGCACCCTTTCATTTTGGTAGGGTATTTAGAGATTACTTATTCAAAATGAAAAAAATATTGCATTGATTACAAGCTAATTATCAGAATCCTTTTCATTTTGGCATACTCTTGGCTATGAGGGGAACATACAAAATGATTCATGAGTTATGGAAGAGTACATTTCAGATAACAGTCTGTATATTCGGAGTAAGAATAATAGCATGATTAACCGGAAGATGATAGGGCGCGTGTTGGGTATGTTGCTATTTATCGAATTGGGGATGTTCTTACTTTGTGCCGGAGTGTCGGCTGGTTACGGGGAAAGTGATTATAAATACTTTCTTTACACCTGTATCATCAATGCTGTGGTAGGCGGATTGTTACTGCTCTACGGACGGGGAGCGGAGAATAAGATGAGCCGGAGAGACGGATATTGTGTGGTCACTCTTTCATGGGTGTTTTTTACCTTTTTCGGCATGCTTCCTTTTTATTTTAGCGGAAGCATTGATACGATAACCAATGCCTTTTTCGAAACCATGTCCGGGTTTACCACTACAGGAGCTACTATTCTCGATGATATTGAATCCCTTTCCCACGGTATGCTTTTCTGGCGAAGCCTGACGCAGTGGATCGGTGGTTTGGGGATTGTGTTTTTCACGATTGCCATTCTTCCTATCTTTACCACGGGAGGAGTGCAACTCTTCTCTGCTGAATCTACGGGAGTGACGCACGACCGTACCCATCCGAAAATCAATGTCATGGCCAAGTGGTTGTGGACAATTTATCTGGTATTGACAGTTTCGGAAACTGTCTTATTGATGTTTGGGGGCATGAGCTTGTTTGATGCCATTTGCCAGTCGTTTGCCACTACTGCTACGGGCGGATATTCTACCAAGCAGAACAGTATATCTTACTGGAATTCTCCGTATATAGAATATGTGGTGGCTATCTTTATGATTGTTTCCAGTATCAACTTCTCTTTGTTTCTGATGTGTTTGAAAGGAAAAGTCGGTCGTTTATTCAAAGATGAAGAGCTGCACTGGTTTCTGGCGTCAGTGGGTATCTTGACTTTTCTTATCACGTTGGCGCTCGTCTTTCAAAATCATTATGACTGGGAACTGGCTTTCCGGAAAGCATTGTTCCAGGTGTCTACGGTGCATACTTCCTGCGGTTTTGCTACGGATGATTATAATATGTGGCCTCCTTTCACGTGGTTACTGTTGTTTATTGCGATGCTTTCGGGAGGGTGTACGGGTTCTACCAGTGGAGGTATCAAGAATATGCGGTTGCTGATTGTGGCACGTGCCATTCGGAATGAGTTCAAACATCTGCTCCACCCGAATGCCGTGCTTCCCGTACGTATCAATAAGCAGACGGTGTCTTCTTCTATCGTAACTACCGTATTGATTTTCTTTGCTTTTTATCTGGTTCTGATCCTGATTGGGTGGACGGCTCTTTTGTTTTTGGGAGTTGGCTTTTCCGAGTCCGTCAGTACGGTTATTTCGAGTATAGGCAATGTCGGTCCGGGATTGGGAACTTGCGGGCCTGCATATTCGTGGAATTCTTTACCTGATCTGGCAAAGTGGATACTTTCTTTTCTGATGCTGGTGGGACGTCTGGAATTGTTTAGTGTACTCCTGTTGTTTTATCCGGGATTCTGGAAGAATAGATAAACTGTAAATCATGAACGGGCTTCTGAAACATCGTTGGAAGAGTTTGTGGTTGACGGAAACAATCTGTATCTTTGCAGCATGAAAAAGTTATTGTGTCCGCAATGCAAGATTGCAGCTATGTATGTGAAGAATGAACAGGGTGACAGGCTGCTGGTTTATGTGCTCGAAGATGGTGAAGTTGTTCCCAAATATCCGGAAGATTCGATGGAGGGGTTCGATTTGACAGAAGTCTTCTGCCTGGGATGCTCGTGGCATGGTTCACCTAAACGGTTGGTGAAACGATAGACCGGGAGACTCATGCTCTCATACTGATTTTTTTGATTTATGTCAACTAAAAGAGGAACGCAAATCAAGAACTAATTCATTGAATTTTCCGTATCTTTGCATCCGATTTTAGAACATAGACGTATGGCAACTTCTAAAGAAATGACGGCAGGGCCGGCATTACCTCTCATTTTAAAGTTTACGCTGCCGCTTTTACTCGGCAATCTGTTGCAACAAACGTATTCGCTTGTTGATGCTGCAATTGTAGGAAAGTTTTTAGGAATTAACGCGTTAGCTTCTGTTGGAGCTAGCACATCGGTGGTGTTTCTTATTCTCGGGTTCTGCAATGGATGTTGCGGAGGTTTCGGAATACCCGTTGCGCAGAAGTTTGGGGCGCGGGATTACAGTACGATGCGCAGTTATGTGGCCGTCAGTCTGAAACTGGCTGCGGGAATGTCTGTGGTGATTGCTCTTCTCACCTGTATTTTATGTGAGGATATTCTTCGGATCATGCGTACGCCGGAGAATATTTTCGAAGGGGCGTATGCTTATTTGCTTGTCACGTTTATTGGTGTGCCGTGTACTTTCTTCTATAATCTTCTTTCGAGCATTATCCGTGCGTTGGGAGACAGTAAGACGCCTTTTTGGTTTCTGCTGTTTGCGGCTGTTCTGAATATCATTCTTGATTTGTTCTGTATTTTGGTACTTGGCTGGGGAGTGGCGGGAGCTGCTATTGCTACTGTCTTTTCGCAAGGATTGTCGGCTGTTCTTTGCTACATTTATATGTACCGGAAGTTTGAAATATTGCAAGGTACTCCGAAAGAACGCCGGTTCCAGTCGAAACTGGCTAAGACACTGCTTTACATTGGTGTGCCTATGGGATTGCAGTTTTCTATCACGGCTATCGGCAGCATCATGCTTCAGAGTGCGAATAATGCATTGGGAACAGCGTGTGTGGCAGCTTTTACGTCTGCTATGCGCATCAAGATGTTCTTTATCTGCACGTTCGAGAGTCTGGGAATTGCGATGGCTACGTATAGCGGACAGAATTATGGGGCAGGAAAACCGGAGCGTGTCTGGTTGGGAATTAAGGCGAGTGCTTTGATGATGATCGTTTATGCGGCATTTACATTCGTTCTTCTGATGGTGGGAGCTAAATATTTTGCATTGATCTTTGTAGATCCGTCGGAAACGGAAATTCTGTTGGATACCGAGTTATTCCTGCATATCTCCTGTATGTTCTTCCCGATGCTTGGTTTGTTGTGTATCTTGCGTTATACCATTCAGGGAGTAGGCTTTACCAATCTTGCCATGTTCTCCGGAGTGGCGGAGATGATTGCTCGTATTCTTGTCAGTCTCTATGCCGTACCGGTATTCGGTTTTATTGCTGTCTGCTACGGTGATCCGATGGCTTGGATAGCGGCAGACTTATTCCTCGTGCCGGCCTTTATCTATGTTTATCGCAGGTTGAAGAAGCAGGTATTTACGAATAGTCAGGTTACGCAAACGGTGGCATGATTGCCGGTTGGTGGCTTGCGTAACCCGACTTGCAGTTTGCATAACCCGGTTTGTGGCTTGCGTAACCTGGTTTGCTTTGATTTTATTTCGGATATTTTAATCTTGTACAGGGTATAGCGGGTTTCCGCTTTCGTCTACCTCTGTCCATTCTTTCACACTGACATTGGCGAATGAGATGGAGTTTTCATTGATAACTGCCCGGAAAAGGTATGAATTTCCGGCTGACAGGAGGTTGTTGGGTGGAGTGAGCGGAGTGGTGTAGGTACGTGAAAAGCTTTCTCCGTTTACCATCAGCTCCAGTGTCAAAGTCATGGGAGAGGAGCTCTTTACGGGTAACATGATATATTGTACGGTGAAGTCGTTGATTCCCATATCGGCTGCTTTGTCATAGCTGACTTCCGAAGTGATGATACCTGTTGACAAATCCATGATTGCGCCCGGTTTCGGTGGGGTGATGGTAGCGGAAAGTATCTTGTTTAAAGTGATATTTTCTCCTCCGGCGATCGCTACAACTACTTGCGTGGCTGCGTGTTGGTAGGTTATGGGGATATTTATCTGTGAACTGGCGATGTCCTGATGAACTGCGTGCCACCAAAGATAATCTACTCCGTTGGATAAAGGTTCGGATAGTCCGTTGGTGAAAGTAGGCGCCGGGCTGGTGGAATTGCATGATACGGCATAAAAGCTATAGATAGCATTGCTCAAATACATTTTATATCCTAGATTTCCTGTCAGTACACCGGGGGAGGAGGTGACATAGTTGCCTTGAGCAACGGGAGCGCCTGTGATATTGTTCGATGTGTTGGCTGTATAGGCACACAACCAGCTTTGAAGTCCTTTTCCCATGGGGGACATGGCTCGTGTGATGTTTCGTCCTTCTACGGAAGCACTGAAAGTAATCAGCGCATTCTCTTTGGTCGGATTACCGTTGTTGTCATCATTGCCGGAGCCGGATGAGCCTCCGTTGTTTTCTTCGTCAGGATAGTTGATGTAGATATTGTTTTTGGAGCAGGCTCCCAGTAGCAGCATTGCTAAAGCAGATACGGCTAAATACTTTGTAATGCGGAATTTGATGTCCATAGTCAGGTTCTTTTTGAAAATTAGTAATTACCCCTATATACATTTCAAAAAGAATTTGGTTCATGGCTTAATCATATTTTTTTATGGAAATCGGCCTCTTTCTGTATGCAGAGAATGTCTCCGTATATGGGATGGCGGAACTCTATATATTCGGCATGGAGGTATAGTCTGTCTGCTTTCTTTCCGTAGAGTTCGTCTCCAAGTATGGGGCATCCCAAGCCTTCCGGATGGGCGGCGTGTACTCTTAACTGATGTGTGCGTCCGGTCAATGGATAGAAGATAATCCGGGTGTATTTTCTTGACTCATTGATACTCCGTTCTGATTCATCAATCCTGTTTGATTCGTTGAAAGTGTTTTCAGATTCACTGGTAATTCTTTCAGACTCACTGATTATCTGATATTCTGTAATCGCTTCTTTCCCGTGTTCGCTACTGACCATTTGCCGAGGACGGTCGAGAGGATTCAGACAAAGAGGGAGTTCGATTCTTCCTGTACTTCCTGTTCTTTCTGCTTTTGCTGTTTTTTTCGTTGATACAGTGTTCTTTGCTATTAATATAGCTTTCTCTGCTATTGGCTTTGTCTCTTTCTCTGTTTTTATTATCGCCCCATCCAACACAGCCACATAGCGTTTCTTAATACTTCTGTTTGCAAATTGCGCCTGTAAATCCTGATGTACCTCTTTTGTTTTGGCAACGAGCAATAATCCTGAAGTAGCCATATCGAGCCGATGTACAATCATGGGACCGGTAGCTTCGGGATATTTTTTCTTCAAACGATGATAGACTGAATCTCTGTCCTCTGCTTTTCCCGGAACGGACAACATCCCTGCCGGTTTATTGACTACCAGTAACCATTCATCCTCAAACACGATTTCTAGTTCTTCCTCTTCATGAACAGGATTCAGCAGTGGATTTTCGTCTATCTCCAATCCTTGCAGCATGTGTTGCAGAATCGGTTCGCATTTCCCTTTGCAGGAAGGATAATAATATCCGTGATGCCGGATTTCGTTTTTAGGAGAGTCGCCCCACCAGAATTCAGCCATAGCCAATGGCTTTAATTGATGAAGATACGCATATTGCAATAACTTAGGCAAAGCACATTCACCCGCACCGGCAGGAGGAACTTTCTGAACCGTTTGCTCAAAAATAGTATATAAGTCTTTCACCTCTCCTTGGGCGTTTAGCATCCGGAACTGCTCGAATAATTTTCTTTGTAAAGCTGCCGAACGTTCTTTTCGTTCGGTTTTCAGTCGTTCTATTTCAATATCGAAGTGCCTGACTTCCGTTTCGAGCTCTTCCAATCGTTTCTTCCATTCCTTTTCCAGTCGTTTGTATTCCGCCTTTTGGTATTGGCTTTCCCGAATCAGGGAGGCTTGTTCTTCTTCGGAAAGCTCCGGAGATGACTGGCGGCGAATCTCTCTCGCCTCCTTTGCCATTTTAAGCTCCGCTTTTGCTTGATTCAAAACAGCTTTAGCCTGTTCCGTTTCTATCTTCCATTTCTCTTTTGAACCGAGATAAGAACTACTGTTTTCCAATTCACGAATACGGATATTAATGGCAGAAATCTGTTCTTCTTCGATTTTGAAGAATCCCTCCGGTTGTAATAGGTCATAAACAGGAGGAACGAAATAAGGATGCAGATTCTTTCCGGCCAGATTGCCGGAGAAAGCTGCAAGATAACCAATCTGATTTTCTTCGTTGTTTGTTATTCCGTTGTCCGTTTGCACAATCAACACTCCAAACATCTTTCCGGAAGCCAATTCCTCTTGCCATTCTTTCCGGCTTGCAATATATTCTTTCACTTCTTCTGCAGCCAACACACACAATGGATGAGGTGTATAATGGAAAGGATAAGTGAATTTTTCCGGCAACGCAAGGTAAGAAACGGGTTTCTTGAAAAAATGTATCATCGGTTTATATATATGAATGAATGTGATTACCTTTGCAAAAGTAACGTAAATCCGCGAATTTTATTCTATATTTGTTTGAGAGTTTGAGTGAGATAACGTGGACGTTTGAATGAAATTGTATGGATAGGATAGAAGAAAAACCAAAATTTGCCTTTCTTGGCAACAGTCACATGGCTTTTTGGGCACTGGATATCTATTTCCCACAATGGGAATGTCTGAACTATGGTGCTCCCGGTGAAGGGCTGGCCTATGTGGAGTCTTTTGCGGTAGACACTTCCGATTGCCAGGTCGTTGTTCAATTCGGAACCAATGATATTTATCAGTTGAACGATGAAAATATAGATGAATATGTAGAGCGTTATGTAAAAGCGGTTCTTGCCGTCCCTTCACTGAAAACATATCTTTTCTGTATTTTTCCGCGTAATGATTATGATGATTACAGTACGGCTGTGAATAAATTTATCCAGATCCTTAACCGGAAGATACACGAAAAATTGCAGGGAACAGATATTGTCTATCTGGACGTATTCAATCGTTTATTGCAGGATGGCAGGCTGAATCCGGAGTTGACTCTCGACGATTTACATTTGAATGGTAAGGGGTACAGTATTCTGACAGAAGCACTGAAACAGGCTTCCAGTTTGTAAATCATACCTAAATACTTCATTCCTTGCTTTTATTTATAAATTTGGTGGCGTATCAGTTTATTTTTCCTATTTTTGTCCCCAATTTAATAGTAAATAACCCCCATAAAAACGATAAGACTTATGGAAAAAGTAATTATCAATTCGTACGAAGAATTCGAAAAACTAGTAGGCCAACAGATAGGTGTTTCCGATTATGTGGAACTCTCGCAGGAACGTATCAATCTTTTTGCTGATGCAACGCTGGATCATCAATGGATTCATGTAGATACGGAACGTGCGAAAGTAGATAGCCCTTATCATAGCACGATTGCTCATGGCTACCTGACATTGTCTATGCTTCCTTATTTGTGGAATCAGATTATCCAGGTGAATAACCTGAAAATGATGATTAACTACGGTATGGACAAAATGAAATTCGGTCAGGCTGTATTGTCAGGACAGAGCATCCGTCTGGTGACTACTTTGCACTCGCTGACTAATCTGCGTGGTGTGGCAAAAGCGGAAATCAAGTTTGCTATCGAAATAAAAGACCAACCAAAGAAGGCGCTGGAAGGAATTGCTGTATTCCTTTATTATTTCAATTAATGGCAAGCTGTTAAAGAAACAGATTTTATCCCCGGAAATGATCGAAATACGTCTCAAAAGTTAGATACAAAAACTTTTGGGATGTGCTTCAGATGGATCGTTTCCGGGGATAATTTTATCCTTTTACTCCCATAAATCTGAACGGCTGTGCCGGTTTAAACTCTTTCGTTGCATTTCCATGATAAGTTTCACCGTTTGCGATAGATAATTTGAGTACCGGAGCTCCTTCCGACAAGTCTGTTTCCCGTAAGTTTACCCAGAATGTATTAGGTGTCAGACTTGATTCGAAGAAGTAGAGCAAATTCTTACTATCCGATACCGTTCTCCATTGTGTGGTGGAAATTTCTGGAAATTCGGGAGTGGATATGCCATAAGGAACAGAAGTATTACGGATAACGCTGAATACGCTTGCTATGGCTATTCTCACATCATCTGTTTGGGGCAGGGCATTGATATAAAAACTGGCTCTTGCAAAACGGTCGGACGGACGGTTGGTTCCGGGCAGGAAGCTCAATCCTCCTATTGATTTCCAGTATTCGTTTAGTGCCAGTTGCTTGTTGTAGGTAGGGGAGTTGGTCATTACTTTGTACTCCTTGCTGTGGTAAACAGTCAGCTTTCCACTCGTATATTCGAATATTGCACAATCGCCCGTTGCGTCGGAAATAGATAAATGCAAGGTTGCCAGGCGGGAACCATCCGGCATCAGGTCCGATACCACTTGGAAAGTGTTTTCATCAATGAAAGCGACAGCCTCGTCTACGGTGGCGAAGTTATCCAGCATATATTGCACCCATGCAGTAATGGCAAGTCCCGGTTTACTTTGATCTCTGACCGGATACTCCGTTTCGGGCAACCATAACAGATTGGCAACCAAACCTTTCTCATTCATCCCGTCTGTGCTGGCAATCTCGAAAGCCGAAGTTACCACACTGCCATACTTGGACGTCCATTTCAGGGAGTTGGCTCCCGTTTCTCCATTTCTTTCCATACCTTTGGGAAATACCCAAAGATTGCTGTGCATTTCTGTTTTCCAGTCCATAGACCGGCCGGTTGCCACCATTCCATTCTTTCCCGAATAAACGACTCTTGTACACATAATTTTAATTTCTAGTTAAAGGTTTATTATAAGCTGCTTTTACAGGGAATCCAACGGATGCGAATTCATTCCGCAAAAGCGTATTCTGAAAACAATAACGTTCCATTTATGTTTTAGATAAGTATCAGATATTAATAAAGTATCAAAAAACAGGAATTATGTCATTAAGTAATCTTCTCATCATATTTTCGTCATCGTTTATGGCGCTGTTTCCGGTGATAAACCCTTTGGGGAATGGTTTTGTCGTCAATGGATTCTTTACAGACCTCGATCCTCAACAACGGAAAGCAGCCATTCAGAAGCTGACGCTCAATTTTATAATGATCGGTGTAGGGACATTGGTGATAGGACATCTGTTTCTATTGATTTTCGGTTTGGCTATTCCTGTTATTCAGTTAGGAGGTGGAATACTGATTTGTAAGACGGCAATGGAGCTGTTGGGCGATTCAGGTTCGTCTGATAAAGAAGAAGCCAGCAAGAATGTAGACGGCTTCAGATGGAAAAACATCGAGCAGAAGATATTTTATCCCATCACGTTTCCTATCAGTATCGGACCGGGCAGTATATCGGTTATCTTTACTTTGATGGCGTCTGCCAGTGTTAAAGGTAAATTGTTGCAAACTGGGATTAATTATTTGGTCATTGCGCTTGTTATTATTTGTATGGCGGCCATCTTTTATGTATTCCTTTCACAAGGACAGAGGTTTATTCAGAGGTTGGGACCGGTGGGAAATCAAATTATTAATAAGCTTGTTGCTTTTTTCACTTTCTGCATCGGTATTCAGATTTCGGTGACGGGTATATCCCAGATATTCCATCTGAATATACTCTAATTGAACGGTGAGATAAAAGCAATAGAAATTATCTGTTTTTCTTTGCTTTCATGGCTTTCAGGGTGTTTTTTCGTACGGAACGGATAGCGGGAACCAGTAAGTCGGGCTCCATGATTTCCAGTATTGTGCGTAATTCCTGTTGCAGTTCCGGGATGGAGCGTGTCAGTTGATAAGCCAGTTTCATGCAGAGCGATTGCACGCCCGGTGGTTCCTCGCGGGATATCATGCGTTCCATGCAGAAATCAAGGAAATCCACTCGTGGCGGATCGGCGGCAGGTTGCTGGCATATCAGGTTCAGGATCATTCTCCGTTTTCCCGAGTGTGGGCAGGTCATGGCAGCGTCAATCAATTCTTCTTGTTTCCGGCTCAACCATTCTACATCTGCCTTGGAGAAATGAGTACATACCCACAATGCCTGATAGGAAACAATGTGGTCTTTGTCGAATATCAGCTGGTAGACTTCTTCTCTAAGACGCTCGTCGTCCTGTATGAAATGGAGTACTTCTCTGATATCTTCAATGTGTACACGTTCGGATAATCTGGCACGTAAGTTCATGTTTCTTTCGTTTTTGGGAAATTAATCTCTATTAGTGGAATCAGCTTCCGGCAGTTGCAAATGAAGAATAGGGAAAGGTTTACCCATGCTGTCCGTTTCATCTCTGCCGATGACTTGGAATCCCAAATGGAGATAGAACTGGAGTGCTTTTTCATTCTGCTCGTTTACGTCCACCTTATCCATCTGCTTTTTGTCTCTTGCATATTCCATTAATCGTTTGCCATATCCTTTTCTCTGTTCGTCGGGGTGTACGAATAACATTTCGATCAGTTCGTCGCTCAATCCCATGAAGGCGGCAATCTTTCCGTTGGCATTCCGGATAACAAAAAGTTCAACAGCGGGTAGATAATGCTTCCGCACCAGTGGTTTATAGAACTGGATATGTTCTTCCGTCAGGAAATCATGCGTGTGGCGAACGGACATTTCCCATACATGGAGGATTTCATCATAGTCTTCCGGAGTAGGTTGGGAGATGCCGGGCAGGTAGTAGCACTGGTGGTCGTAGATGTTTCCGTTGTAAGTCAGTTCTGCCTGATGAAGTGTACCTTCATAGATGAAACCGTTCTTTTTCAGTACTTTCTGCGAACGTTTATTGTGCGGATAACAGGTCGCTGTGATGAGGCTAAGCCGCAATTCTTCAAAGCCATAGTTGAGGACACCCTGCACTGCTTCGGTCATGTATCCTTTGCCCCAATATGATTCGTCGAGCCAGTAACCCAACATTCTCACTTGTAGATTTTCGCGTTTAGGGTCGGGGATAATTCCTACCGAACCGATTAGCTGTTTTGTATCTTTTAGTATCACTGCCCATATTCCCTCTTGGTTGATAAATGTGGAATGAAGTATCCGGCGGGATTCATCCAACGTACGATGGGGTGGCCATCCGGCATTGTTTCCCAAATTCGGGTTCTGGCAACAAGCAAAGAACGCTTCAGCATCTCTTTCTTCGAAAGGGCGGAGAAATAAACGTTCTGTATGGAGCGTCACGGGGGGAATACTTTCTGTTTCAGTTTCCTGTCTTGCTTTGTTTTTCGATTCGTTTGCAGTTCTCCGATATACGCACTCAATCCGGTTTCCGTCAGGATCGAGGACTACACTTTCAAAGTATCCGTCTCCCGAAGTACGCGGTTCGCCGGCGATGGTATATCCTTCCGAACGCATTTGTTCGGTGAAGCGTAATACTTCTTCCTGGCTGGGAAAGGTGAAAGCAAAGTGTGTCAGTCCAACCCTGTTTTCTTCAATGGGAGTGTTCTGTACATCTGTACGACTCATCAGTTCCAAGTCTGTTCCCTCTCCAAAAGAGATAAAATAGGACTCGAATCCTTTCTTGGGATTGATATATTTTTCGTTGCTTTTTCCTCCGAAGAAGCGGACATAGAACTCTTTTAGTTCTTCCAGACGAAAAGTCCAGATAGCGATATGATGTAGTTTCATATAAATGAATTTTCTAATTTCTATTACTTTGTTTCAATCTTCATTCGTACCGAATATACTTTGTCTCCATCTTAATGCTGCATTACATATTCGTAAACGATACGGGAAATATCAGCGATAATTTTATTGTTCGCTTGATTATTTTCTTCAGAATCCTTCACGAAGACAGCTATACTATAAGTACGTCCACCGGGCAAAAGAACGAAACCGATGTCATTACAACCGATTTGTTGTCCTTTCGCATTAAGATCTCCCGTTCCGGTTTTATGACCTACGGTTACTTTTTTGTCGAGCAACGGAGCAACCAGACGGTCTTGCCCGGTTTGACATTCTACCATTGTTTGAAATATGAAGTCTTTGTACACTTTGGGAAACAATGGCTTCTTACGGAATATTTCCACTAATTCGGCTGCGGCTAACGGAGTAGTCCAGTTTTCATAACATAGGTTCAAGTCTTCGTGCATGGCAGTTTCTGTACCGACGATGGCACATTCCCGAATTCCTAGTGAATGGATATACTTATTCACAGCATCCGGACCACCCTGATAGTTGAAAAGAATATCGCAAGCATTGTTATCACTCTGCTGAAGTGTGTATCTTAGGAGGTCGGCAATACTCATTTCAATTCCTCCTTGCGGATATTTATCTCGAAGCGGACTATAAGTGTCCGGCTTTAAATCCGATTTCTTAATGGGTAACCGGGTTTCCAGCGATTGCTTCTGTTTTCCCATATAATCTGCCAATGCTAATGCCTGATGAAACTTGAATACGCTCATCAGTGGATAGTGAATATCATTATTGACAGTTACCGTATCTTTTCCATCAATGATGACGGCTATTCCTATTTCGGCCTTCTTTCCTTTGATGGCTTCTTTCAACTGTGTCTCAAGTTGAGTTTGTCGGGCAAACAGGAGGGTGGGGACCAGACAAAGAAATACTATGAATGAACGCATAATCAATTTCTCTTTTAACGGGTTACTAATTCTCTATTGAAATCATATTTTCTGTTGAAGTCACAAAGGTATAAATAGTAATTGCCTTTGCAAATTCTCATTCAAAAATAGTGATGTCGGATAAGAAATTCCTACTTTTGTGAATCAATCAATTAATGAGTAGATATTATGATAAGATGTCAGTCGGAATTATTTCAATCATCGGTAAAATTAGTAGATGGATTGAAGATGAATACAAAAGAAGATTTAAAGCAGATGGCGAAAATATTATGTCTACCTGTTCCCACAAAACTGCGCAAAGATGAATATGCAACCTACTTTGCAGAAGCAGTTTTGGCTTGCCCTGATATGTGGCTTCCCCGATTGACACAGTATGAGCTGACTTTGCTTGATAAGTTGGTGAAAGCGGGAACCGATACGTATGTAGAAACTACAAATTCATTTATGGTGAGTACGTTGGAAATTCTGTCTTTCGTAGCGACGGATACTTGTCACTTGGAAGAAAGTAAAGTCCGCTACATGATTTGTGATGAATTGCGTGAAGCCGTAGCTCCTTATTTAAATAATTATTTGACTTCGGAAAAGCAGGCAATCCGTTTTATGGTAGAGCAGTATGCTTATGGAATCATAAATTTATATGGTTATCTGTCTTATTTCGATCTGTTAAGTATGCTGGTTGACTATTTGCAGGATTCGGTGACGAAAAGAGAAATAGCCGATAGTTTGGCTAATTCGGCATTGATACAGCGGCTAACCTTTGAGGCGGTGGATGGTTATAACTCTACTATTTGTATACAGTCTCCATTTTTGGACGATTTAGATGATTTGGAAGAAAAAATGTATGCTCGTCGTGAAATAACAAATAGGAAGAAGTTTTCCAAAGAAGAAGCTTTTGCGGCAGGAATGATGCCGTTAGTCGTTATTCCTAATCCGTGTTGGGATGAATTGAAGGTATATATGATGAAGAAACTGGGATATACGGAGGAAAAAGCGGATAGCAGTTTGGCATATTTGTGGCTTACTGCTCAAACGGAAGAAAATTCAATGTCTATTATTACTTCAATGATTAGCCATAAACTTTCTTCCATGCAGGAGCTGCAAGAGGCTATTGAACTATTTATGGATTATGTGAATCATTGTCCCCGTTGGTTCCTGAAAGGTTATTCTTCGGATGAAACATTCGTTTTATTTCAAAAAGACAAATTTAGAAAGAATCCTCCCCGCGTTGTTGCAGGCCCGAATATGAAAGCTGCCGGTATGGACATTACTCCGGAAATGCAGGCTGGGATAGACAATCTGTTTCGTGGTATGCCTTCCGGACACACGGTCGGAAGGAACGATCCTTGTCCCTGTGGAAGCGGGAAGAAGTATAAAAAGTGTTGTGGAAGGAATAATTGACCTTATAAAGTTCGTATCTTTGTAAAGTTTTCAAATAAGCATGATTATGAAAAAGTCTATAAAACGTTTACCCAAGCGAACGCAGGAAGAATTGACAGTCTTGCTGGATTTAGTGCGTAAAAGCATCGGGAATTGTCAGATGGTTATCCTGTTCGGAAGTTATGCAAGGGGAAACTATGTTTTATGGGATAGTAATATAGAATTCGGTGTTCATACTTCGTATCAGAGTGATTATGATATTCTTGTGGTCATAACCGGACCGGCTAAGCAAGTGGAAGAGAAATTACACCGTATTACGAATAAATATCATGACTTGTTTGCAGATCGTCGTCATGCTTTTCCGCAATTTATAGTAGAGCATATTAATACTGTAAACCGTAACTTGGAAGTCAGCCAGTATTTCTTTACGGATATAGTAAAGGAGGGGATTATGCTTTATAATAGTGGCAAACATGAATTGGCTAAACCACGGAAGTTGAGTTTTAGGGAGATTCGAGATATTGCACAAAAAGAATTTAATGAATTATATCCATATGCTTGCGGGCTTTTAGAAGGGGTGAAAGAATATTATTTGCCTAAGAAACAAACTAAGATTTCTGCTTTTCTTCTTCATCAGACGTGTGAGAAACTTTATAATTGTATCCTGATGGTCTTTACGAACTATCGCCCAAAGAGTCATAAAATCAAAGAACTTGGTGGGATGGTGAAACGTTTTTCTATGGAATTAACTGCAGTCTTTCTTCAAAATACGGACGCAGAGAAAGAATGTTTTGATTTATTATGCCGTTCTTACATTGAAGCTCGCTATAACAAAGATTTCAGTATCTCGCAAGAACAACTGGAATACCTTATTTCTCGCATAGGTATTTTGAAAGATATAACTGAACGTCTGTGTAAGGAGAAAATTGCGGAATATGATACGATGGCGGAATAATTGTCCCCTGTGAAATAAGTAGGTGTCGCATTTATAACTTGAATTCAGCTTCAGGGTCCTATGAAATGAAAAAACGAAATATATCTGTCATCTGTCACAATTTATAAATTAACTTCCAGAGTATGAGTGCTTAATGGTGTGACAGCACAAGGTGATAGCAGTGTGATAGCAATAATGCTGTCACCCAAAAACAAAGAAAAAATCAAAGATACTGTTTGGAATTTGATAGTATCAGCCATAGAAAGATAAGGCGTTCTATTTATTATCCCCGTACATTATGAGTTGTGTCCTGCCTTGAAGCCAACGGTTTCAAGGTGCGAAACTGTTGGTTCTGCGGTTTGAAACTTTAGTTTCATACGCTTGAAACTCTAGTTTCAATTACTTGAAACCATTGGTTTCTTACCGATGAAACTACAGTTTCTCTTAGCTGAAACTTTAGTTTCAAGCAAAGGAAACTAACTTGAAGCGTAACTGCGTGTAGGCGAACCTGTTTCTTTCCCCCAAAGAAATACTTGACATATCAATAATTTTCTAAATTAAAGTATTGTTTCCCTTGTCGGTTCCGGATAATATGAGTAATTTAGCAGTCTCAACGATCACAAAGACGCTGACAAAACAAATTATTATCAAATTAATGAAAATTACTCAATTTCGTAAGAATGAAGATACGATAGCGCTCAGCGTAATGGATCTTGATATACTGGTAAATAAGATAAAGACAGAAATAAAATCCCGCCCTGTTTCTACATTCAGAGAGCATCTGCGATATACCCTTTCCGATGAACGGTGTATGTTTGCCGATAAACTGCCCAAGATAATTCCTTCCGCTGAATTCCGTAAAGTAAACGGTCAGAAACAGATGAAAAACTACAACGGTATTGTAGAACTGACCATCGGTCCTTTATCCAATAAGTCGGAAATCGCTTTAGTGAAACAAAAAGCCTGTGAGCAACCACAAACCCGTTGTGTTTTTATGGGTTCAAGTGGTAAAACGGTGAAAATATGGACTACCTTCACCCGACCGGACAACTCGCTTCCTAAAACACGGGAAGAAGCGGAACTATTCCACGCCCATGCTTATCGACTGGCTGTGAAATGTTATCAGCCCCAAATCCCATTCGATATACTTCCCAAAGAACCGACTCTGGAACAATATTCGCGATTATCCCACGATCCGGACATCATATATCGTCCGAATTCAGTCCAATTTTATCTCTCTCAACCATCATCAATGCCCGAAGAAACCACTTTCCGGGAAGCGGTTCAGGCGGAGAAATCTCCATTGACTCGTGCCGTACCGGGATATGATGCGGAAAATGCCTTCCTGATGCTTTTCGAAGCCGCTTTTCGGAAAGCGTATGCCGATCTTCGGGAAGCGGGACTTGAATTGCGTGAAGGCACATGGCATCCTTTAGTCGTTCAACTGGCTAAAAACTGTTTTGCTTCGGGACTTCCGCAAGAAGAAGTCGTGAGACGTACCGTTTTCCACTTCTATATGTATAAACAAGAAGAGCTTATTCGGCAAATGATCGGCAATATATATACCGAGTGCAAAGGCTTCGGCAAGAATATCAGCCTAAGCAAAGAGCAGCAACTCGCCTTGCAGACTGAAGAATTCATGAAACGCCGCTATGAATTCCGCCATAATACCCAAATTGGTGAGGTAGAATATCGTGAAAGGCTTTCTTTTCGTTTCCGCTTCAATCCTCTCGACAAACGTGCGTTGAACAGCATTGCTTTGGATGCACAAATGGAAGGCATCCCCTTGTGGGACAGGGATATTAGCCGTTATATTTACTCCAACCGCGTCCCTGTATTCAACCCGTTGGAAGATTTTCTCTACCGGCTTCCCGCATGGGACGGTAAAGACCGTATTCGTGCATTGGCAGCCACCGTCCCTTGTAAGAATCCGTATTGGATGGATTTGTTCCACCGTTGGTTCCTCAATATGGTTTCTCATTGGAAAGGAAGCAATAAAAAGTATGCAAACAGTGTTTCGCCCTTACTCGTCGGACCGCAAGGAACACGTAAATCCACCTTTTGCCGGAGCATAATGCCTCCTTCCGAGCGTTCCTACTATACCGACAGTATTGATTTTTCCCGAAAGAAAGATGCCGAACTTTACCTCAATCGTTTTGCGCTTATCAATATCGATGAATTTGACCAGGTGAGTTCGACACAACAAGGCTTTCTGAAACATATTCTGCAAAAGCCAGTATTGAATGTGAAGAAACCTCATGGCAGTGCCGTGCTTGAAATGCGCCGTTATGCCTCATTCATAGCTACAAGTAACCAGAAAGACTTGTTGACCGACCCTTCCGGCAGCCGTCGTTTTATTTGCATCGAAGTGACCGGAGTGATTGACACCAATCGTCCGATAGACTATGAGCAGCTTTACGCACAAGCTATGTACGAATTGGAACATGGCGAACGTTACTGGTTCGACCAGGAGGAAGAAAAGATCATGGTGGAAAACAACCGTGAATTTGAACAAGTCCCACCGGAAGAGCAACTTTTCTTCCGTTATTTCCGTGCCGCACAGCCTGAAGAAGGGGAGTGGTTGTCTCCAGCGGAGATTATGGAGGATATTCAAAAAGGCAGTTCAATCCCGATGTCTGTCAAGAGGGTTAATTCCTTCGGAAGAATACTGAAAAAGCAAGAAATACCTTCCAAACATACGCGTAGCGGTACTCTTTATCATGTCGTAAGACTAATAACCAGGTGACGGCAAAAATGCCATCACCCTGCTGTCACCTCTTGCTGTCACGGGCTTATCGGTTCATTACTAAACTATTAACTCCTAAACTGTGACAGATGACAGCAACTTACCAAATATATTCTTCTGTGTAACGTTGGTAAGTTGGTTCTTCTTTTATCCCTTTATTACGGAACAGTTGTTTTATATAGGCTTGGTCTTTAGGCATAAGCCCCCGTTCTCCACGATAGAACCGATAATATCCCGTTTTCCCGTAGTGTCCCACTAATTGTATTCTGATACTGACTGCATCCTCATAAGGGATTCTGTCGAGCAACCGTTTTAGTCCCCATGCCACATGAACTTTGACAGCAGTCTTGAAACATTCGCATTGGTTTCCATCCGCAGGATAACGTGCCGGATTAACGATGGAGATATAAAGATAGTCGGCTATTTTATCTTGCGTAACTACGTGGCGCAAGCATTTCGAGGCTTGTGGACATTGGTCGTTGAAACACCGGGAGAAATTGTAGGGGACAGACGGGCTGTCGGATTCTTCTTTCATCTTGTAGGGTTTATTTTATTTGTGAGATACTGTTGTTAATATGTTAATATACGGGAAAATATTCTTCGCAAAAGTAGGGCTTTATTTTGGGAATGGGAAGTGTTTGGACAAATATTACTAATATGCAAAGAATCTTTTATAGAGAAATTGTGTTGTGATGTATCAAAAAATCTCTATTTCTTTCTCATATTCTATATTTTTACCTATTTTTGTAACTTCCGATAATATAGCCTTATCGGAAGTTACAAAAAAGACACACACATGAAACCGGAAGAAAAGGCTCGAATAATAATTGACCGTATGCTTAATGATGCGGGTTGGGAAGTAGTTGATAGAAATCATTATTCTCCTGAAGTATCTGCTATAGCAGTCGAAGAAGGCTTGCTGAAAGGTAATCGTGAAGCTGACTATTTACTTTTTTTAAATGGTAAAGCTGTTGGCGTATTGGAAGCAAAGAAAGAATCTGTGTCAATTTATTCTGAAATTGTGGCAGACCAGGCTGAAAAATATACTAGAGGTGTACCTCATTGGTGTCAGGCTTGGATGAATCCTTTACCTTTAGTTTATTTGTCAAATGGAAGGGAACTGTTATTCAGAGATACCCGTGAAGTTGATTCTGAATATATTTCTTTGAATAAAATTCATTCTCCTAAAGAAATAGTAAAACTATTAGGACTTAAAGATGATTTTGCAGGACTTCCAACTTTAAAAAGGAAAGGATTAAGGGATTGCCAGTATGAAGCGATAACAAAATTAGAAAATAGTTTTCGTAGCGGGCATGATCGTGCATTGATGGTTTTGGCTACGGGAGCGGGAAAGACTTATACCGCATGTTTGGCTGCCTATCGTTTGTTGGCTTTCACTTCAATGAAGAGGGTTTTGTTTCTTGTTGACCGTAATAATCTTGGAAAACAGGCAGAAGGAGAATTTGGAACATTCCGTTTGACAGAAAATGGTGATCCGTTTAATACCATATTTGGGGTAGAAAGATTGAAAACCGCGAAAATCCCAAATGATGCCAATGTTGTTATCGCTACTATACAGCGTTTATTTTCTTTATTGTCCGGAGACGATTTTATAGATGATGATAATGAAGCGGATTATGTTGTCGACGGCACTAGAAATATGAATTTGCCAGTTCATCCTAACTTGCCCCCGGATTACTTTGATTTGATAATTATTGATGAGTGCCATCGCTCTATTTATGGTAGTTGGCGAAGTGTGCTTGAATATTTTAGTTCTGCAAAAATGATTGGGTTAACAGCTACTCCTGCTGTTGAAACATTAGCCTTCTTTAATAACAACTTAATAGTGAACTACACTCTTGAAAAGTCAATAGTTGATGGTGTCAATGTTGATTATAGGGTGTTCCGTATTAAAACACAAGTAACCGAAGATGGCGGTGCAATTCGCGAGGGGGATAAAGTACGTAAAATAACCCGCTATACAGGTAAAACTGAAAATATCGAAACACAGGAAACGACTACTTATACAAGACAAGAACTGAATAGGAGTATTATTAATCCTGCTCAAATAAAGTTGATTTTAGAGACATATAGAGATGCGGTTTATACAGAAATGTTTAATGATCCCCAAAGAGAACCTAATTTTGACTATTTACCTAAGACATTAATATTTGCTTTGAATGATGCTCATGCAAGTAATATTGTTAAAATAGCGAAGGAAGTCTTTGGACGTGAAGATGATACGTTTGTGCAGAAAATCACTTATTCGGCTGGAGATAGTAATGAATTGATACGTCATTTTCGTAATGATAAGGAGTTCCGCATTGCTGTAACTGTGACTTTGGTTGCTACTGGAACAGACGTGAAGCCTTTGGAAGTGGTGATGTTTATGCGTGATGTCGAGTCTGACTCTCTTTATACTCAGATGAAAGGTAGGGGAGTACGTACAATTGGTGATGAGCAACTGCGTAATGTTACTCCAAATGCTCATAGTAAAGATTTGTTTTTCTTAGTCGATGCGGTGGGAGTAACAGAACATGAGCATTATGTAACAACTTCTGGAGCGGGAAGCAATGCTGAAACATTATTGTCTTTCAGGCAACTTTTAGAGCGTATCTCTCATGGTGAACTGCCGGATGAACATCTGCGATTGTTGGCTAGCCGTCTGTCAAGAATACATAATAAGGCAAATGAAGAACAGAGGAATGAGTTTATAAGATTGGCTGGTACAGATATGCGGGATATGGCATCTCGTATATATGAAGCTTTGGATAATAATCTGTTGCCGGAATATGTGAATATAAACGAACCGAATAACGAACGGAAAGGCTTGGTGCGTCCTCTCGCTATTCATCCCGATGCCCGTGAATATCTGTGTATTCTGAACGCCGGATTTGTCACAATTTTAATGCCCGGTGAAGATACATTGATTGAGAAAGGATTTTCCATAGAGGAAGCTCACGACACGACTCAGGCGTTTGAACAATATGTAAATGAACATAGAGATGAGATAGAGGCTTTACGCATTATTTATAACAATAACGGAGAATCTATCACTTATGCAATGCTTAAGGATTTGGAGAATCGGATGAAAATGGAGAATTACAAGTTTACTCCTTCTCAATTATGGAATACATACTCTATTGTTAACCCTTCCAATGTAGTACATTTTGGGACGAAAGAAGAAAAAGAAGCTTTGACTAATATTATTCAGTTAGTCAGATATGCTTATCATCAGGTGACAGAACTTCGTAGCCTGTCATCAATGGCTGCCCAACGTTTTGAATTGTGGTGTGGGCAGATACAGCGTACAATGACTGAGGCTCAAAAGAATACTATCCGTCAGATTGTGAACTATATTGTAGCGAATGGTTCTTGTACAATAAAAGAAATAAAGGAAGATGATAAAACAATAGCGCTTCAGATGATACGTAAGTTTGGTACTATAGCAGCGGTGAATGAGGCTATTGTTTCATTATCTCAGTTTTTAATTTATAATAGAAAAGTAGCATAAAATTAATATGGCAAAATCAAATTCGAATGAGCAAGGTCTGACTAAAAAGGTTTGGACACTTGCCACTACGTTAGCGGGGCAAGGTATTGGATTTACCGATTATATAACCCAACTGACTTATTTGTTATTTCTGAAAATGGATGATGAAAACGTTAAATTGCTTGACGAAGAATCAGCCATACCTGAAGGATATCGTTGGGAAAACCTGATAGAATTGGATGGTCTTGATTTGATAGGTCAGTATGAAAATACATTGAGAATACTGAGTGAGCAGGATAATCTGATTGGTACTATCTATACGAAAGCTCAAAACAAAATAGATAAGTCTGTATATTTAAAGAAAGTCATAACAATGATTAATGAGGAGCAATGGCTTATAATGGATGGTGATGTTAAGGGGGCTATTTATGAAAGTATTTTAGAGAAGAATGGACAAGATAAAAAGAGTGGAGCAGGTCAGTATTTTACTCCTCGTTCTCTTATATCGGCAATGGTTGATGTAACTCGTCCTCAGATTGGGGAAACGGTTTGTGACCCGGCTTGTGGAACTGGTGGTTTTCTTTTGGCTGCTTATGACTACATGAAAAAACAATCACAAGACAAAGGCAAACGGGACTTTTTGCGGAATAAAGCTCTACATGGTTCGGATAATACTCCTTTGGTTGTTACATTAGCTTCGATGAACTTGTATCTTCATGGTGTTGGTACTGACCGAAGTCCTATCATATGTCAGGACTCTTTAGAAAAAGAACCTAATATACTAGTGAATGTCATTCTTGCTAATCCGCCTTTTGGAACCCGTCCTTCTGGTTCTGTCGACATTAATCGAAGTGATTTTTATGTTGAAACGAAAAATAATCAATTGAATTTCTTACAGCATATAATGCTTTCGCTCAAAACAGGCGGACGTGCAGCGGTTGTTTTGCCTGATAACGTACTGTTTGAAGGGGGCGCTGGAGAAGTGATTCGTAAGAAACTACTTTCGGAATTTAATTTACATACTATTTTGCGTTTGCCGACTGGTATATTTTATGCTCAAGGTGTAAAAGCTAATGTATTATTCTTTACAAAAGGTAGTGGTACGAAGGATATTTGGTTTTATGATTATCGTACGGATGTAAAGCATACATTGGCTACTAATCCAATGCAAAGGCATCATCTTGATGATTTCGTTTCGTGTTATCATGCGGAGGATATAAATGCTCGTGTAGAAACATATAATGCTGAGGATAATCCGAATGGGCGTTGGCGTAAATATACTTGTGATGAAATAATAACTCGTGACAAGACTAGCCTTGATGTATCTTGGATAAAACAGGGCGGAGATGAAGTAGACTATTCATTATCAGAATTAATTGATATTCTCAAAGAGAAAAGTGATAACATAAGTAAAGCGGTGGCTGAACTTCAAAAATTAATGGCAAATATCGAGGACTAATGGACACAAAGAAACTACGACAGAAAATATTAGACCTCGCTATTAGAGGAAAACTTGTCCCACAAGATCCAAATGATGAACCTGCATCTGTTTTACTTGAACGTATTAAGGAAGAGAAAGAACGTTTGATAAAGGAGGGAAAGATAAAGAAAAGTAAGAAAACTGTTTCTTCTGATACGTACCATTATGAGAACGTGCCGTTTGAAGTGCCTGAGGTATGGGTGTGGACAACATTAGGAGAAATCTTAGAACTTGTCTCTGGACAAGATTTTCCTCCTGAAAAATATAATGCCAATATTGCAGGCATACCTTATATTATTGGGGCAAGCAATATTGAAAACGAGCAACTTATTATAAACCGCTGGACAGAATCCCCTTCTGTTTATTCTTATTTAAACGATTTGCTTGTAGTATGTAAAGGTGCTGGTGTAGGAAAAATGGCAATTAATAATATTGGTGTAGCTCATATAGCTCGTCAGATACAGGCTGTAAGGGGATATACAAATTATACCGATATTAAATATATAAAAGCTGTTGTAAAGAATAACATAGAGAATATAATATCCAAAGCTAATGGTCTGATACCAGGACTAAAACGAGAGTTATTGCTTTCTTTGCAGCTACCACTTCCACCTATTTCTGAACAACGTCGCATAGTTTGTGAGATTGAGCGTTGGTTCTTCCTTATTGACCAAATAGAGCAAGGCAAAGCTGACTTGCAGACCGTCATCAAGCAAGCCAAAAGCAAAATCCTTGATCTTGCCATTCACGGCAAACTCGTACCCCAAAATCCGAATGATGAGCCTGCCATCGAACTCTTGAAACGTATAAATCCTGACTTCACACCTTGTGATAACAGACATTATACGCAGTTGCCTAATGGTTGGGCAGTTTGCAGGCTTGATCAAGTTGCAGACGTATTAGACAATTTACGGAAACCTATTAATTCAAATGAACGTAATTTACGAATAAAGGGTAAACAAATAGATAGGTTGTACCCTTATTATGGTGCAACAGGTCAAGTTGGACTGATAGATGACTATATTGTAGATGGTCATTATTTATTGCTTGGTGAAGATGGCGCACCTTTCCTTGATAAAAATGCGATTAAGGCATATTCTATAAGTGGAAAAAGTTGGGTAAATAATCATGTTCACATCCTATCTCCCAAAATTGATTTTGAATTTCTACAATACTCACTTAATCAAATTGATTATTCTGAGTACGTAAATGGAAGTACACGCTTAAAACTTACTCAAACCGATATGTGTTCTATAAGATTAATGTTACCTCCATTATCTGAACAAAAACTAATTAAGGCTAAAATACAGACTTTATTTTCTCAATTGGACATGATAATGGGGAGCTTATAAACTCTCCATTATCATATCTAAAGTGGCGAAAATCATTTCTATTTTATCGATTATCCGCTTCTGCTCAGAAGACGGTGGTAGGTATATAGGCATTAATAAAAATTTATCAAGAATCAGATTGTGTAAACCCGTAGTCTGTGTTTGCATCAATCTCATAGCTCCTGTCTGATATATAGCCAGAATATAATAGTACAAAAATTTGCTTAATATGGTGTTGCTATACTTTATTCTTAATACCATTGTAAAATTACTGAATGAAAAAACGCCACCTTCACCTTCATAGAGTATTGTTCTTCCTACAGGATTATTATCACTACCGCCTGATTTCTCTACAATTAAATCACCATTCATTAAATGGCGTTTAGTAAAAGTTCGTTGTTCAACATCAATATATTCGATATTTGAATAGTCTAACTTAAAGTCTTTTGTAAAATTTGCATTGCGTATAACACCCACATGGACAAATGGTTCTTTCTTCCCTTTCCACAATCCATTGATGTTTTCGCATAAATCTTTAAGTGTAGTAGTACACCAACCATTAGGCAACTGCGTATAATGTCTGATATATTCTATTATATTGTTACCGTATTCATTATAAATCAATATAATATGGTAACAAAATTCAAAAGCTATCTCGCCAAAACTAATTTGGCAAAAAACACTGTTACATCGTATGTGTGGACAGTACAGGAGGTTGTGTCAAAACGTTGGCACAACCTCTTTTATATTTTACAGTTCTGCTATATTTTCTTTTGGCTATGCTGCTTTTTCCTCATGCATTTGGCAACAAGTTGCTATATTCCAATTAT